>SECN01000176.1 GCA_004173515.1 Myxococcaceae bacterium | reverse complement strand
AGGTGAAGGCGCTCCTCGTCTGCTCCTGCAGGGCGGCGGCGTCCTGCGGGGGGGCGGGGTGCTTCGGGTCGGTGGCGGAGCTCATGGGCGGGGTTCCTTCCTGGCGTTCAGCGTGCGCGGCGCGGCGGTGGGACGGCGGTGGCGACCCGGGAACCGTACTCCTCCTCCGAGGATCAGTGCAGCGCCTGCTCCGAAGTGACGATGCCGTCCGCGTCCGCGTAGAGGTGGTGTCCCGGAATGAACGTCACGCCGGCGAAGCGCACCTCCACGTCGCGCTGGCCCTCATTGCGCTTGCCGCTCTTGAGCGGATGCGTGCCCAGCGCCTTCACGCCCACGTCGGTGCGGCCCACCTCCTCCGCGTCGCGGATGCAGCCATTGACCACCACGCCCGCCCAGCCGTTCTTCTGGGCAAGCGCGGCCAGTTGGTCTCCCACCAGCGCGCAGCGGCGGCTGCCCCCGCCATCCACCACCAGCACGCGGCCCCGGCCCGGTTCCTCCACGGCCTTGCGGACCAGCGAGTTGTCTTCCGGGGCGCGCACGGTGCTGATGGGGCCCTGGAAGTCGCGGCGGCCGCCGTAGTCGAAGAAGCCCGGCTCGGCGACCTGGAAGTGCGCGGTGCCGGCGTGGGCGTCACAGAGGTCGGCGGTCTTGGGGGCGGTGGAATCGCTCATGGACCGGCAGCCTGCGCGAGGCCCGAGGAAGGATGCAAACCCTGGGAAAGCAGTGATTCGGGTGCACGCCACGAGCGGGTCTGGCTGTCATTGCCCGTGTGGGTCCGTCTGGCTTGACGCTGAAATGTCCGAAACCCTATCGTCCTTCCCTTCCTGAGGGGGAAGTCCATGCAAGGTTTGAGGAAGTGTCTTGTGTCAGCGATTGCGCTGCTCGCGGTCGCCTGTGGCGAGGCGTCCATTCCGTCCACGCCCGTCGTTCACGAAGGGGAGGGCCTGCTGGAGCTGCCCCTGGTCGCGACGACGACGGCGGGGCGCAGCTACAAGCTCGTGGGGGCGTCGTTCGCCATCACGGGGCCGCAGTCCATCACCATCACCGACACGTCCGCCGACACTGTGAGCGTCCCGCTGCTGGCGGGCCTCTACTCGGTGCAGATGACCGGAACATGGCACGTGGAGCGCACGGACGCGCCCGGCCAGACGGTGCCCGCCACGCTCGTGTCGCCGAACCCCATGTCGTTCACCGTGGGCGAGGGCCAGACGCGGCCGGTGCGCTTCCTCTTCAAGGTGGCGGGAGAGGCCACCGCGGACGTGGGCTTCAGCGTGGATCACGGTGGCTGGATCTCCGGTTCCGTGGAGTTTACGCTCTTGGGCGGACCGCAGTACCCATCCATCTTCGCGTCGCTGGGCGGCACCACGGTGCCCTTCGTCATCAGCTTCGCGTCCTCGACGGTGACCCGGTTCCCGGGCCCCTACGAGAAGCGGGTGGAGGTGGTCACCAGCCCGGTCACGCTCCAGTTCGGAGGCACGGCGTCCGACGCGCTGCAGAGCCGGGTGGTTCCCGCCCTGGAGGGCCTGCCGCTGGTCCTGCGGATGACGCGGACCCCGTACAATTCCGAGGTCGAAATCGAGCCCATCGTGTTGGGGAACATGGAGACGGGGGCCGAGCTGAGGCTCGAGGCCCAGTCCGCGGATGGCGCGGGGGACAGCGATGGCTACCCGACGTTGCAGCCGCTCGCGTTCGAGGGCTTCTTCAGCATCATGCGGAATGGCCTCGGCTATTACGACTCTGCCTCCGGCTGGGTCCACGGGGAGATTGCCCCCCAATAGCCCGTTGGAAATCGACCGCCGCGCGCCGTCCTTCTGGACGGCGCGCGGCGGGCGAAGCGGTGTTGGAGGCGCCGCTTCAGTTTTCGCGTGCGAAGTTCTGGGTGTTGCCGCTGTAGGTGTTGCCGCTCTCGCTGAAGACGGCCGCCTTGAAGGCGAAGACGCCGTACTCGGGGCTCCCGGAGATGACGGAGTCCGTGAGCTGGAGCCGGCCCTGGTTCGAACCGTTACCGCCACCCACGGTGATGTTGGCGACGATGTCCCCGGTGTTCGTGAAGTAGTCGCAGCAGAAGTCATCCGAGCCGCCGAACTTCACGTCCGAGAAGGCGATGACGTTGTTGCCGCTGGAGGAGCGGATGGAGATGCCCTTCCAGTAGCCGGACGTCTCCGTCCTGCCCGTGAACACGATGCGCTCCGCCGCCGTGCCCCGCGCCACCAGCGAACCGTCCTGCTCGATGCGCAGGCCCGACTGCGCCTCGAACTGGAGCCGCACGCCCGGCTCGATGGTGAGCGCCCCCGTGTACGGCACCGTCGTGTCCGGGCTGCCGGTGGCGATGCCGTAGGGCACGTCCAGCTTGCGCAGCGTCTGGGTCGCGCCGGAGTCCGCCGTCGGGGCCGCCTGGACGTGGACGGTGTTGTCGCCGTTGGCGGCGGGGCTGGTCGCGCTGTTGCCGGAGTAGATGCTCGCGCTGTCCAGCGCGCCCACCAGGGACATGGTCAGGCTGACGGGCGCGCCCAGGTTGCCCCGGAAGAGGTTCTGGGAGAAGCCGGGCAGGCGGGCCTTGTTGAAGGCGAAGAGACCGAAGGCGCCGCTCTTCTCGATCGTGGTGTGCGTGATGCGCACCGTGCTGGCGGCGTCCCGCAGGTTGGAGCCCAGCAGCACGGCGGCCTTGGCATCCATGCCGCCGCCGACACCGTAGAAGAAGTCGCAGCAGAAGGCCGACTCGCTGCCCGCGTAGGCCACGGTCACGTACTCCAGCACGTTGGCGGGGTTGTTGGACTTGAACGCGAGCCCCTTCCAGAAGCCCGGCGTCTGCGTCGTCCCCGTGAAGGTGATGGGTTGGGCCTCGGTGCCCACCGCGTTGAGGGAGCCCGTCTCCGTGATGAGCAGGCCCGCGTCTGGCCCGAAGCGGACCACCGTGCCGGGCGCGATGGTCAGCGCGCCGCTCACCTCCACGACCCCCTTCACCGAATAGGCGCAGTTGTCGTCCCCGGGCGACCAGGTCGTCGCCGCGCTCTGCTTCTCGGTGATGTCCCGGATGCAGGAGTCGCCGGGGTCGTCCTCTCCGCCACAGGCGGCCAGCACGGAAGCGGCCAGGACCGGAAGGAGCCGCGAGAAACGGAGGAGCTGCTGCGCCATGAGGAGACTCCGGAGGAGGTCGAGCGGAGAAATGCCGCCTTCGGAGGTGATTACGCCGGCCCGCGCGCATATTCCGGCGCCCCTGGGGAAACAGCGGCGGCCAAGGTCCCCACCCACCCGGTAGAGTCGCGACTCCCCCGGGGCACGCCCCTCTCTCTGGATGCGACGATGACCGACCGAAGCGCGGGCGACCGGAAGCTGGAGGTGCTGTTCCGGAACAACCGCCAGTGGGCCGCGTCGATGGTGGAGAAGGACGCCGACTTCTTCACGAAGATGGCCGCCTCCCACGCGCCGGAGTACCTGTGGATCGGCTGCTCCGACAGCCGGGTGCCGGCCAACCAGGTCGTCAACCTGATGCCGGGCGACCTGTTCGTCCACCGCAACATCGCCAACGTGGTGGTGCACACCGACCTGAACTCGTTGTCGGTGCTGCAATTCGCCATCGACCTGCTGGGCATCCGGCACATCATCGTCTGTGGCCACTACGGCTGCTCCGGTGTGCAGGCCGCGCTGGAGCGCCGCCGGGTGGGGCTGGCCGACAACTGGCTGCGCCACGTGCAGGACGTGCACCAGAAGCACGAGCGGTTCCTGGGCGAAGGTCTGTCACCGAAGCTCCGGCACGACCGGCTCTGCGAATTGAACGTGCTGGAGCAGGTGCAGAACGTCTGTCAGACCACCATCGTGCAGGACGCGTGGCTGCGCGGGCAGGACCTCACGGTGCATGGGTGGATCTACGGCGTGGAGGACGGCCTGCTGAACGACCTGGGCCTCACGCTCAGCGGCGCGGAGGACCTGGCGGCGAAGCTGCCCGAGAGCCTCGCGCGCTACGCGGCGACGCCGTAGTCCGGTGGGGGTTCCGCACGAAATCTCGCAGGGCCATCGCCTTGGAAGGTCGCTTCCCCCAACCCCTCGGGACCCACACTGTCGGCATTCGCGGAGCCCATGCCTCGCGGAAGCCGGACCCGTGGGGAGGGACGCATGCGACAGCGGTCGGGGTGGGGGTGGGTGGTGCTCGCGGTGGTGCTCGCGGGCTGTGGCGGGGAACTCGACGATTCAGAGGGGGAGGACAGGGACCCGGGTTCGCGGACGTGGCACCGCGCCTCCAGCGCGCCGGTGTTGTCCGGAGGCACGCGCCGGGCGCCTCGGCTCACCGGTCCCAGTGAGGAGACCGCGGGCGGTGTGGCGCATGACGGGGAGGGAAACCGTTGGGTGGCCGCGAACTTCCAGGGGCGCCTGTCGGATGCGGTGGGGAAGCTCGGCACATCCACGATGCGGGCCTGCGCGCTGACGAAGTACCGGCCGGACGGGCAGCGGCTGTGGACGCGCATCGTGCCGGCCCCGGTGACGGCGCTCACCACGAACCGGGAGCGGCACGTGCTCGTCACCGGTGGCTTCGAGGGGAGCATCGACCTGGGCGGCGGTCCGCTCACCGTGGGCGACTTCCTGACGGGCATCTTCTTCGCGGAGTTCGACGCGGCCGGAAACCACGTCTGGTCCAGGGCCTACCCGCTGGAGTTCTTCAGCTTCTTCGGCGCCCGCGCGCTCGTCACGGACGGGCAGGGGAACATCGCCGTCACCGGCCTGCTGCGCGGAGGCCTCTACTTCGACTCGCGCTACGTGGTGGCGGACAGCGCCCCGGTCCTCCTGCGCTTCTCCCCCGAAGGCCTCTTCCAGTGGGCCTACGTCGAGCAGCCCTTCTTCGGTGAGTCGGGCGGCGTCGCCGTGGACGAGGACGACCACCTCTACATGGCGGGGACGATTGTTACCGACCTGTATCCCCCGTTGGACCGCATCCCGTTCGTGAACCGGCTGTCGCCCACCGGCACGCGGCGGTGGCAGCGGCGCGTGGACACCGTCAACGGCGAGGGCCAGGGCGTCGCCGTGCATGGCAACCGCGTGGTGCTCACCGGCACCTTCCTCTCACCGCTCCGCTTCGCGGGGCAGACGTTCCGCCCCCTGCACGCGCAGGACGGGTTCGTCGTCGCGTACACCCGCTCCGGCGATGAGCGCTGGGGACGGCAGTTGGGCCTGGAGGGGTTGGACATCGCGGTGGACCACCGCGACGACCTGGTGGTCGTGGGCCGGTATCAGCACGGAGACGACCTGGGCCGGGGGCCCGTCGCGGGCTCGCCCGGCAGCGACATGAACCTCTTCGCCGCGAAGTTCGACCGTCTGGACGGCACGCCCCGCTGGACCCGAGGCTTCGCCATGGCGCACCCCACGGGCGTGTCCACCTCCATGGACCGCTACCGCGTGTCGGTGGACGGGCAGGGGGCGACGACGTTCCTGGGCGGCCTCATCGCGCCGCTGGACGCCGGCCCCATGACGCTCGCGCCCTCGGGCGTGCGCGACCTGTTCCTGCTGGACCTGAAGCCCTGACGGCCGTGGCTCACGGACGGATGGCGACCTTGAGCACGCCATCCTTGCGCTGGCTGAAGAGCTCGTAGGCGTCGCGGATGTCCTTGAGCGCGAAGCGGTGCGTGAAGAGCGGCGTGAGGTCCACGCGCTTCGTGCGCACCATCTCCATGAGCCGCCGCATGCGCTCCTTGCCGCCCGGGCACAGCGTGGTGACGATGCGGTGGTCGCCCAGGCCCGCGGCGAACGCGTCGTAGGGCATCTGGAGCTTGCCGGAGTACACGCCCAGGCTGGACAGCGTGCCCCCGGGGTGCAGCGTGCGCAGCGCGCTCTCGAAGGTCTGCTGCGTTCCCAGCGCTTCGATGGCCACGTCCACGCCGCCGCCGGTCAGGCGCTTCACCTCCGCCACCACGTCCTGGTGGCGGAAGTCGATGGCCACGTCCACGCCCAGCTTGCGCGCCATGGCCAGACGCGTCTCGTCTCCGTCCACGCCGATGACGAGCGAGGCGCCCATGAGCCGCGCGCCCACGGAGGCGCACAGGCCGATGGGCCCCTGCGCGAAGACCACCACCGTGTCTCCGATGCGGACGCCACCGGACTCCGCGCCGCTGAAGCCGGTGGACGCGATGTCCGCCAGCAGCAGCACCTGTTCATCCTTCAGCTCGTCCGGGATGGGGGCCAGGTTGGCCTGCGCGAAGGGCACGCGCACGTACTCCGCCTGCACGCCGTTCATCGTGTTGCCCAGGCGCCAGCCGCCCGCGGCCTCGATGCCGGAGCCGTGACCGCACTGGGCCGGGTGCCCACCCAGGCAGCCCCGGCACTGACCGCACGGCGTGATGGCGCCCACCAGCACGCGGTCGCCCACGCGGTAGCCGGTGAGGCCCTCGCCCAGCTCGTCGATGACGCCCACCATCTCATGGCCCACGGTCAGGCCCGGCTTCACCGGGTACTCACCCTTCACGATGTGCACGTCGGTGCCGCAAATGGTGGTGAGCGTCACCCGGACGATGGCTTCGCCCGCGCGCGCCTTCGGACGTTCGACGTCCTCCACGCCCACCTGATTGACGCCTCGAAACACGGCTGCTCGCATGGGACGGCTCCTGGCGCGTTCGCGCCGATGGATCCCCATCACGGCTGGAGTGGCATCGGCCCCCGGGGGATGCGAAGGCGGGCCACCTGCTTCATGCGCGCGGCATGCGCACCGTCACCGCGGGCCGGTCGCTTCGCGCCATCACCTGCTGGGCCACCGAGCCCAGCACCACCCGGCCCACGCCGCTGCGGCCATGCGTTCCCAGGCAGAGCAGGTCCACGCCGTACCGTTCGGCGGCCTGGGTGATGACGCTGGCCACGTCGTCGCCGGTGAGCACCGACAGCTCCACCTGATGGTCGCCCTCATGTTCGGAGCGGGGCACGCGCAGCTCCAACTGGCGCCGTGCCTCCTGGAGCTGCTCCGGCGTCGCCCGCGCGGGTTCGACGTGCAGCAGGTGCACCGTGCCCCCGGGAGGCGTCAGCGCGAAGGCATACGCGATGGCGCGGTCCCCGGCCGCCAGGAAGTCCGTGGTCGCCAGCACCGTGCGCACGCGGGGCAGCTCCTCCTCCAGGCCCTGCTCGGAGGTGTCGGGCACGGGCACGCTCGCCACCGACATGGGGGCCAGTCGCCGGGCGTGGTGCGACACGCTCCACAACCGCGCGAGCGCCTTGCGGTGGTGCGTGCCCACCACCAGCAGGTCCACCTGCTCATCGGAGGCCATCGCGACCAGGTGGTCCGCGATGCGGCCCAGGCCCGGCTCCAACCGCACGCGCACCGTCACGTCCTCCGTGCGCAGCGGCTCCAGCCACGTGGACACCTCTCGCGTCAGGGCTTCCCGCAGCTCGTCGGACACGTCCTTGTAGCTGTGCGGATGGACCAGTCCCAGGCGCGCCGCTTCCTCGGAGGCCCAGAACACCCGACCGCCCACCACGTCCAGGGGCCCGAGCCGCGCGAGCGCCTTCACCTGGTCCCTCGCGACCTCGGAGGGCCGCGAGCGGTCCATCCCCAGCATCACCCGCAGGGGCCGCTCGCCTCGCGCCCACGCCTCCAGCGCGGCGCCTTCCCGGACCACCAGGAAGGGGACCGACAGGGCCTGCGCCATCCGGTCGACCGTGCCACCCAGGCCCAGGAAGGGCGTGTCCTTTCGCGGCGCGGCGGCCACCACCCACTGGAGGCCTCGCTTCGCGACCAGCTCCGCCAGGGCCCGCTCCGGCTCACCCGTGAGCAGGACCCGGTCCACGGCCACACCGCCCATGGCTTCCAACCGCCGGCCCTCCTCCAACAACGCGGCCTGCGTGGCCTCCCAGATGGGCTGACCGAGCGTCCGCACGGCGTTGGCGGGCAGCACATGGACCAGGCACAGCGGGACGCCCATCCGCCGCGCGAGGAGGACCGCCACCTCGCCGGCACCACGGGATGTCTCTGAGAGCAGGGTGGCGCAGGCGATGGTCATGGGAAGCCTTCCACGGGGGGGATGCCTTGAAGGTAGCCATCACCCGGGAGCCTCGACGCGAGAGGGCCAGGAGGCACGGGCGCGTGCCGGGCCTCCTGCCTGAAAGGGATTGAGGGCGAGACGTCAGGCGGGCAGTCGTGGCCGGCCGCCCGGCAGGGCTTCATCTTGTCCGGAGCGTGCCGCGCTTCGCGAACGCAGCCACTTCTCCAGACCCACCACCGGCAGCACCACGGCGCCAGCCAGCACGGAGCGGGCGATGTCCCAGACCGACAGCGGCGCGCTGCCGAAGAGGCGCTGGAAGAAGGGCACGTACATGAAGGCGGCCTGGAGCAGCACCAGCGTGGCGATGCCCACGAAGACGGTGCGGTTGCTGAACAGGCCCACCTCGCGCATCGGGGCGCTCAGCGTGCGGCACAGCCACAGGTAGAAGATTTGAAAGCTGATGACGGTGTTGACCGCCATCGTCTGCGCTTCGGCCAGGGGTGCCGGGTCCAGCGCGGCGTGGGTCCCGGCCTGCCGCGAGAACTCCCAGAGGAACAGGCCAATGGCCCCGGCCGCCATCAACAGCGCGACGAGTCCGGTGCGCATCACCACGAAGTGGTTGAGCACCGGGGCATCGGGGGCGCGTGGGGGACGGCACATGACGTGGCGCTCGCGGGCCTCGAAGGCGAGCGGCAGTGCCAGCGTGACGGTGGCCACCAGGTTGATCCACAACAACTGCGTGGGGCGCATGGCCATCAGCGGCACGTGCACGCCCCCGGCCTGCTGGATGGGGAAGAAGGCCACGCCCATGAGGAGGATGAGGGCGAGTCCCAGGTTGGTGGGCAGCACGAAGGCCAGCGACTTGATGAGGTTGTCGTAGACGCGCCGGCCCTCCTCCACGGCGGAGACGATGGTGGCGAAGTTGTCGTCCGTCAGCACCAGGTCCGACGCCTCGCGCGACACCGCCGTGCCGGTGATGCCCATGGCCACGCCGATGTTCGCCTGCTTGAGCGCGGGCGCGTCGTTGACGCCGTCGCCCGTCATCGCCACCACGTGCCCTTTCGCCTGAAGCGCGCGCACCAGGCGCAGCTTGTGCTCCGGAGCCACGCGCGCGAACACGTTCGTGTCCATCACCGCGCGGGTGAGGGCCGCGTCGTCCAGCTCCGACAGGCGCGCGCCGGTGAGGCCCGGGCGTCCCGGGGTGTGGATGCCCAACTGGATGCCAATGGCCTCCGCCGTGGCCAGATGGTCCCCGGTCATCATCTTCACGCGGATGCCGGCGGTGTGGCAGCCCTTCACCGCCTCCACGGCCTCCTCGCGGGGCGGGTCGATCATCCCCTGCAATCCCAACAGCGTGAAGCCGTCCTCCACGTCACCAGCCTGGAGCGACGTGGCCCCCTGCGCGTCCTTGCGCGCGACCGCGAGCACGCGCATCCCCTGCCGGGCCATGCGTTCGACTTCCGCCAGCACGTCGTCCGCGTCCGTCTCCGCCGTGCAGCGGCGCAGCACCACCTCCGGCGCGCCCTTGATGATCAAGTCGTGGCCGTCCTCCTCGTTCGCGTGGAGCGTGGCCATGAACTGCTGCTCCGACTCGAAGGGGATGGCGTCCAGGCGGGGATGCCGGGCGCGCAGGTCGCTCACGCCCAGGCCCGCCTTCTCCGCGGCGACCAGCAGCGCGCCCTCGGTGGGGTCGCCGGTCATCCGCCAGCGCCCTTCCTCCGCCTGGAGCGCGGCCTCGTTGCACAGCGCGCCCGCGAGCAGCAGCGCGCGCACATCCCCGGGCGGTGCCTCCTGGGGCTGGCCGTCCCGCAGGAGCTGTCCCGCGGGGGCGTATCCCACGCCGGTGAGCTCATAGGGCGCGTGCGGGGTCCACAGCGCGCGCACGGTCATCTCGTTGCGGGTGAGGGTGCCCGTCTTGTCGGTGCAGATGACGGTGGTGCTGCCCAGCGTCTCCACCGCGGGCAGCTTGCGGATGACGGCGCGGCGGGTCGCCATGCGTTGCACGCCAATGGCCAGCGCGATGGTGACGATGGCGGGCAGCCCTTCCGGGATGGCGGCCACGGCCAGCGTGATGGACACCAGCACGGCGTCACTGAACGTGTACCCGCGCAGCAGCCCCACGCCCAGCAGCACGGTGGACAGCACGACGATGCCCCCGGTGATGATCCGCCCCAGTCGCGCCAGCTCCTGCGTGAGCGGCGTGGTCAGGTCGGCGGTCTGTTCCAGCAGGTGGGAGATGCGGCCCAACTCGGTGGCGCTGCCCGTGGCGACCACCACCGCGGTCGTCGTGCCGGAGGTCACCAGCGTGCCCCCGAACGCGAGGCTGGTGCGGTCCCCCAGCTCCGCGTCCCTGGCGACGGGCGTGACGTGCTTGCTGGAGGGGACGGACTCCCCGGTGAGGGCGGCCTCCTCCACCTGGAGGTTGCGCGAGTGCAGCAGGCGCAGGTCCGCGGGCACGAGGTCGCCGGACGCAAGCCGCACGACGTCACCGGGCACCAGCTCCGAGGCGGGCAGGGCCACCGGGCGACCGTCGCGCACCACGGTGGTGGACTCCGGCACCATGTGGCCCAGCGCCTGGATGGCCTTGCCCGCGCGGTACTCCTGCACGAAGCCGATGAGCGTGTTGAGCACCACCACGGCGGCCACCACCAGCCCGTCCGTCACCTTGCCCAGCGCGATGGCCAGCACGGCGGAGGCGATGAGCACCCAGATGAGCGGGCTGTTGATCTGCCGCCACAGCAGCTTCCAGAGGCTGTCGCTGCGCGCGCGCTTCAGCTCGTTGGGGCCGAAGCGCGCGAGCCGCTCCCGGGCCGCTTGCTCCGTGAGGCCCTCGGAGGTGCTGTCCAATTGGTCCAGCACCGCCTCGGGGGGCAGGGCGTGCCAGGGCACGGGAGGCGCTTCACTCCCCTGGATGCCCGGCTGCTCCCGGGTGCGTGGCCCCTGCTGCATGGCGTGCCTCCCGGAAGGAAGGTGGCAACGCCGGGGGCGCGGGACCCGCAGGGCCGTCGGCAAGGAAGCCCGGCCGCCCTGATGGAGCCTGGGACCGCGGGCTCAGGGCGTGAAGGTCAGGGTGTAGTTGGTGGATGTGCCCGTATCCAGCTCCCGGTAGCCCAGGCTGCGCGCGTTGGTGTTGCAGAGGTTGTCGCAGTAATTGAAAGCCGAATACGGCGTGCACGTGGAGTAGGCGCCGGCCCAGACCTGCCCGCCGCCCTCGGCGTAGTAGTAGGAGTAGCGGCCGGGAAGGCTGGCGCCGAAGACGATCTTGCATTCACCCGGGTTCAGGCTCCACCAGCCCTGTTTCTGCCAGGGATTGCCGCCCGTGGGGTCGCAGGACGGCGCATACCACTGATACGTGGTCCAGAGCGTGAGGCTGGTGCCATTGCAGTACTGCATCCACGCGTGGGCCTGACCCGAAATCCCCAGACCCAACGCCAACGCCATCGCCGCCGCGAACTTTTGATTCGACACAGGAACCTCCTTGGATGTGACGCGATGCCGGGTGGGACTACTTGAGGGGACGCCGGGGGCTGTCGGAGCCCGTGAGGCCTGGAGCGGACTCCGGTCGCGCAGCCTCCACGCCCGCGGAGATGCGCACCTGCGGCGCCGAGTCCGGCGCGACGACGTACTTCACCGGCACCGCGGTCACGGGCGCGGAGGTCCGCGTCGCCGCCAGCTCCTGCTCGGAGGGACGCTCCTGCGACGGCGCGGCCTGGAGCGAAGCGGACGGCGACGGGGGGGCTTCTTCCCGGCCACCGCAGCCCACCGCCAGCGCCGTCAGGCCCAGGGCCATGAACGTTGCGTGCTTCTTCATTGTGCCGCCTCCAGTGGAAACGCAGCCCCACGACGGGCTGTCATTTCCAGTTACGGCGGTGTCTTGCTTTATTCTCGCGGGCCCTCTTCATTGCGTCAGGCTTGGATGTTTGCAATTGGATGACATTTGAGGGGAAGGCTGGATTTTCCTGTTCAGGACAGGAATGGTGGATGGCGCAGGGACGTCCCGCCCTGCCCCTCCACGAGGAGTCGACCATGTTGATGAAACATTCCCTGGGCGTCTGCATCGCCACCCTGCTCGTCACCGCTTGCGGAGGCCCGGTGTCCGAAGAGGAGGTTGCCGGCGCCGCGCCCGTGAGCCAGGAGCAGGACATCATCCGCGTCCCGACCTGTAAGAAGGGGGACGGGTGGATCCGTCGTTATTACAGCGACGCGGCGAAGACCCATGAGGTGGGCCGTGACGACTGCAACTGCAACGGCACCTTCTATGCTTTCGGTGTGCGGGACGACTACACCAAGGACTTCGACCTCCCCTGCTACTAGGTCCCGCGCTTGTGTCCCCGGGCGCGACGCGCGGACCGCTTCGCGCTCGGGGAGGGATGACGGGCAGAGGGGCACGTCCCCCCACCCCGGGTGACAGGGGCCCGGCGCGGAGGAGGCAGGCAGGCGAGGGGCAGGGACGGATGTCCTCCAGGGCACCTCGGGGTACGACCGCCGCCCGACCCCGGGGCCGGCAATCTCCCTTTGAAATTCGGGGCTACGCCGTCGCCGACCTCAAGCTCGCCAGCTGGGGCCGCAAGGAGATCCGCATCGCCGAGAGCGAGATGCCCGCGCTCATGGCCATCCGTGACGAGTACGCGAAGCAGCAGCCGCTCAAGGGCGCGCGCGTGACGGGCTCGTTGCACATGACCATCCAGACGGCCGTGCTGGTGGAGACCCTCCAGGCGCTGGGCGCGGAAGTCCGCTGGGCGTCGTGCAACATCTTCTCCACCCAGGACCACGCGGCCGCGGCCCTGGTGGAGGCCGGCACGCCGGTGTTCGCGCACAAGGGCGAGTCCCTCAAGGAGTACTGGGACTTCACCCACCGCATCTTCGAGTTCGGCCCCGCCGGCAGCGACCACGAGGGTCCGAACATGATCCTCGACGACGGCGGCGACGCGACCCTGCTCATGCACCTGGGCAAGCGCGCGGAGAAGGACCTGGGCGTCATCTCCAAGCCGGAGAGCGAGGAGGAGCGTGAGCTGTACGCCTCCATCAAGGCCAAGCTCGCCGAGGACCCCACCTGGTACTCGCGCAAGAGCGCGAAGATTCTGGGCGTCACCGAGGAGACCACCACGGGCGTGCACCGCCTGCAGGAGATGTCCGTCAAGGGCACGCTCCTGTTCCGCGCCATCAACGTCAACGACAGCGTGACGAAGAGCAAGTTCGACAACCTGTACGGCTGCCGCGAGTCGCTGGTGGACGGCATCAAGCGCGCCACGGACGTGATGATCGCCGGGAAGATCGCCGTCGTCGCCGGCTACGGCGATGTCGGCAAGGGCTCCGCGCAGGCGCTGCGCGCGCTGTCCGCCCAGGTGTGGGTGACGGAAATCGACCCCATCTGCGCGCTCCAGGCCGCGATGGAAGGCTACCGGGTCGTGACGATGGACTACGCCGCGGACAAGGCGGACATCTTCGTCACCGCGACGGGCAACAAGAGCGTCATCACCCACGCCCACATGGCCAAGATGAAGGACCAGGCCATCGTCTGCAACATTGGCCACTTCGACAATGAGATCGAAGTCGCCTCCCTGGAGAAGTACCAGTGGGAGGAGATCAAGCCCCAGGTCGACCACGTCATCTTCCCGGACAACAAGCGCATCATCCTGCTCGCCAAGGGCCGGCTGGTGAACCTGGGCTGCGGCACCGGCCACCCCAGCTACGTGATGTCCAGCTCGTTCGCGAACCAGACCATCGCGCAGATCGAACTGTACTCGCACAGCGACAGGTACCAGGTGGGCAAGGTGTACGTGCTGCCCAAGCACCTGGATGAGAAGGTCGCCCGCCTCCAGCTCAAGAAGCTCAACGCGCAGCTCACGGAGCTGACGCCGGAGCAGGCCAGCTACATCGGCGTGGAGAAGTCCGGTCCCTACAAGCAGGACACCTACCGCTACTAGGCGCGGCGGTCCGTGACACCCGGGGCACCGTGGGCCAGGTCGCCCGCGGTGCCCTTCGTCGTTCCAGGGGCCCCGTGTTTCAGAACAACCGGTTGAGGCCGTTGAGCGCGGCGACGCGGTAGGCCTCCGCCATGGTGGGGTAGTTGAACGTGGTGTTGATGAAGTAGTCGATGCTGTTGCCCGGCCCTTCCTGCGCCATGATGGCCTGGCCGATGTGGATGATTTCGGAGGCGTTGTCCCCGAAGCAGTGGATGCCCAATATCTCCCGGGTCTCCCGCTGGAAGAGCAGCTTCAGCATGCCCACGGTGCGGCCGGTGATCTGGGCGCGGGCCAGGCTCTTGAAGAAGGCGTGGCCGACCTCGTAGGGGATGCCCGCCTGGGTGAGCTCGCGCTCGGTGCGGCCCAGGCTGCTGATCTCAGGGCTGGTGTAGATGCCGGTGGGGATGTCCTTCACCAGCTTGTGCTCCAGCCGGCCCTCCACGATGTGCGTGGCGGCGAAGCGGCCCTGGTCATAGGACGCGCTCGCCAGGGACGGGGCGCCCACCACGTCCCCCACCGCGTAGATGTGCGGCACGGACGTCTGGTACGCGTCGTTGACCTGGATGCAGCCCCGCGAATCCACCGCGATGCCCAGCGCCTCCAGGCCCAGGTCCTCGCTGTTGCCGGAGCGCCCGTTGGCCCAGAGGAAGACGTCGGCCTTGAGCCGCTTGCCGCTCTTCAGGTGCAGCACCACGCCGTGGTCGTGGGCCTCCACCTTCGTCATCTCCTCCTGGTGGCGGATGAGCACGCCCTGCTCGCGCAGGTGGTAGGAGAGGGCGTCGGAGATTTCGTCGTCCAGGAACGACAGCAGCCGGTCGCGCGTGTTCACCAGGTCCACCTTCACGCCGAGCATCCGGAACATGGAGGCGTACTCGCAGCCGATGACGCCCGC
>SECN01000175.1 GCA_004173515.1 Myxococcaceae bacterium | reverse complement strand
CCAGCTTCCACGCGAGCGCGTGCTCGCGGCCGCCCGACCCCAGCAACAGGACCTTCACGTCAACCTCGCTCGTCCAGCTTGAACAGCAGCTTCTTGGCCGGGAAGTAGGCGGGATCCAGCCCCACCACCTTCAGCAGCATCGCGCGGGCCACCTCCGGCTGCGCGGCCACTTCCAGCGCCGCCAGGTGGGTCTGCGCCGAGAGCATCGTCGGGGATACGTCCATCACGGAGCGCACCGTGCGCTTCGCCAGCTCCACGTCCCCGGCCGCCGCCTGGGCAAGCCCCAGCGACAGCCGCGCGATGGGCAGGCTGCGCTCCAGCGCCACCGCCTTCTCCGCGTACGAGAGTGCCTGCGCGGACTTCGCGTCCAGCGCGATGAGGGCCCGGTAGGCCAGCGCGCCACCGTTGTTCACGCCGGTGTCCACCACCGCGCGGAACAGGCGATCCGCGCCCGGCAGGTCGCCCTGGTAGTAGCGCACGAGCCCCTCGTACAGCACGGGCTGCACGTCGTCCGGCCGCGTGCTCAGGGCCTGCACCACGCCCTCCACGCCAGCCAGCGTGTCGTTGGGCCGCAGCCAGAAGCGCGTCAGCGCGGACCGGGGCGCAAGCCGCATCGGGTCCCACTTGCGCGCCTCCAGCACGCCGAAGAACAGGCGGAAGGCCTCCTCGCGCTGCTTCGCGCTGGCCACCGCCACGCCCGCGAGCAACTGCGAGTCCAGCCGACGCTCGTCCAGCGTGCCCGCCTTCAGGAAGTGCTCCTGCGCCGCCGTCGGGTTCTGCTCCAGCAGCAGCACCCGGCCCACCAGCACCTGCTCCAGCGCGGAGTCCTCCAACCGGCCCAGGAAGCCCTTCAGGTGCGCCCGGGCCTTCACCGCGTCCTTGCGCGCGAGCGCCACCAGGAACAGTTGCAGGTGGGCCTCCGGCAGGTCCTTCACCACCTTCAGGGCTTCGTCCGCGGCCTTCACCGCGCCGTCGGCGTTGCCCGCGGTGCGCTCCGCCGCCGCCAGGTGTCCCCAGATTTCGGAGGCATCCCGGGCGCCATAGCGGGACACGTTCTTCGCCAGGGCCCGCAGCTCGCGCACCGCCAGGCGCGCATCGCCTTCGGCCTGGTAGCGCAGCACGGCCAGCGCCAGCGAGGCGCGCACATCCCCCGCGTTCGCCTTCACGCGATCCTCGTACAGCTTGCGCGCGCGTCCCGTCTCCCCGACCTCCACGTAGATGCGGGCGGATGCCTCCAGGCTGTCCCAGTCCCGCGGATCCAGCTCCAGCCGGCGGCCCAGCATCTTGAGCGCCAGCCCGTACTGGCCGGCCTGCTCGTGGGCGAGCGCGCTGTAGTAGTCCACGCGCTTGAGGCCCGGCGCCAACTGGCGGGCTTCGTCGAACTCCTTGTTGGCCAGCTCGCGCGACGTGGCCACCCGGGCACGACCCAGCACCAGGTGCGCCTCCGCCTTGTGCGTGTCGAGCGACGCGGGATGGGTCAGCACCGCGTTCGCCAGGGAGGCCGCCTCCTCCAGATCGCCCGCCACGCGAGCGCGGGACAGCAGCAGGTTCGCGTGCGCGACGAGCAACGCGGGCGTCTTGCCGGCCATGTCTTCCGCGGCCTGGATGAGGCCGCGCGCCTCCTGGAAGGAGGCATCGTCCATGCCGGGGCCCCGGCCAAGCGCCAGCGCCTGCACGTAGCCGGAGATGGCGTCGGTGCTGCGCGGGTCCAGCAGCAGTGCCTGCTGGAAGGACTCCTCGGCCTCCGCGTACGCGACGCGCTGGTCCTTCGCGAGCTGCTGTTGCCCCGCCGCGAGGTGCTCCGCGCTGGTGCCGATCAACTCCAGGAACTGGAGCTTCCAGCTGCTCACCGCGGCCAGCACCGCCGGCGGCACGGCGGACGGCGAGGCCGGAAGCGCGGCCCGGGCGGCGGCCTCCTGCTGGGGCTTGTAGAACAGGAAGTACCCCGCCGCGCCGCCACCGGCGACGAGCACCACGGCGAGCAGGCCCATGGCGAGCGAACGGAAACGGCCTCCGGAGCCCGAGCGCTGGGCGGTCCGGACCGGAGCGGCCGTGATGTGCGAGGTGCGCGCGGGCTTCACCGAGCTGATGCGGGCATCCGGCGACAGCGCCGTGGCGCCCGCGAGGCGCAGGTCGTCACCAAAGCCCGGGGAGCCCGGCGAGCCTCCCTCGAAGTCCAGGTTCCCCCCCGACGACGCGGTGGCGGGGTCCAGGTTGCTCATCATCGGCAGTTCCAGGTCACCGCCGGAGGACGCTTCAGGCACCTGGGGCGCCACCACCACCGAGGCTTCGGACGCGCCGACCGGATCCCGCTGCCGGCAGTCGTCACAGACGCCCAGGGCCTGGTCGAACGGATCCGCCAGCGCCTTGCCGCACGAGCGGCAGTTCGCGTGCGTCTGCGCCTGCGCGGGCGCGGCGGCCGGCGCGGGGGCGCGAACCGACATGCGGCCCAGCGACACGCCCCCGGAGGAGGCCGCGGGCGGAGGCACCGGAGAGGCCCCATCCCGTCCGAGGTCGCTCGGGGGCGGCCCCAGGAAGTCGAGCAGCGGGTCCGCCGGAGACGAGGGCCCGGCGGGCGGCGGGGGCGCGGGCTTCGCGGCCGGCTCCTTCCGTGCGGGCGGCGGCGGCGGCGCGGGCTTCGCGGCCGGCTCGCTCCGCACGGGCGCGGGGGCGCGGGAGACAGGAGGCCCCAGGTCCGCGAACGGATCCGCGGAGGGATTCACGGGTGCGGGGGCGCGGGAGACAGGAGGCCCCAGGTCCGCGAAGGGATCCGCGTCCCTCGGAGGCCCGAGCTCCGGCATCGCTCCCAGGTCTCCGAAGAGGTCCGAGGCCGCTGGAGCCTCCGGGGCCTTCGCGGCGACCGGATGGCTCCGGGGCTCCCGGGCGACAGGAGGCGCCGGGAGCTGCGGTTCGGGAGCCACGGCTCCTTCGGGAGACGACGCCGTCACCGACGCGGCCGACGGCTCCCGCTTCACGAGCTGGAGGTGCCGGCAACGGGGACACTGCGCGCGGACGCCCTTGGCCGAGATCAACCGATCGTCGATCGCGTAGGCCGCCGCGCATTTCTGACAGACGATGCGCATGAAGTTAGTGCCGGAAGTGTCGCACTCCGGTCACCACCATGGCCATCCCATGTTCGTCGGCGGCCGCAATCACCTCCGCGTCCCGGACGGACCCACCCGGCTGGATGACCGCCGTCGCCCCGGCCCGCGCCGCCTCGTCCAACCCGTCTCGGAAGGGGAAGAACGCGTCGGAGGCCACCGCGCTGCCCTTGAGGGCCTCGCCGCCCCGCGTCATCGCGATGCGCACCGAGTCCACCCGGTTCGTCTGGCCGCCGCCCTGGGCGAGGAGCTGGCTGCCGGCCGCGAACACGATGGCGTTGCTCTTCACGTGCTTGCACACCTTCCAGGCGAAGCGAAGGGCCCGCTCCTCCTCCGGCGTGGGGGCGCGCTTGGAGACGACCTTCCACTCCAGGGGCGGCTCCACCGCGTCCCGGTCCATCAGCAGCATGCCGCCGGACACGCTCCGGGCATCCACCTGGGGACGCGGCCGGGCGTCGGGCGACGCCAGCTCCGGGCCCGCCTCCAGCAGGCGCAGGTTCTTCTTGGTCGCGAGCACCTGGAGCGCCGCGGGCGAGTACGACGGCGCGATGACCGCCTCCAGGAACGTCTCCGCCATGGCCCTGTCCACCGCCACGCCGCACGGGGTGTTGTGCTTGATGACCACCGCGCAGGGCTTCTCCGGGAACTCCAGGACCAGCCCCAGGGCCGCGTCCAGGTCCAGGATGTTGTTGTACGAGAGCTCCTTGCCCTGGAGCACCTTCGCGAACGCCACCGACGGCTCCTTCGGCGTCTGGAACTCGCGGTAGAAGGCGCCGCGCTGGTGCGGGTTCTCCCCGTAGCGCAGCCCCTGCACCTTCTGGAACGCCAGCGACAGCTCCTGGGGGAACGGCTCCTGGGCCTCGCCGGACAGCCACCCGGAGATGGACGCGTCGTAGGCCGCCGTGTGCGCGAACGCCTTGCGCATCAGCCGCCGGCGCGTCTCTTCACCCACCGCCTTGTGGCCTTCGATTTCGGCGAGCACCGGCGCGTAGTCGTCCGGGTCCACCACCACGGCCACGTGCTTGAAGTTCTTCGCCGACGCGCGGACCATCGCCGGCCCGCCGATGTCGATGTTCTCGATGATGTCGTCCTCCGCCGCGCCCGACGCCACCGTCTTGCGGAACGGGTAGAGGTTCACCACCACCAGCGAGATGGGCTCGATGCGGTTCGCCGCCATCTCCGCCTTGTCAGACTCCAGGTCGGGCCGGCCGAGGATGCCGCCGTGGATGCGGGGGTGGAGCGTCTTCACGCGGCCGCCGAGGATTTCAGGGCTCTGCGTGTGCTCGGACACCTGGGTGGCGGGGATGCCGGCGGCCTTCAGGGCCTCCAGGGTGCCGCCAGTGGAGAGCAGTTGGTAGCCCAGCCGGACGAGGCCCTGGGCAAAGGGAACCAGACCGCGCTTGTCGGAAACGCTCAGGAGAGCCAGCACGTGTGCGCCTCGGGATGCGGGGGGGTGGCGCGGGTCCTAGCAACCACCCCCTGGGGTGTCAACGCAACACGTCACCCCTGAGACGACACGAAACACAGGCCCGGCTTCAGGGCTTGCGAGCAGACACGGGCGGCTCTTCGTCGACAGCCTCACGCAGCTTCATCAGACCGCGCGTCTCCACCTGACGGATGCGCTCGCGGGTGAGGTTCATGATCTCCCCCACCTCCTCGAGCGTGATGCCACCCTTCTCCGCCACGTCCAGGGCGCAGGTGTGCTCCAGCTCGGTGATTTCCTTGTCCGGGAAGTTGAGCTTGATGGAGCCCGTCTCCGGGTTCACGTCCAGGTACAGGTTGTGCTTGCACGACACGAAGAGACACGGCCGGGGGCCGTTGATGCAGTCCGCGCGGGTGCGGGGCCGCTGCTCGTCCACGAGCTTGAGCGTCTCCGCCTCCTCCGGGTCCAACTGGCCGGCGAGCCTGCGACGGCGCAGGTCGCGCGCCATCTCCTTGCGCGACATGGTCTTGGAGCGCCTTCGTTCCGCGGGCAGCTCCTCCTCGCCTCCTCCCCCCTCGCCCTCCTGCAGCTGCTTCACTTCCGACATGATTCCTCCAGATGTGTGGAGTCTACCCGGTTCAACAGGACCCTGGGGGGCATCCTATTGCGACCGGAGCGTTTCGTCTTCGCGCGCCGTGACGGCGCTGCCCAACCGGGCGACATCCCGGACCAGATCCTGCGCCCGTTGCCGGAGCGTTGCCAACTGGGCCTCGAGTGACCTCCTGCGTTCTCCTCCCGCAGGCCGTCCTCCCAGCTCCTCCTGGAACCCGTCCAGCACCTCCGCCAGGTCCCGCTGGAGCTGGTCGATGTGGTTGCGGTGGAACACGAAGGAGCGGCGGATGTCCTCCAGGGTGTGTCCCTCCGCCATCATCTTCTTGATGACGTTGATGCGGCGGACGGCTTCCACCGGGTAGAGCCCCAGGCTGCCCTGGTGCTTCCCCTTGCGGCCCACGCGACGGCTGCGAGGCAGGAGCCCCGCCTGGACATACTTCCGGAACGTCGCCTCCGAGAGCCTCACGCCCCGGGGCCGGAAGATTTCCAGGATGGCGTTCGCGGGCAGTCCCCCGGCGTTTTCGCGCTCGATTCTTTCGAGCTCCTCGGGCGCCAGCAGGTCCATCGATTCCATTGAATAGAGGCTACTGAATGGACCGCATAGGTGCCAGATTCGCGCGTCATTCGTCAAGAACGACGAGCAGGCGTGCGGGCGGACGTCGTCCGTCCGACGCTCGGGTCGGAGGCTGAACACACGGCGGGCGTGGAGGGATGGCGGGGAAGTGGCGGCCGGCTGCCTCGACCCCCAGCGGTCAGGCGGGGGGAGACGGTCGGGTCAGCGGCTCTTCGGGGCCCGGAACTCCTGGGCCACGGTGCCGTTGGCGGGCACGACGATGGTGTACGACCTGCCGCCCGCGGGGTGCTGGAAGGTCAGTTTGTAGGTGCCGGGCGCCACCTTGTAGGACGCGCGGCCCTGTACATCGCCCAGCCGCTTCGCGCCCAGGTAGACCGTCGCATACGGATTCGCGCTGACCTGGAGCGTTCCCAGGGCCTTCGCCGCATCGTCGGCGGGCGGAGCCGGGGCGGCGGTGGGGCTGGACGGGGCCGTCGCGGTCGCGGCGGGGACGGTCTTCCCGGAGGACGGAGGCGGGGCCAGGGCGGCTTCACGCCGCTGCCCGTCGAGTTCCGCCTCGACGGCCTCCGGCGACGAAGTCCTGGACGCTTCGGTGGTGGGCGCCTTCGCGACCGGAGGCGGCGGGGTGTTCGCGACCGACGGGGCCGGGGTGCTCCCCTGCCCCGCGACGGTGGCATCCGGGGTGGAGCGCGCCACGGCCAGGACGCCCAGGAGGCCCGCGAGCCCCAGCGCGGCGGCTCCGGCCCAGACGGCCCGCTTGCGGCCCGGCGCGAAGGAAGGACCCGGCTCGGTGACGGACACGGTGTCCGCTTCGCGGGGGTCGGGCCCGGACAGGAAGGCACCGCGGGAGCCTTCGCCCTGGCCTCCGGCCCACCGTGCGTCGCGGCCTGGAGCCGGGTTCGCGTCACGGGCCTCGTCGTCCGGCGATACGGCCCGCCGCGCGGAGGGCGCGAGGCGGCCCGAGGAACCCCGGCTCGATTCCGCGTCGGTGCCCGCGAAGCGCGAGGCGTCCTCGGACGACAGGTTCCCGGACATCCCGGCCCCATCGAAGCGCCCTTCCCCCTGGGCCAGACCCCGGCGGCCGCCCTGCGAGGCTTCTCCGGGGGCGGCGGCGAACTCGCGCGATTCGGAGCGCCGGCCGGCTGGCGCCGCGAGCGGCTCACGGGGAGCCCCAGGGCCCATGGACGCCAGCGACATCAACGGCGTGGGAGTCGGAGGACGCCCGCTCACGGCCTCGGCGGCGCGTTCGTCGCGGGACAGGACCAGCGTCGTGCCGTGGAGGTCCTCGTCCGGAGATGCGATGCGCACCGCGCCCGAGGCATGGCCCCGCGACGGCATCACCGCCGTGGGTTCACGGGGCGCCGGCGCCGCATCCGGACCGGGCGGAGCAATCGCCCCATCGACCAGGGCCGTGCGCTCCGGCATCGCGGGCAGCGCCAGGTTGCTGGCGGCCACCGGGAACAGCCGGCGCACGAAGTCGCCCACGTCGGTGTCGTCCACGGAGCGGGCCTGGTTCAGCACGCACTGGGCCAGGGCGCGCTCCAGCTCCCCGGCCGTCTGGAAGCGCTTGGACAGGTCGCGCTCCAGCGCCCGGCAGATGGCGGCGTCCAGGTCCGGGGACACGTCCGGGTTGAGCCGCGCGGGCGGCACGATGGTGCTCTCCTGCACCGCGCGCAGGACGGCGATCTCCGAGTCCCCCTGGAACAGGCGCCCCCCGGTGAGCAGCTCCCACAGCACCACGCCCAGCGCGAACACGTCGGTGCGCGCGTCCACGCTCTCGCCCCGGGCCTGCTCGGGCGACATGTACGCGAACTTGCCCTTGAGCACGCCGGGGTTGGTCAGCTTGTTGCCCGCCTTCGCGATGCCGAAGTCGGTGAGCTTCACCGCGCCGTCGTAGGACACGAGCACGTTGTGGGGCGTGACGTCGCGGTGCACCAGGTGCAGCGGTTCGCCGTTCACCCGCAGGCGGTGGGCGTAGTGCAGCCCGCGCGCGACCTCCGCGCCGATGTGCGCCACCAGCGTGGGCGGCATCGGCGTCATCGCCTCCTTGCTCCGCTTGCGCAGCTCCCACAGCGAGCAGCCGCGCACGTACTCCATCGCCAGGTAGTAGGTGTCCTCGTGCTTGTCGAAGTCGAAGATCTGCACCACGTTGGCGTGGTTGAGCCGCGAGGCCAGCCGCGCCTCGGCGATGAACATCTGCACGAAGTCCGGGTCGGTCGCGAGGAAGGCGCGCACGCGTTTGATGACGACTTCCTTCTCGAAGCCCTCCGGCCCGCGCGCGGTGCACAGGAAGATCTCCGCCATGCCCCCTTCGGCGAGCTTGCGACGCACGACGTACTTGCCGACGTGGGTTCCAGCCTCGAGCGTCATGGAAGGGTCCACCGCCGCGCCTACTCGAACTTGACCGTCACCACGTTGAGGTCGATGGGGCGCACCTCGATGCGGCGGTTGAGGGTGCGTTGCAGCTCGGGGTTGGAGAACTTGCAGTCATACGTGCCCACCCGCAGCTCCACGGGCTGGAACGGCGTCTCCCCCAGCCGGCGCCCGTTGCACGTCACCTCCGCCCACGGCGTCACCACGAAGCTCACCGACGCGGCACGCTCCACGGGCCGGGCCGCCTCGCGCACCTCCGCCGCCGGGGCCGCCGCTGCCGCAGGCTCGCGGGCGACCGGGGCGGCCGCCTTCTCGGCCATCACCTCCGGCGGCGCGGGGACCGGAGTCCGTGAGCCCGCCTCGCCGGAAGGACCGACCTGGGGCGCGGGCGTCGTGGGAAGCGGCTCGGGAGCAGGGGTCTCCGCGCCGGGCCGTCCGGAGGGGGTCATGGGCACGAGCTTCAGGGGCCCCACCACGAGCGGCCCGGAGTCCGGCACCACGATCTGCGTGCGGAACTCCCGGTAGCCTTCCTTCACCACCACCAGCCGGTAGCGGCCGGGCTTCACCGCGGGCAGCACCAGCGGGGTGCGCTCCGGCAGCACGCGGTCCTCGAACACCACGCGCGCGCCCGTGGGTTCGGACTCCACCCGCACGCCGCCGGTGGCCATGCCGGAACTCCAGAAGAGGCCCAACCCCAGCAGCAGCAAGGCCAGCGCCGCCCCACCCCACACGAGCCACCGGCGCTTCGACGGCGCCGTGATGGAGTGCTCGGTGAGCGTGGCGGTGCGCTCCGGGGGGACCCATGCATTGGGCATGGGGGCCCGGGAGGAGGAGCGCGGCGCCGTGGACGCGGTGATCTCCACCGTGGCGTGGGGCGCGGGCATCGGGAGCCGGACCGGGCGGTGCTCCGCCGACGGCATCGCACCCGAGCGGATCGACGCGGGCACCTCCGCGCGGGGCACGGCGCGCATGTCCTGCGTGGGGCCCTCGTCGTCGTCCTCCGCGCGGGTGATGGAGCGCATGTCCTGCGTGGCGTCGTCCTCGTCCTCCTGGCCTCGGGCCGTCAGCAGGCGCTGATCCAGGGTGGGCGCGTCCTCGTCCTCCTCGAACCGGGGCGACAGCCGGCCCAACGGATCCACCATGGCGAGCGTGGGCGCGTCCTCCTCCACCTGGAATCCGGAAGGCGGCCCCAGGCGCCCGAGCGGATCCATCATCGCGAGCGTGGGGCCTTCGTCCACGGTCACCGTCGGGATGGACGGCTCCTCCAGGCGCACCGGTCGCATGGCCGGCCGCGAGGGCGGTGACTCCAGGGCCCGCCGCGTGCCCGTCGTCTGTCGGGACTCCGGCCGGGCGTCGGCGCCACGGCCTTCCGAACGCAGCTCCGGGGCGCGAGCGTCGGAGCCCCGAGGTTCGGCGCGGCCCTCCGCGTGACGGTTCTCCGAACGAAGCTCGGCGCCCCGGGCGTCCGCATTGCGCCCTTCGGCACGAGCGTCAGCGCCACGAACGTCCGCATTGCGCCCTTCCGCACGGGCGTCAGCGCCCCGCGCGTCCGCATTGCGCCCTTCGGCACGGGCGTCAGCCCCACGCGGATCCGCATTGCGTCCTTCCGCACGCGCATCAGCGCCACGCGGATCCGCATTGCGTCCTTCCGCACGCGCGTCAGCGCCACGCGGATCCGCATTGCGTCCTTCCGCACGCGCGTCAGCGCCACGCGGATCCGCACCGCGGACATCGCCACGAGGCTCCGCGCCCCGCATCTCGCGCAGCAGCTCCGCGTTGCGACCCTCGGCTCGGACCTCCGCCCCCCGTCCCTCGGGACGGGTATCGACCCCGCGAGTCTCGGCGCGCGGCTCCGGACGTCCTTCCGCTCCCCGGGCCTCGGCATCCCCCTCGTCGCGGCGCGGTTCGGCCTTCGCTCCAGGCCGGCTTGCCCGGGGCGGACGCAGCGTGGTCGTGGGCTCGTGCTCCGTGCGCCCGGCCGCCATCGCGGGCCGCATCACCGAGCGGCGCGGCGCGGCAGGAGGCTCCGAGCGCGGTGACACGCCCGCCTCCTCGTCCGTCACCTGCACCTCGCCCGAGCGGGCCTCGTCGGACAGCCGGTCCGCGTACAGCTCCTTCATGAACACGGCCAGGTCCGCCGTGCCCGACGGCTGCGGCTGGGCCGCGAGCCATCCCTCCAGCGCGTGCTGCAGGTCCTGCGCGTGCTGGTAGCGCGCGTCCGGATCCTTCGCGAGCGCCTTGAGCACGATGGGGTCCAGGTCCGCCGGAACCCGGGGCGCCACCTGCGAGGGCGGCGGCACGTGGCACTCCGCCACCGCCGACAACGTCAGCATGTCGCTGGGGCGCTTGAAGAGGCGGCCCCCCGTCAGCAGCTCATGCAGCACCACGCCCAGCGCGAACACGTCCGAGCGGCAATCCACCCGCTGCCCGGACGCCTGCTCCGGCGACATGTACGAGTACTTGCCCTTGAGCACCCCGGAGCGCGTCACCGTGGCCTGGTCCGCCGCCTTGGCGATCCCGAAGTCCACCACCTTCACGCCGCCCTCGAACGTCACCAGGATGTTCTGCGGCGACACGTCCCGGTGCACGATGCCCAGCGGGCGCCCCGACGCGTCCGTCTTCTTGTGCGCGTAGTCCAGCCCGGCGCTCGCCTCCAGCAGGATGCGGCACACCAGCGGCACCGGCAGCGGACGGCTGGCCGTCTCCGAGCGCTTCCAGAGCCGCCGCGCGTCCACCCCATGGATGTACTCCATGGCGATGAAGAACGTGTCCCCCTCCGCCCCCAGGTCGTAGATCTGCACCACGTTGGGGTGCGCGAGCCGGGCGGCGATCCGCGCCTCGTCCAGGAACATCCGGACGAACTCGTCGTTCTCCGACAGGTGCGGGAGGATGCGCTTGAGCACCAGCAGCTTGTCCGGCGCATCCGACCCCGGCCGACGCGCGAGGTAGATCTGCGCCATGCCGCCCGTGGCGAGGCGCTTCAGGAGCTGGTAGCTGCCGTAGGTTTCGATGGACACGGCCGGGACGCGGGAAGGCGAGCCCCGAGCGTAAGCCCCCCGGCCAGGGGAATCAAACATCGAATCCCCTTGGGGTTTTTCCAGGCAGGCCCGGGCTGGCGCCCTAGCGGCGGACCGCCCGGACCTCGCGGGTCTCCCGCATCAGGGCTTCCAGCTCGTCCAGGTGCCGCTTGAGCACCGGCATCAGCACCGGGGCCGCGTCCACCCGGTCGAACAGGTCCAGCACCCGGTCCACCTTGCGCTCGATCTCCTGCGCCCTCAGGGGGCTGATGCGCCGCAGCAGCATGTCCGCCCCGGCCTCCATCAGCACCCGGGCCACGGCATCCCGGGACGCCAGCGGCTCCTGCTTGCGCTGGCCCTCCCCGCGGATGACCCGCAGCCCCGGCGCACCGGCGCGCGGAGGGGACTTCGGATGCTCGTCGGGGATCCGGGTGCTCACAGCGCGCCTCCCAAGGCAACAGCAGCTAGACGCTCCGCAGGGTACACACCGAGGGAGCGCCTCCAATTTTCTGGTCATCCGCACAGGCAGATGCAGTGCTGTAGCACCGGGGGCTGACATCCCCGTTCGGGGCCGGATGACCGGCCCGTCACGGGGTCCACACCCACAGCGCTCCGACCGTTCAGTCGTTGGCGCAGGCGCGGCGGTAGGTGATGGTCACCTTCGCGCCCGGCGGCGGCACGGTGGTGAACACCACGCTGTTGGTCGCCGCGTCGTAGGTCCAGCCCGTCGTCGTGGCCGTGCCGTTGACGCTCACCACCACCGTGCCCGCGTCCGGCTCCTCGCTCAGCGGGAAGCGCTCCTGGGCGCTGAACGCCTTGCTGGCCACCTGCTTGAGCAGCGGCGCGTAGTCCGGGGCGCAGACGTTGAGGACCTCACCGCCCGTCTGGGCCGCGGCGTCCGCGTAGCGCGTGCCGCCACCGCCCGCCGTGGCGCAGGCCACGCTCGTGGGCGCGATGGCGAAGAAGGTCGCCCGCTGCGGCTGGTTCTCCCCCTTGCGCTGCTGCGCCCACTGCACGTACGTGGAGACCGCGTCCGGCGAGTGGTCGTCCTCGTCGCCCACGAACACCACCACCAGGGCCGCGGAGTCGCGCAGGAAGCCCAGGTTGCCGTCGTTGGGCAGCGCGGTGCGCGGATCATCCGCGTTGTTCACCAGCGGCGAGGTGAGCGCGCGGCGCATCGCCTCGAAGCCCTGCTCCACCTGCGCGCACTGCCCCACCTGCATGTTCTGCTGGAGCACCTGCGTCACGTTGGGCGTCGCCAGCGTGAGGATGCGCTGGCGGGCATTGTCCACCGGGAAGAAGCGGCCGGCCTCGCCGCCCAGCGCCCCGCCCGGGCACGCGCCGGACACCGCGGAGATGCCCGTCGTCGTCACCGCCAGGTTCAGGTCCACCGCCTTGTTGCGCGCGGCGTCCACGAAGGACGGGATGGCGGAGACCAGCTTCGGGTGCTCCTCCACCATGGACGCCGTGTTGTCCACGACGAACAGCACGTCCACCTTGCTCACGTCCTGCTGCACGAAGCTGTCCGTCTTCTCCACCTTCTTCGACGACTCACCGATGAGCGGCACCAGGAGCGGCACCGGCAGGTCGCTGGAGTCCACGAACAGGGGCGACAGGTTCATGCCCGTCACCTGCGCGAAGTAGTCCACGCCCACCGTGAAGGACTCGCCCGGCTGCAAGAGGAACGCGGGAGGCGCCGGGTGATCGAGCAGCGTGAACTCCGAATCCGTGGTGCCCGGCCCGATGAAGACGTTGGAGATGGTGACGGGCGTGGTGCACGCGTTGAGGTAGTTCACCTCGCGCGGCGCCGGACGGCAGTCCTTGCGCGCAAGACCAAAGTCCACGTACCAGGGCGAGGCCACCAGACACGTCATCTGCGAGTGCGCCATCAGCGGCACCTGCAGCACCGGCGTCGTCGGGTTGAACTGCTCCACCTGGAGCTCACCCGCGAAGTCCCCGCCGGTGAAGGGCGCCTGGAAGGACACCTGGAAGCTGAACCAGTCCCCCGGGTAGATGATGCCGCCGAACAGGTCCCCGCCGGGCATGCGGAACACGCCGCCGCCGTCGTTGACCACGCGGATGTTCTTCACCGGGCACAGGTCCGTGCCCTTGTTCTGCAGCTTCACGCCCAGCACCGCGCCCCGCCCCGGCTGCACCGTGCCGTAGTCCAGGAGCTGCGGCGTCACCACCAGGTCACACGGGGCGTGCGCCCTCGCGCTGCCGAAGAAGTCCAGTTGCACCGTGGCGGCGGAGAAGGCGTTGGTCGTCATCACCAGCGAACCCGACGCGGAGCCCTCGCGCGACGGCTCGTAATAGATTTCCAGGTTCACCTCGCCGTTGGGCGGCAGCGTGTACGGCGTCGCCAGCGGCTTGTGGTTGAACTGGAGCGGCCCGGACGGATCCGGCGTCCACGTGAGCGCGTTGATGGTGAGCGGTCCCGCGTTGTCCGTGCCGCAGTTCTTCACGTTGACGACGACGCGCACCTTGGAGCCCAGCGGCTGCTCGCCAAAGTCATACGTCAGCGGTGAAACACACAATTCGGACGCGCCACCGAAGCCGCGCAGCGGCACGGGCAGCGTCGGGTGGCGCTTGCTCACCACCGTGTAGACGGCGCGGTCCATCGCCGGGCCCATGTGGCCGGGGCTGTAGCGGATTTCGAAGCCGCGGACCTCGCCCGGCTGGAGCACCAGCGGCAGGCCCGTGTTGGCCTGGCTGAAGGAGGCGTCCGTGCCATCCAGCATCAGCGACGTCACCGTGACGGGCTCCGTGCTGATGTTGCGCAGGCTGGAGGCCTTGATGGCGTCGCGGTCCACCGGCACCGCGCCGAAGTCCACCACCTCCGGCTCCGCCACCACCGCGCGCTCCAGCGCCTCCGCGGTCACCTGCACCGTCACGTCCGCGCAGCCGTGGCACGGCGACACCGCGAGCGCGATCTGCTTCTTGCCCACGCGCACCGGGTTGAAGGTGACGGGCAGCTCCTTGCGCTCGCCCGGGTTCACCGTGATGGCCTCCGCGACGAACTCGTCCTTGTCCGCGCCCACCAGCTTGGGCGTGACCATCACCGGCAGGTCCGTGGGGTTGTCCAGCGTGACGCCCAGTTGCTTGGAGGAGTCCGCCTCGATGCGGCCGAAGTCCAGCTTGCGCGGCGACACCCGCGCCCACGCATCCACGCCGGCGCCGTTGAGCGGCAGGCGCATCAGCGGTTCGATGCGCGTGTCCGAGCGCACCACCAGCACCGCGGGCAGGCCACCTTCGGCCAGCGGCGCGAAGCGGACCTTCAGCGTGCACTCGGCGCCGGGCACCAGGCTGTGCGGCCCCTCGTGCGTGAACTCCGCCTTGTAGGCGCCCTCCGGCCCCTCCACCCACGCTTCATCCACCGTGATGCGCGCGCGTCCCACGTTGCGCAGCGTCACCTGGGATTCCCGCGCATCGAAGATGGCGACCCGTGCGAAGTCCACGCCGCCGGGCGTCGCGGTCAGCCGTCCGTCCGCGAGCGACGAGCGCTCCCGGTCCGCGCATCCCGACACCAGCACCACCGCAGCAAACAGGCCCAGCAGACTCCAGCGCCCCGTCATGGCACCCACCCCATCCCCTCCCGCCGCACCACATGCTCGAAGCCGCACCGGATTCCACACCGTGGTGGTCCTGCGGATCAGGTGGCGAAGCTAGGCACCCACCCCGGGACTGCCAACCGCCTCACCGTGGGAAAAACAGTGGTACTGCCCTCCGGAACGTCCACTGGAAGGCACACCGTCCACCCACGGCCGGGGCTTCCTTCAGAATTTCGGAATCCGCAACGTCTTGCTGATCATGGCGCTGCCGCTGGCGACGTACATCAGCACCAGCGGGTGCAGCTGGACGGGACCGATGTCCCACACCCCACCCCACAGCGCGTCCCCGATGCGGCCCTGCCACAGCGCCACCGCCAGCACCATCACCAGCAGCAGGCTGGTGGGGATGGGCGTGCCCTCGAAGTACTTCACCTTGCCGGTGCCGTCGGACAGCTCCGCGGAGGTGACGTTGAAGCGCGCCAGCCGGCTGATGCCGCACGCGACGAAGTAGAGCAGCGCCGCCACGTCCAGCGCGCCCCTCAGGCCCACCGCGAACGCCAGCGCCGCGGGCGCCATGCCGAAGGAGATGACGTCCGCCAGCGAGTCCAGGTCCGCGCCCAGCGGCGACTTGCGGAAGCGCCACCGCGCGATGCGGCCGTCCGCGACGTCCATGGCCAGCGCCACCGGCATCAGTGCGAACGCCACCCACAACCAGCGTGGGTTCGCCGTCGCCAGCGCCTGCATGGACGCCAGGATGGCCCCCGCGCCCGCGAAGCCGTTGCCGAGCGTGACGAAGTCCGCCAGCACGAAGGTGCGAATCATGGAGAAGTGGCGGCGAGGGCGGCGGGCCGGGGTCGGCGAGGGCTCGGACGTCATGGCGCCCGTGTAACACACACCGTCTTTCCGGCTTTCCGAAACCTGCGACGCGATGCATCCGGGCGTTTCAGTTTCGTGAAAAAGTCAAATCCCAGAAACATTGACCCGGTGATCGCCACCTTCCTAGTCTCCGCACCGCCATGCTCGAGCACACCCCCGATACGCTTCCCTCTCGCGGCGGGCTCCGGTCTTCTCTCCGGTCCCGCCGTTGGTCCCTCTCCCTGCTGACGTCGCTGGCGTTGGTCGCATCCACCGGATGTGACGACGACGAGACGGTCACCCCTGAGCCCACGCCCCCCGCGAAGTACACGGCGAAGATCCGCCGCACGGCGTACGGCATCCCGCACATCACGGCGGACAACTACGCAAGCCTCGGCTTCGGCCAGGGCTATGCCTTCGCCCAGGACCACGTCTGCACCCTGGCGGATCAGATCATCAAGGTCCGCAGCGAGCGCGCGCAGTACCTGGGCCAGGGCCCCGGCAACACCTACGTGGGCTCCGACCTGGCGTACCTGTCCCTGGGCGTCATCGAACGCGCCAAGGCCGCCTTCCCCCAGCTGTCGGAGGAAGTGCAGCAGATGCTCACCGGCTATGTGGCCGGCTACAACAAGTACGTGGCGGAGACGCCCCCGGCCGAGCGCCCCGCCGACTGCGCCAACGCGGACTGGGTCAAGCCCATCACCGCGGAGGACCTGCTGGCGTATGACATCGACCTGACGCTGGTGGGCGGCATCAACCAGTTGGCGCTCACCATCGCCGCGGCGACGCCCCCCCGCACGGACTTCGGCAGCAACGGCTGGGCCCTGGGCGCCGAGCGCACCGACAACGGCAAGGGCATGGTGATGGCCAACCCGCACTTCCCCTGGGAAGGCGAGCTGCGCCTGTGGGAGAGCCAGCTGACCGTGCCCGGTCAGATGAACGTCTACGGCGTAGGCCTGATGGGCGTGCCGGCGGTGCTCATCGGCTTCAATGAGGACGTCGCGTGGACGCACACGTTCTCCTCCGGCCAGCGCATGACCATGTACCAGCTGAACCTCGTGCCCGGAAAGCCGACCACCTACAAGTACGGCACCGAAGAGCGCGCGATGACCTCCAAGACCTTCACCATCCTGGTGAAGCTGCCGGAGGGGTCCGTCACCAACTACACGCAGACGATGTACTTCAGCCACTACGGCCCCATCATCGCCATCCCGGATTCGGCCGCGCCGGGCTTCCCGCCGGGCACGCTCGGCTGGAACGCCAACACGGTGCTCACCATCCGCGACGCGAACATCGAGAACATCAAGTTCCTGGACCAGTTCCACGGCATGAACAAGGCCAAGAACCTGACCGAGTTCAAGGCCGTCTACGCCACCCAGCAGGGCCTGCCCTGGGTGAACACCATGTACGCCGACAAGGAGGGCAAGGCCTGGTACACGGACGCCACGCCCACGCCGAACCTGTCCAAGGACGCGTACACGAAGTGGATCACCGCGGCCACCACGCCCGCGCCCACCATCGCCTACGGCATCTACAACGCGCTGGGCCTGGTGTTCCTGGACGGAAGCGATCCGGCCAACGAGTGGCAGGTGGAGCCGGGCTCGCGCAGCCCCGGCCTCGTGCCCTTCGCCAAGGTGCCGCAGCTGGACCGCAACGACTTCGTCTTCAACGCGAACGACAGCTACTGGCTGTCCAACCCCGCGGCCCCGCTGACGGGCTTCTCGCCGCTGCACGGCATCGAGAACACGCCCCAGACGCCGCGCACGCGCATGAACCTCATCACCCTCACGGAGCAGAGCGCCACGGGCGCCTCCGGCGCGGACGGCAAGTTCAGCCTGGAGGAGCTCAAGGCCGCCGTGTTCAGCAACCGCAGCAGCATGGCGGAGCTGACGCGTGAGGGCCTGGTCGCCCGCTGCGCGGGCCGCACCACGGTGGTGTTCCAGGGCAAGGACGTGGACATCAGCCAGGCGTGCGCGCTGCTCGCCGGGTGGAATGGCCGCTTCGACACCAGCTCCAAGGGCGCGTTCGTCTTCCGCGAGTTCCTGGGCGCGGTCCCCACCGCGAGCCTGGTCACCAAGGGCCTCCTGTTCGACGTGCCCTTCAACCCGGCCGACCCCATCAACACCCCCAACACGCTGACGCCCGCGCCGGCGACCGGCGAGGACCCGCTGCTGCTCCGGCTGGCGCAGGGCGTGGCCAGCATCAACGCGTCCGGCATCGCGCTCGACAAGACGCTGGGCGAGGTGCAGTACACCGCGCGCAGCGGCGCCCGCGTGCCCATCCAGGGCGGCCTGAGCCGCGAGGGCATCACCAACGTCGTCTCCTACGGCGTCACCCGCACCACGCTCTTCGAGTACTCCGCCCCCCGCGGCCAGCTCATCAGCGGCAACACCGGCCTGTCCAGCGCGGGCTACCCCGTCAACAACGGCAGCAGCTTCGTCATGGCCATGCAGTTCACCGACGCCGGCCCCGCGGCCAACGCGGTGCTGACGTACAGCGAGTCCGGCGACCCCAAGTCTCCGCACTACGTCGACCAGACCCAGCTGTTCTCCCAGAAGCAGTGGCGGCCCATCCTCTTCACGGACGCGCAGATCGCCGGGGACTCCGCCCTGGTGGAGACCACCGTCTCCGGCGGGTAGTCCCCCCCGGCTGAAGGCCTGAGGCAGGACTGAAGGCCCCGGGAGCCCCATGCTCCCGGGGCCTTCTTGTTTTCATCACTAATCACCGTTGAAAGATGCCACGCGGGGCGGAATACGCAGACACGGCTGGCAGCCCTGGCGTCTGGGTTCACCTTCCGACAGCCAACATCCGCCGGGCCCTTGAGGTGAGGACACAGTCGGTGCCAGGGTCAGGCACGGCGCGATGTGTCGTCTCAAGAATGTCGGCCCGCAGGGCTAGTTTCTTGACCGTGGGTGAAGAGCAGGATGGCACTCAGGCCCGGGGGGATGGGCCCGTCACGAAGGAGTCGCGAACGCCATGGCACTTCCGGTCTACAAGACAGACGTCATCGACAAGGTCTTCTTCCTGCGCTGGGACGCACCACCGACGCCGGATGAAATCCAGTCGGTGTTCCAGAAGATGCAGACGGCCTACCAGCAGCACCAGCAGCCCATGATCCTGGTGACGAGCGCCGGCTCCAAGGCGGCGGTCCCCAACAGCGAGCAGCGGCGGCACCTGTCCAACATGCTGTCGGACGCGCGGGCGTTGTTCTCGGAGATCCACGTCGTCATCGAAGGCAACGAGCTGCAGCACAACCTCCAGCGCGTCATCGTGTCCGGGATGCTCATCGTCACGCGCACGTACGACGACCAGTTCATCCGCGTGCACAAGAACGCGGACGGGGCGGCGGGCTTCATCGCGCGGCGGCTGGGCGTGGATGGCACCCAGGTGGTGAACGAAGCGCGGACGCGGGGCGTGGTGCTGTAACACCCGTTCCCTGAGCCGCGGACGTAGCGGTGGTCGAAGAGGTCCACGTAGAGGTACTCGGGCCAGGACACCATCGCGCGCGGCCCCAGCATCACGCCGCGCATGATTTCACTCACCATCAGGCCCGCGGCGGTGGTGGCGCCAATCACGCAGGTGGGGGCGTGGCCCTTTCCCTGGTAGCAGGCGTCCATGTACTCCTGGAGCATGTAGCTGCCCAGGTGCGGGATGATCTTCGGCAGGTCGATGCGGCCATCCGGCAGGATGAACATCTCCTCGTAGAGGGGCGCGTCCGGCTGGAAGACGTGGAGGGCCGCGCCAAAGCCCAGCATCAGCCCGGTCATGATGGGGATGCCCTGCTGGCGGCACGTCAGGTGGAGCGACTCCTTGGCGCGCGCCCCCGCGATGTCGATGACCTCCACCACGTAGTCCACCGGGGGCAGCCCGCCGCCGCCCGCGAGCACCTGCGCGACGTTTGCGTCGGTGATGCCTTCGTGCACCTTGTGCACGCGCAGGTCCGGGTGGATGTCGCGGCACATGCGCTCCACCACGTCCACCTTGGGCTGGCCCAGGGTGCTTTCGAAGCAGCCGATCTGCCGGTTGATGTTGTGGCGCTCGTACACGTCGAAGTCCGCGAGCGTCAGACAGCCGAAGCCCAGGCGCGCCAGGTCCACCGCGCACTGTCCGCCGGCGCCGCCCACGCCCGCGACGAGCACGTGGGTGGTGGACAGCTTGTCCATCGTCTGGGGGTGGAGCACACCGAGGTTGCGCTGGAAACGGGGGTTCACCATGGAAGCAGCTCCTTACTTGCGCATGCAGACGTAGAAGTTCTCGCCGTAGTAGTCGTCGCCGTCGGCCACCAGCGCCTCCGTGAAGCCCACCTTCTCCAGCAGGCGCACCGCCGCGTCCGTGTCCAGGAAGGTCACCATCTCGTTGGGGTCGGTGGTGAGCCGCTGGGCGCACGTGCGGTGGTGCTTCACCGCCTGTTGGAGGTGTTCATTCCACCGGCCCTCCTGCTGCCACTCCTGGATGGAGTTCGTGAGCACCTTCTCCAGGTCCGGCCGGGGGCGCTTGTTGCTCGTCATGCACAGCACGCCGCCGGGCTTCAGGTGCGTCCAGGCCTCGCGCAGCACCGCCTCCGGGTCGCGCACGTAGAAGAGGACGTTGTTCATCACCACCGCGTCCGCGCCCCCCGCCACCTCCAGCGGGAAGGCGCTCACGTCCCCCGGCAGCAGCGTCCAGCGGGCGCGCACCGCTTCGGGTTCGCGCTCGTGGCGCCGCGCCGCCAGCCGGAGCATGGCCGCGTTGTTGTCGAAGCCGATGACCCGCTGGCCGCGCTGGACGAGCGGCAGGCTCACCAGGCCCGTGCCACAGCCCGCGTCGATGACGTAGGGCCGCTCCCGGGTGTCGCGGAGGATCTTCGCCCGCTGCCGCTGGTAGCACGGCAGTTCGGGGATCATCTCGTCGTAGCTGTGCGCGAAATCGTTCCAGATGTTGTCGACAAAGACGGACTCGGGCATCGGGGCTCCCTCGGTGGGGCTCGGGGTGAGACCCCGTGTTGTCTCCCGTCCCCGCCCCGCGCGCGATCGCCCCGCCGTCTTCCCCTACCATTCAGGACTTGCCTGTTTCACATGTATGTGTTGGATTGAATGAACGGACATACCCTGGCGGGCCGGAGGGGTGTGGGCACGGTCAGAAAGGTCCCGCGCCATTCGTGGTGCGCATGTCTCAATTTCGAAGCACGCCCGGTGGGACGGTTTTTCACTGGGAGCACGCTGGCGCCATCCCCCGGTGGCCTTCAGCGGTGAATCATGCCCTGCGGGGCTGAACCAATAAAATCAACGGTTTGAACCCTGGCGCGGAAGGTGCTCATGGGCCATCCGCACCCGGAGCGCGGGGCGATGTCAGCCCCTGACGCTTCTCTGCGTGGGGGTCCTTCATGCGAGTCGAGGTCGGTATGCGTAGGACGTGGAGCCTGTGGTGTGCGCTGGTGTTGTTGCTGGGGATGCGGGTCGAGGCGGCGGCGGTGGAGTTCCAGGCGGTGGGGCGGGATGACGCCGCCCAGGCGCAGCAGCTTTCGCGGTCCCTGCTGGCGGCGGGGCTGCCCGGTCTGACGGCGAAGCGCGAGCCGCTGGGTGGCAGCCTGGCGCACTACACGTGGAAGGTCCGCGTGGGGACGGGCGCGTATGACGTCGTCACCGTGCACCGGGTGGTGCGCGAGTCCTTCCCCTGGTTCCCGGCGCGCAGCACGCGGGCGGTGTTCATGGTGCACGGGGACCTCTGGGCCTTCGTGCCGGCGTTCCTCACCAACACGCGGGTGAGCACCATGCCCGCGGACCAGTCCCTGGCGGCGTACCTGGCCAGCCACGACGTGGACGTGTGGGGCCTGGACCTGCGCTGGGTGGGCGTGCCGGAGACGGAGACGAACTTCCAGTTCATGGCGAACTGGCACCTGGAGACGCACGTGCAGGACCTGGGCACCGGCCTGGCCATGGCGGACGCCGTGCGCCGGCTGTCCGGAGGCGGGAGCAACAACGACCGGATGTTCCTGGCGGGCTGGAGCCGGGGCGCGACCATCGGGTACGCATACCTGGACGCGGAGTCACAGCGCCCGCGCGCCCAGCGGCGGGTGGACGGGTTCATCCCCATCGACATGGTGCTGCGCTTCGCGCCGGACGCGACGGAGCAGCGCGGCTGGGCGTGTGACCGGTACAACGCGCTCCTGGCGGCCCGCGACGAGGGGCGCACCGAAGGCGGCCTGCTGGGGCCCGCGCCGGGCACGCCGGTGCGGCTCATCGGGCAGTTGGCGGACGACGCGCCCAACGCGCCCTCCCCGCTCGCGGCGGGGCTCACGGGCCTGCTGTCCACGCCCACCAACCGGCAGTTCGCCGTCATCGCCGCCGGGGCCACCGCGGCCCTCTTCGCGCCGCTCCAGCCGCTGACGCCGGGCTACCACCTGGCCGGAAGCACCCCGGACGCCACGGGCCTGCCCTTCCAGACGGCCTTCACGCCGGAGCCCACCCTCTTCGACTACCTCCAACTGGCGGTGCCGTACCAGAGCCTCAACGAGGTGGTGGAGACGGAGGCGCAGCTGTGCGGCCTGGACGTGCCCTACGACGACCACCTGAAGGACGTGAAGGTGCCGGTGCTGTACGTGGGCGCGGGGGGCGGCGTGGGACGCTACGGCGAGTACTCCGTGCGCCTGCTGGGCAGCACCGACGTGACGATTCACACCGTGCGCAACCGGCCGGAGTCCCAGCGCGCCCTGGACTACGGGCACGCGGACCTGTTCCTCGCCCGGGATGCGCGGGCGCGCGTGTGGACGCCCATGCTCCAGTGGATGCAGTCGCACTGAGCCCCAAGGGCCCGCGGGCCGTGGAGCCGGTTCACTCCGGCTTCCACAGCCCGTGACGCCGCGCCCGGCGGCCCAGCGTCACCGGGTCCATGCCCAGCGCCACCGCGGCGCGGCGCAGGACGCCCCCGTGGCGCTCCAGGGCCTCGCGGATGAGCTCGCGCTCCACCTGGTGGAGCCGGGCGCGCAGGGAGCCGTCTCCGGCCGGGTCCGAGCGGGGCACGGCGCTGTTGATGAGCGCGGGGGGCAAGAGGCGCCGGGTGAGCATCTCCCCGGGCCGCGACAGGAGCACCGCGCGCTCCACCACGTTGCGCAGCTCGCGCACGTTGCCGGGCCACCCGTAGCCGTTCATCACCTCGTCCGCGTCCGGGGCCACGCCCGTGGCGGAGCGCTTGAGGGTGCGGTTGAACTGCTCCACGAACGCGCGCGCCAGCTCCGGGATGTCCTCCGGGCGCTCGCGCAGGGGCGGGATGTCGATGGTGAAGCTGTTGAGCCGGTAGAAGAGGTCCGCGCGGAAGCGGCCCGCCCGCACCTCCTCGCCCAGGTCCCGGTT
>SECN01000664.1 GCA_004173515.1 Myxococcaceae bacterium | reverse complement strand
GGTGGAGGCGGCGGGCTTGCGCACCGGGCCCAGGGCGGGCACCGGGTGACCGGACACCTCCGACAGGGCCTTCACCATCTCCTCGGTGGCCGAGGAGCCGGTGTGCGCGGCGTCCAGGTCCTCGATGAGGTCCGACAGCACGTCGCATGCGCGGAGCATGACGTCGGTGGCGGTCTCGGTGGCCGTCTTGCCTTCGCGCTCGGCGCGCAGGACGTCCTCGGCGGCGTGCGCGAGCTGACCGATGGCGGCCAGACCCAGCATGCGGGCCTCGCCCTTCATCGTGTGCAGTTCGCGCGCGACGTCGTCCGCGGCCTGATCCGCGGTCTCCTTCTCCAGGTCGATGACTCCCAGTTGGATCTTCTGGAGTCGGTCGGCCGTGACCTCCTGGAACTTCTTCAGGAGGGACTTTTTGAGGGCCTCGGTGTCCATGGGTGACAGGCCCGGGGGCGCGGTTCAGCACGCCCCCGGAAGCCCTTCTCTCCCCTTCAGGAGAACGCCTAGTCGGCCTTGAAGCGCTTGATGAGCTCGGCGAGCCGGCCCGCAAGCTGGGTGAGCTCGGCGGCGGCCCCGGTGGCCTGCTTCGACGCCTGCGTCGTCTGACGGGTCACGTCCTCGATCTCCGCCATGGACGCCACCACCTGCTCGGTGGCCGTGCGCTGCTGCTGCGTGGCCAGGTTGATGACCCGGGCCGCGTCGCTCGTCTCCTGCACGCCCGCGAGGATGCCTTCCACGGCCTGCGCCGCCACCGCGCCCAGCTTCTCGCCGGACTCCGTGGCGTGCTTGGACGCGTCCGCCGCGCCCGCCGCCGCGGCCGTGGCCTCGCGGATCTCCGTGATGAGGTTCTTGATCTCCTTGGTGGACTCCAGGACGTTCTCCGCCAGCCGGCGCATCTCCGCCGCGACGATGGAGAAGCCCTTGCCCGCCTCACCCGCGCGGCTGCCTTCCAGCGCCGCGTTGAGGGCCAAGAGGTCGGAGCGGTCCGCGATCTCGTCGATGACCTCCACCACCGTGCCGATGCGCTCCACGCGCTTGGACAGCTTGGAGATGGAGTCCGCCACCGCGACGCCGTCGCTGCGGATCTGCTGCATGGCCTGGATGAACTCGCCAATCGCGCCGCGACCCGCGCGAGCCGCGCCCAGCGTCTCCTCCGCCACGCGCGCCACGCTGCCCGCGTTCTCCGCGATCTGCGCGGAGGCGTGCTTCAGCTCCTCCATCGTCGCGGTCGTCTCGTGGATGGCCGCGGCCTGCTCGGTGGAGGACGTCTCGTGCTGCGTGGACGCCGCCAGCACCTGGTTGGCGGAGGACGACAGCCGCAGCGCGGCCTCGTTGATCTCCCGCACGAAGATGCGCAGCGTTTCAATGACCTTGCCGAAACCCTCCAGGAGGGGTCCGAGCTGGGGGTCTTCCGTGGACGTGTTCCAGCGGGACAGGTCGCCTTCGCGCACCAGGATGATGAGCGAGTCGAGCGCCTGATCGATCTCCTGCGCCGCCACCTGCTTGCGGTGCTCCGCGGAGGAGAACTGCTCCAGCACCTGGTTGAGCAGGTGGCCGAAGCCCGTGGGATCCGCCTGCACGCGGTCGTGGGGCACGCGCGCGTTCAGGTTGCCGGACAGCACCGACATCAGCGTGTCGGTGAAGGGCTTGAGCGGATCCACCGCGTTGGCTTCGGGGGCTCCCGCCTTCGCGCCTGGGGACTTCTTCGCACCGCGGGACTTGGCCGCGGGCTTGTCGTTGGGGCTCTCCAGGGACATGTGTGTCAGTGCCTTCCTTGCGTCTTCAACGTTTCCGCCAGATCAATCAGCAACACGGGCTTCCTGGACACTTCATCCAGGCAGATGCCCACGGCATAGGAAGCCGCCGCCACGGCCGCGGGCATGCGGCGTAGCACGGCGAGCGCCACGGAGCGCACTCCGTTGACGGCATCCACCTTCAGATGGCCTTCGCCTTCCGGGGTGTCGAACACGATCGCGCGCAGGCCGCGGTGCGGCAGGCCCAGCTCGCGCACGGTCAGGTCGTCGGGCAGCGCCCGGTCGATCCGCAGCACCTGCGAGGCGTCGGTGCCGTACTCGGAGTCGCCGATCTGGAAGAAGAGGATGTCCACCTCTCCCAGCTCCTCCGCGGAGCGATCGTCCGCGACCCCGTTGACGGTGCCCTCCCGGCTCATCGCACCACCGCGCGCTGGCGGGCCGTCTGCAACAGCTTGGAGAAGTTGAGCAGGTTCAGCCCGTCATGGGGGGTGCCGCCGTGCACCACGCCCAGCAGGTGTTCGGCGGCGGCATCCCCGCCCAGGGGCGGCGGCAGGATCTCCGACACGGGCACGCGGCGCAGGCCCAGCACGGTGTCCGCCACCACGCCGGAGACGTAGCTGCCGCTGACGCCCACGAAGATGCGGGTGCGCGGACCGATGCGCGCCTCGCCCTTGCTCAGGAAGCGCAAGAGGTCCACCACCGGGAGCACCTGGCCCCGGTGGCCGGTGACGCCCATGATGAACGAGGGGGTGCGCGGCAGGGGCGTGAGCAGCCCGGCGCGCAGCACCTCGGTGACGTTCTCGCTGGGCACGCCGAAGCGCAGCTCGCCCACCTTGAAGCAGAAGAACTCCTGCTCGGGTCGGGCCTGGGCGGCCAGCGTGCGGTCCGGCGCCTGTCGGAGCGCGCGTTGGAGGGGAGTGGTGGTCGGGGTCAAGGCAGTGAAGTATCCCGGACAGTGCGAAAAAGGGTCAAGGGTCCAGCCAAGTCTGTCCGCCTGCTCGCCGTTTCGATGGTTCGGCGGGAACCAAAGGTGTAGGGTTGTGGGCCGGGAGCCCCTGAGGAGGAAGATGTCCCGCGTACTGGTCATTGACGACAGCCCGATGCTGCTGGAGCTCACCGTCCGCGCCCTGACGGCCGCCGGC
>SECN01000663.1 GCA_004173515.1 Myxococcaceae bacterium | reverse complement strand
GAAGCCGGACTGGAAGGGCACGTTCTGGCCCACCGTGATTTCGGCCTCCTCGTTGTCGCTGGTGAGCAGGTGCGGCGTGGACAGCACGTTCACGTCGGAGGACTGCTGCATGGCGTTGAGCACCACGCCGAAGGCCGGGATGTCGATGCCCAGGTTCTTGAGCTCCGGCAGGACGGGGCCCTGGATGCCGGCGAGGAAGCCGCCCATGCTGGCCAGGTTCGCCAGCGAGAAGGACGGGGGCACGCCGCCGCCGGCGTAGTTGGTGCCGAAGATGCCGGGGATGGGGCCGTCGTCCGTCTTCAGGCTGAAGCCCTGGTGGAAGTTGATGCCGAACTCGCTGTTGCGGTCCAGGTTCACTTCCATGATCACCGCCTCCACGAACACCTGGCGGCGGGGCTGATCCAGCTGCTGGATGATCTTGACGATGTTCTTGTAGTCGGACGGGCTGGAGACGATGACCAGCGAGTTGGTGCCCTTGTCGGCGGAGATCTTCACCTCGCCGCTGAACAGCTCCGCGGCCTGGGTGGGACCGCGCGGGATGCCCTGGGGCTGCTGCACCACGGGGCCGCGCTGCGGGCGGTTGGCGGTGCCCTGCGCCAGCGACTGGAGGGTGCTGGCCAGCTCCTCCGAGTTCGCGTTCTCCAGCATGTAGACCTGGATCTTGTTGCCCGTCTCCGAAGGGACGTCGATCTCCTTCACGATGTCCTGGATGCGGCTGAAGGCGGCGGGGCTGGCCACGATGATGAGCTTGTTGGTGCGCTCATCCGGGATGATCTGCGACAGCGTCACCGCGCCGCCGGTGTCGGGGGTGCTGCCCGGGGCGACGCCGCCCTCGGCGCCGGTCGGCTGGCCGGGGACGCCCTGGGGGAAGCTGCCGGGGCGCTGGCCGGGGCGCGCGCCCGTCTTGGCTTCAAAGAGCTTCTGGACGGTGTTCGCGACGTCCTGGGCGGTGGCGTACTGCACCTGGATGACGCGCATCTCGTCGCTGGAGGAGCGGCTGTCCAGCTGGTTGATGAGGCGCTCCAGGCGGTGGATGTTGGAGCCCACGTCGTTGACGATGATGGTGTCCGGCGGGTACGGGATGGTGTCGCCGTCCTTGGACACGAGCTGCTGGAGCACGCCTCGCAGCGGCTCCACCTCCACGTACTTGATCTTGAACAGCTTGGTGACCATCTGCTCGTTCGTGGTGTACGGCGTGGTGTCGTCCACGATGGTCGGGATGGGGTTCTGCTTCGCGGAGCGCTTGTCCACGATCTTCAGGAAGCGGCCGTACGGGTAGACGGCGAGCCCGTTGGCGTCGAGCGCGGCCAGGAACGCGGAGTAGAACGAGTCCGCGTCCACCTCCACGCGGCCGTTCTCCGGACCGATGATGGAGATCTTCCCGCGCACGTTCTCCGGGAGGATGAACGTGCGGCAGGTGGCGTCCGACACGGTCTGGACGAGCTTCTCGATGTCCACCTTGTCGAAGTAGATGCCGTAGCGCGCGCGGCGCCGGGCCTCTTCACACGAGGGCGTCTGGCGCGGACCCTGGTTCTCCTCCGGAGCAGCGGCGGCCGGGGTCGCGGCGCGGGCCGGCGGTGGGGTTCCCTGCGGGGTGATGGTGCGGTCCCGGTCGCGGTCTGGTGCGGCGGGAGGCGTACCGGGCTGGGAAGGACGGCGCTGCGCCCACGCGGGCACGGAGAGCGCGAGGCACAGACAGAGCATCCAGGACGGGAGCGTCTTCATGGAGGAGCGGGCGCTGACGGGGTGATTAACGGACGTTGTAGGATTTGCGGATCGGCGCTCCGTTGCGCTCGATCTCGATCTCGATGCGGGAGGAGTCCTTCAGCTTCGAGTAGACCTCCAGCGCCTTCTCGGGGCTGTTCAGGTCGAAGCCGTTGATGCGACGGATGACGTCACCGTTCTGGACGCCGATCTTCGAATAGATGGAATCCGGGCGGATGGAGAACAGCTTGAAGCCCACCGCCTGGCCATCCTTGAAGGCGGGCACGATGCGCGCCTGCATGGCCACGTCGTTGAGGTTGCTCAACGTCTTGTCGATTTCCGCCTTGGGGACTTCGTACTCGTTCTCCCCGGTGGACTTGATGCCGTTGCCCAGGCCGTTGGGCGTGGTGTTGGCGGGGGCCGCGACGGGCGGCGGGGTGTAGGCGGCGACGGCGCCGTCCCCGGGCTGCCCGTCGATGAACTCCTTGCGGCCGCCGTTGTTGATGATGACGCGCTCGCGTTCGATCTCCATGACGGTGGCGCCCATCAGGTTGTTGCCGATCATGTACGTCTGCGACCGCTGCGTGGTCATGTCCTGGATGGACGCGAAGGACCAGTCCGGATTGCCGGCGACGAGCGTGCCCAGCAGCTTCACCCGCAGGCCGCTCTTGGCCGGGGGCGCGTTGGCGTCGAACTCCGGCCGGGTTTCATCCGGCGCCTTCACCGCGACCTCCGGCTCCGGCAGCTTCACGCCGGTGAGCTTGGACAGGCGCTCCGCGTCGATGGACGCCAGCGTGGTGTCCGCGGCGTGGGTGCGCTGCGCGACGCGCGCGGGCGCCTCCGACGCGGGGGAGGGGGAGATGGAGGATTCGACGAACAGGTTCACCGTGCGCGCCGCCAACAAGGCGACGAGCAGGATGAACAGCAGGTTCACGCTCCAGAAGTATTTACGAAAGAAGAGTTCCATCACGCTTCCGGGAGAAAGCCAGCCCCACATGGGACCGTGAGCAAGGCAGGTGCCATCGCTGGGCGGGCGGGAAACCCAGGACTTACGGCCAAGTACGCGAAATTATTTCGGAATAGGACGCGGCCCCGGCGGTGGGGGCGGTGCTGACAACGCGTCCGGACAATTTGTCAAAACCGGGCGGGGGCCCGTGTGACGGCCTGTCAGTCCGGCGAATGTGTCAGCACCTG
>SECN01000005.1 GCA_004173515.1 Myxococcaceae bacterium | reverse complement strand
TACGCGCGCGACGGCATCGTCCAGCGCGCCATCCGGGAGATCAAGGCAGCGGTGCCGGACCTCCAGGTCATCGCGGACGTTTGCCTGTGCGAATATACCGACCACGGCCACTGCGGCGTCCTGGACGGGCAGCACGTCGCCAACGACGCCACGCTGCCGCTGCTCGCGCAGATGGCCGTCACGTGCGCGCAGGCGGGCGCGGACATCGTCGCCCCGTCGGACATGATGGACGGCCGCATCGGCGCCATCCGCAAGGCCCTGGACGAGGTGAAGCTCAGCGACACGCCCATCATGGCGTACTCGGCCAAGTACGCCTCCGGCTTCTACGGTCCGTTCCGCGAGGCCGCCCAGAGCACGATGAAGTTCGGCGACCGGCGCGGCTACCAGATGGACCCCGGCAACGTGCGCGAAGCCGTCCGCGAGACGGCGCTGGACGTGGAGGAGGGCGCCGACTTCATCATGGTGAAGCCCGCCCTGTCGTACCTGGACGTCATCCGCGCGCTGCGCGAGAACTTCGACCTGCCGCTCGCCGCGTACAACGTGTCCGGCGAGTACGCGATGCTCAAGGCCGCCGGCCAGAACGGGTGGCTGGACTACGAGCGCGTGATGATGGAGGTCCTCACGTCCATCAAGCGCGCCGGCGCCGACCTGGTCATCACCTACCACGCCCTGGAAGCGGCCAAACTCCTCTAGGCAACACCCCGGGCACGTCGTCGCGGCGGAGAGCTTGATTGACTCCGCCGCTTGCGCCCAAATGGTCCCCACACGATGCCCACCCAGAAGAAGCGGCCCGGACGAAGAACCGCGAAGCCTCCGCCCAGACGCGCCCCCGCCGCCCGCAAGGGCTCGCGCGCGGGCAAGCGCCCCGGCCGCGGCCGCACCCCCGTGGTGCGGGGGCCCGGTCCGTTGCAGTACAAAGTGGTGGAGCTGTCCACGGTGGACGAGGGAGCGCTGGAGCGCACCTTGAACGAGTGGACGGCCAGGGGCTGGAACCTGGACGGCGTGCAGTTCGCGATGCGCGAGTCCTCCAAGCGCCCGGCGATGGCCTTCATCTTCTTCACCCGCGAAGGCGAGGCCGCGCAGCACGACGAGGCCGGCGCGCGTGAGCGGTTGCAGCGGCTGTCGGAAACGGGCAGCCCCACCGCGCGACTCGCGGCCGAATACGCAAGCTCCGCCGACGCGCAATCCCAGACGGTGGTGCCCTTCGTCCACCCGCTGTCCGCGCACGAGCGGCTGGCGCGCCTGGCCGGGCTGGACGAACCGGAAGCCCGCGAAGAGGGCCTCACGCTGGAGCCGGAAGAGTGAGCGCCGCCCCTGAACGCAGCCTGATGTCCACGGGCCGGGGCGCGGGCCGCGTGCTGCGCCTGGTGCAGGAGGACGCGGAGCCGGACTCGCCGTATCCGAAGGCGTCGCTGCTGCTGCGCCTGGGCGCGCGCGTGGTGGACTGCCTGACGGCCTGGGGGCTGTACGTCGTGTGCGGCGCGGCGGGCGCGGTGGTGGCGCTGCTGTTCCTCTTGCTCGCGGACGGGATGCTCCAGGGACAGAGCGTGGGCAAGCGCATCTTCGGCGTGAAGGTGATGCACCTGCCCACGCGGTCGGCCGCGCGGCACCGGGACAGCACGCTTCGCAACGCGCCGCTCGCGCTCGTGGTGCTGCTGGGGATGATGCCCGCGCCGCACGGGCTGGTGGCCGCGGCGGCGGGCTTCGTGGTGATTGGCGGCGTGGAGGCGTGGCGGGTGCTGAGGGATCCGCTGGGCCTGCGCCTGGGGGACACCTGGGCGCAGACGCAGGTGGTGGATGGGAAGGTTGTGGCGGGCGCGACGGTTGCAGCCCGCACGCCGGTGGCGGCGGCACGCGCTCCGGGCCGTTTGATGTCCGCGGCGAAGGTGCGCCGCGCCCAGGGCATTCAGGAAAGGGAGACGGAGTAAGCCATGCGCATCGCGCTGACCTACAACCTGCGACTGTCGGACACGGAAGAAGAGGCGGAGTTCGACACGCAGGAGACGGTGAACACGCTGGCGGGAGCCATCGAGCGGCTGGGACACCGCCTGGAGCGCTTCGAGGTGAGCGGCCCCGCGTCGCGCACCGTGGCCCGCCTGGAGGCCTACAGCCCCGACCTCATCTTCAACACGGCCGAGGGCCGCCGGGGCCGCTTCCGCGAGGCGTTCTATCCCGCGCTCTTCGACGAGCTGGGGTTCGCGTACACGGGCTCGGACGCGTACGCGCTGGCGCTGACGCTGGACAAGCAGCTCACCAAGCTCATCCTCTCCAAGCACGGCATCCGCACGCCGGGCTGGCAGTACGTGGAGAAGCTCAGTGAGCTGACGGCGGAGAACCTGCACTTTCCCGTCATCGTGAAGCCCAACTTCGAGGGCTCCTCCAAGGGCATCACCCAGGACTCCGTCGCGGAGACCCTGGAGCAGGTGCGCGAGAAGGTGGCCAAGGCGCTGGAGAAGTACCCGGCGGGCGTGCTGGTGGAGGAGTACATCCGCGGGCGCGACCTCACGGTGCCGTTCCTGGCCGCGGTGGACAACGACTACGACGGCGTGCTGACGCCGGTGGAGTACGTCATCGACCCGGAGGTCTCCGCCGGGCGCAAGTACGCCATCTACGACTACGACCTGAAGACGCGGCGCGAGAAGGCCGTGACGGTGCGCGCTCCCGCGGACATCCCGGCGAAGACGGCCGAGGACGTGCGCAAGATGGCGCAGAAGATCTTCCAGGTGCTGGACTGCCGCGACCTGGGACGGCTGGACTTCCGCCTGTCCGACGCGGGCGTGCCGTACTTCCTGGAGATCAACGCGCTGCCCAGCCTGGAGCCGGGCGCGGGCATCTACTCCGCGGCGGAACTGGAGGGGCTGCACCTGGACGGGGTCATCAACTCCATCATCCAGAGCGCGGCCAAGCGCTACAAGATCCGCGACTCCTCGCGGCGCCAGGGCAAGCCCGCGCGCAAGTCGGGGCCGCTGCGGGTGGGCTTCGCCTTCAACGTGAAGCGCGTGAAGCCCAGCGCAACGGCCACGGGCGAGGCGCTGGAGGACAGCGAGGCGGAGTACGACTCGCCCAACACGCTCCAGGCCATCCGCGAGGCCATCGCGTCGTGGGGCCATGAGGTCATCGACCTGGAGGCCACGGCGGAGCTGCCCACGGTGCTCTCCAGCACGCCGTTGGACATCGTCTTCAACATCGCGGAGGGCTTCAAGGGCCGCAACCGGGAGAGCCAGGTGCCCGCGATGCTGGAGCTGCTGGACATCCCGTACACGGGCTCCGATCCGGCCACGCTGTCCATCGCGTTGGACAAGGCGCTGGCGAAGAAGATCGTCCGTCAGGCGGGCATCCTCACGCCCAACTTCCAGTTGATGGTCACGGGCAAGGAGCGTCTCAACAAGGAGTTCACCGGCTTCCCGCTCATCGTGAAGCCGGTGGCGGAAGGCAGCTCCAAGGGCGTCGTCACCAAGAGCGTCTGCCACTCCGAAGCGGAGCTGCGCGACGTGGTGAAGGAGATCGCCGGCAAGTACCAGCAGCCCGCGCTGATCGAGGAATACATCGGCGGGCGCGAGTTCACGGTGGGCCTGCTCGGCGAGCGGCGTCCGCGCGTGTTGCCGCCCATGGAGATCGTCTTCCTGGACAAGGAAGAGAAGAACCCCGTCTACAGCTTCCAGCACAAGCTGGATTGGACGGATCGCATCCGCTACGACGCGCCCGCGAAGCTGGAGCCGTCGCTGTTGGAGAAGCTGCGCACGGCGGCGCGCAATTCGTTCATGGCGCTGGGGTGCCGCGACGTCGCGCGCATCGACTTCCGCATGGATGACAAGGGGCGCATCTACTTCATCGAGTGCAACCCGCTGCCCGGCCTCACGCCCGGCTGGAGCGACCTGGTGCTCATCGCGCAGGGCGCCGGCATGGACTACCGGACGCTGATGGGCGAAATCATGGCGCCGGCCATCCGGCGCTACAAGGAGCGCGAGGCGCGCCGGGCCCAGACGGAGCACCCGCCCGGCCCCACGCCGCCGCTCAACAAGGTGGTGCAGCGCATCGAGGAGCAGACGGCGCAGGCCAACGCCGCCGCCGCCGCGACCGCCGCCGCGTCCACCCAGGCGAATGGCAACGCGGCCCCCGGGGAGCCGCAGCCCGGGCGCTCGGAGCTGAAGTCCTGAAGCCCTGACGGCCGGCGGTCCCTGTTCAGGGGCCGCCGCCGTCCCGCCTTCAATTGACGAGCAGCACCTTGCCGGTGCCCGCCGTCTCCGCGAACTTCTGGGCCTCCTTCGCGGCGTCCAGCGGGAACCTCCTGGCGATGGGGATGATGAGCTCCCCCTTCGCCACGCTCTCCCCGAGCTTCGCGAGCCGGGGCCCATCCGGGTGGGAGAGGAAGAAGTTCCCCACGAGGCCCCGCTCCTTCGCGCCCTCGGGTTCCTCCACCACGCTGCACACCTTCCCGCCGCGCTTCACCTTGTCCAGGACGGCCGTGACGGCCTTGCCGCCCACCGTGTCCGCCACCGCGTCCAGCGTGGGCAGCTTCGCGACGTCCTCCGGGCGGTCGATGGCGACGACGCCGTCCACCTTGAGTCCGCGGGCCTCGTCCACCTGCTGGGCCTTCACCCCGGCCCACACCTTCACGCCCAGGGCCCGGGCCGCGTGGATGGCGGCGCGGCCCACCGCGCCCAGCGCGCCGGTGATGAGCACCGTGTCGCCCCGGGCGGGCTTCACCTGCTCTTCAATTAACTGCGTGCCGGTGAGCGTCACCATGGGCAGCGCGGCGGCATCCCGCAGATCCATGTCCTCGGGCACCTTCGCCCAGACCTTGGCGGGGGCGACCACGAGCTCCGCGTAGCCGGCGTGGACCATGCCCATCACCCGGTCGCCGGACTGGAAGCCCTTCACGTTCGCGCCCACCTCGACGACCTCTCCGGACACGTCGCGGCCCAGGATGGTGGGGAACGTCACCGGCATCAGGTCCTGCATCTCACCCCGCCGGATCTTCGAATCCACCGGGTTGATGCCCGCGGCGGTGACGCGGACCTTCACGTCGTCCGCACCGAACTCCGGCTCGGGCATGTCCTGCACGGCGAGCGCGTCCACGTCCCCAAAGGCTTTCAGGATCACGGCTTTCATTGGATGAGCCTCCTCTCGTCCTTCAACACTGGGCACGCATCCGGCACGCGGAGCAGGAGAGGGGACTCACGGCCCCATCGCTCGCAGGCACGGACCCTGTCGGCGCTCCCCATCGCGTGAAGTCATACAGACCTTGAGGGCTGCCCCCTTGGACATCCCGAAAGCGTCAATGCCCCCACTCGCCCCGGAGTTGCTGAGCACAAGGCCTCACCGCGAGTCCGCCGTCCTGCTCCCGGGCTTTGATCCGTTGCCCAGCGGCCCGGAGCCGGAGGGCTCGCTGGGAGATGGACGCCCGCGGATCATCCTGCATCCCCATCCCAGCAGGCCCCGGGGGCCGGGCCTGACGATGATGAGCTTCAACATCCTGCTCGGGGGGCTGTACCGTCAGGCGTTGATCTCCTACTTCGAGCGGCTGGAGGACACCCGCCGGATGCCGGACGTCATCGGCCTCCAGGAAGCCCGCCTGCCCATCGCCGAGCTGCTGGCGTCGCGCTTCGGCTTCCACCTGGTCTACTTCGGCCAGGAAGTAGGGGGCGGGGCGCGGACCATCAACGGCAAGGCCTACCTGAGCCGCCACCCGCTGCGACACGCGGACCACGTCACCTACGCCCTGTCGGATCGCGAGCGCCGCGCGGCGATCCTCCGTCAGGGCCAGGCGGGCGACCTGTTGGAGGACCGGGGTGTGCTGCGCGTCCAGGTGGAGGTGGAGGGCCGGGCGGTGCTCCTCTACAACGTCCACCACGCGCTCACGGACTCCGCCATCAACACGCAGGACCTCCGGCAGCTCAACGCGCTGCTGCTCCACCGGGACGTCCCCCTCGCCGTGGTGCTGGGGGACTTCAACGCCGACAACTCCCTGCGCCACCTGAAGGACATGGACCCCCTCACGGGGGAGCCGCTCGCGATGCGCTACGGGAATCCGGACTCCCTGCGGGGCGGCGTGAGCGTGGGCACCATCGTGGATGCGCGCCTGCGCCACGAATTCCAGGTGATGGAGCATTGGCTGGCGGAGACGCCGTCGCACGCCGTCACAGTGCGCGCGCGACTGCTGGAGGACCGGGTGATGACGCCGCGGCAGGCCTTCGCCGAGCTGCGCTCCGACTGGGGCCTTCCTGGCAGCGAGCGCTGGCTGCGCCTGCGGGACATCGCCTCCAGCGCCACGCTCGCCTCGTTCTACGACAAGGCCGGCGCGGTGCTCGTGCCGGGCAAGCGCTTCGACGACTTCTACGCCAGCCCGGGACTGGAGCCCGTCCTCTTCGAGGTGGACCGCAGCGCCCACGCCTCCGACCATCCCCCCGTGGTGGCGCACTACCGCCTGCGCGGGACGCCCACGGACGACGGCTTCCGGATCCGGTGCTGAAGCCCCAGGGGGTCTCCAGCGCCCTTGGAGGTCTGGGGGCTGCCGGGGCGTGCGCCGAGCCTGTCGGCGAGGTCCTGGGCCAGGGCCACCATCGTCACGGTGGGGTTCCAGGAGCCCGCCGTCGGCCAGAGGGCGCCGCCAGTGACGTAGACGTTGTCGATGCCCCAGGGCCGGTAGTCCGGCCCCACCACCGAGCCCTCGTTCTCACCGATCCACAGGGTGGACCCTTCGTGCACCAGCCCGGGCATCCTGCGCTCCTCGAGGATGGGGCGGCTCGTTGCCCAGCAGCCCTTGCCCGGCGTTCCATTCCAGTACTCCACGGAGCACGGGCCCCGCGGCGACAGCACCTGTTCCAGCAGCTGGAAGGTGGCCTCATCCATCGTGTCCCATGTCTGCCGGTCGGCCTCTCCGGCCAGCACCTGGAGCGTCACGTTCTGGGCGGGATCGTCCTGCGCGTCCTTGCGCACCCAGTTGTCACGGCTGCGGAAGTCCAGCTCGCCCAGCACCGAGCAGGCGAGGATGACGTGGTCCTGGGAATCCTCCAACTGAGCGCCGGTGGCCGTCGCCACCAGATCGGGCATGTAGCGGGCGGCCCGGGGTGAGTTGTTCGCGGGCTGCCGGTCGGAGAGGGCCGAAAGCTGGATGTGGTACTGCATGCCGTCACGCGCGTTCAGCCCGGCGACGTAGAGCGCGGCGAGCTCCATCTCCGCCAACTGCTCCGCGAACGCGAAGTCCTCGCGGCGGATGCGGGCGAGCATGAAGGACACGAAGTGCGCCGTGTAGCGAGCCCCCGCGTTGCGCAGTCGGGGAAACGAGTTCAGCAGCAGGGTGGTGGGCGGCAGCGTTCCCATCGCGAGGATAAGCCGGGCCGCTCCCAGTTGGACGCGGCCCCGCGACGTCTCCAGCGCGGTCGCCACCCCGTCGCGCTGGTGGATGCGGGTGACGGTGCAGTCCGTCATGATTTTGAGGGCACTGCCTTTGCCTGCCTGGCACAGCTCCGCCTGACGCTCGGCGAGCGCGAGCAGGGGGGCGGGCGTGGAGTACTTCGCGAACTCGAAATCCTCCGGGTGGCAGGCGCTCACCGACAGGGGCGCGGCCATGCAGCGGGTCGCGGAGCCGATGCGGTGCAGCCGCGAGGCCAGCCGGGCCTGAAGCTGTTGTTGCAGGACGCCGAAGATGGGCCGGTGCTTGGACAGGCGCTCGCGCGTCGCGGGCGACATCTTCATGTCGAGTTCATCCGCGAAGACGACGTTGAGCAGGCGCTCGGCGTCCTCCAGGTGGTCCTCGATGGCCTGGACCGTCTCCGGCGGCCAGGCGGACAGCTCGGAATGCAGGGGCCGGGGGCTCCAGCAGCTCCAGAGCAGGCTGCGGCCGCCCACGAAGGGCACCATCCCGTGCTGGAAGCCGATGCACCCGGCGGGCTGCGCTGTCGTGCGGGCGGACATCTTCCAGGGGTAGGTCTCCACGACGTGCCCGCGGAGCGCCTGGTAGGGCAGGGGCAGGTTCTGCACGTGGTCCGGCAGGAAGAAGGGACCCTGTTCAATCATCAGGATGCGGCAGTGGGGATCCTGCTGGAGCATCCGCTCCGCGAAGGCGAAGCCGCAGGGCCCGCTGCCGATGACGACGTAATCCAACTGCTTCGATTCCCGCGCCGACCGCCATTGCTCTTCCGAGAGGAAGAAGACGTGGTCCATGATCTCCCGGGTGGAGTGCGTGAGCGGTTCCGGCTCAGGGATACCAGGGTGGGGGTCGGGTGACAGCACGGTAGCGCTCCAGTTCCCGCCAGGGGGCGGGAGGCGTGGGGGAGACAAGACGCGGCATGGGGGTGCCGCGGCTGGCGCGCGCCAGTGCGAATAACGTGGAGACGCAGGCCGTGTCCCGCCTGCCGTCTCGCTTGCATGTGGGGGTCTGCTCGCGCTCGGACGGCGATGCCCTGCTCGCCCGTCCGGGGTCAGCCGTCGTTGAGCGCCTGCGCCCAGCCCTTCTCGAAGTTGTCGTGGAAGGCCTGCCACAGTGCGTCGGAGTAATACTTCACGAAGTTCTCGTCGTTGTAGCGCAGCGAGTTCTTCGACAGGTTGTGCGAGCCCGTCAGCACCATCTTGCGCACCGTCCCGTTGAAGTTCCCCGAATAGACGAAGTGCTTGCTGTGGGTGAGGACCTCGCGGGGCGTGCCGTCGCTGGTCTTCACGTTGTTGGCGGAGACGTCGTAGAGCTGGCGCACGGTGATGTTGGACGAGCCGCCCAGCTTGGAGCGGATGCCCGCGTCCATGTCCGTGTAGAGCACGCGCACCTTGCAGCCCAGCTTCGCGATGCGCAGCAACTCCGTGGCCACGATGATGCGGCTGTCGTTGAAGTGGTTCTGGTTCACGTCCAGCGTGCAGCCCGGCGACGCCGCCTTCACGTAGTCCGTGAAGTTGTTCGTCACGGTGTCGGACGACAGCTCGTTGTCATTGCCGGTGCGCGGGAAGAAGTAGGCGGTCCATGGGGCGTTGGGGGAGCTGTAGTAGCCCTGGCCCGACGTGGGGTTGTAGTAGTCCGTCGTCTTCGTGCCGCCTCTCAGGTCGTTGTGGTAGCCGACCCAGTAGTCGTACCAGTCCCAGTCCTCATAGCTGACGACCATGTCGTTCCAGTAGTTGTTCTGAAGGTAGGTGTTGTTCCACGAGCCCTGCACCACGACGCGCTGGATGCGGTTGCCCTGCCGGTCCGTGGTGGTGGAGAAGGTGAAGATCTTGTCGTGCATGATGGTGCCTTCGCGGTCGAAGCCCGCGATGCACGCACTGCCCGCGCCCGTGCCGTTGCACCGGGTCAGCTCCAGCCGCGTCGCATCCGGACATGACGCCGCCGGGGGAACGTGGCTGCTGATGTCGTGGATGACGCCGCCGGAGGCGAACTCGGAGGCCGCGCCGCCGTTCTGCTCGTCCACCACCAGCCGCACGATGACGCCCCGGCACAGCGCGGCCTTGATGGCCGCGTTCAGGTGGTCCGTCGTCCACAGGAACATCGCGATGCGGATGTAGGAACCCTTGGGGCTGTTGTCGATGAGCCGGACCATCTCATCCTTGATGCGGTAGTCGCGCGTGCCCGTGTTGTCCGGCTGGTTGAACACGACATAGAGCCCCGGCACGTTCGTCGCGCCCTGCCGGGTGGCCGCCAGGTTCGGGTCCGTCTGCGCCGGGGGCTGACACCCCCCGAGCGCCATCGCCACCACGAGTCCCACCACCGCCAGGAGCCCTGCACGGGCACTGCTTCGCTGCTGTCTCATGACCTGCCTCCCTGTTTCCATTTCGACCATTTAATACGAAATGGCGTGGAAAGCAGAGAGAGCAGGATCATGTCTGGAGGGCTTCGGCGCGGTGCGGTGGTGACAGGGTGTCACGGGATGAAGCGGAAGAGAGTGAAGGTGCCGGGAGAGGGGGTCCCTTCGCCCTGCTGGAAGAGCCGCTGGAAGAAGGAGCCGGGCGGAGATGTCCAGGCTTCGAACGGGATGGGCACGTCGAGCTTCGCGTCGATGCTCCGCAACGACCGCAGCTCGAAGTCAACGGTGGACCTGGCATTGAACGGTTGGAGCCGGGTGGGAATGAGGCGCTTGCCGAACTGGAAGATCTCGACGGAGAACTCACCGGCGGCGCCACTGAGGCCGCCCATGCCGATCGCGGTGATCATCGGGATGCCCCAATCGACCTCCCCCTTGGAGGCGAGTTGGGTCGTGGTCCCTCCGAAGGTGGACTCGGCGACCCCTCCCGCGAGGCCCGCGAGCGCCCTGCCGGCCATCAGCCTGCGTCCGGTTTCTCCGATGAGCTTCTGGGCGATCAACTTGCCGCCGGTCGTCACGGCGCTTCCGATGACCGACCCCACGGCGCCCAATCCGACCGAGATGCCCAGGTCCTTGTTGAAGAACTGCTCGGCTCCCCAGCGGTCCTCTCCCCACGAGTTCCCGATGGCGGAGACCGCATTGCTCGCGATCGCCCCCACGACGCCCGCGGCAACGGCGATGCCCGCATTGGTGGCCCCGGCGACGAGCGAACTCGCACCCGCGATGAACCCGGCCGCGGCGCCGCCAAGGGCCCCTGCGGTGGCGACGGTCGCGACCACTCCCACCACGAGCGCGAGCCCCAGGGTCAGCCATTTCCACCAGGGGTCGTTGCCGGACGGGTCGGACAGCATGACCGGGTTTCCGGCGGCGTAGTTGTACCGGTTGAACAGGGCGGCGCTGTCGCGCGTGAGGAAGCGCATCAACTGGGGGTCGTAGTAGCGCGCTCGCTGATAGCAGAGCCCCGACTCCGAATCCCGGTACTCACCCGCGAAGCCAAACGGATTGTCCTTGAGGTTGAAGCTGCCCGGGGTCCCGACTCCAGGCGGCGAATCCAGCTCGCCGTAGGCGCTGTAGCGCTTCGCCGACAGCGTCTGTCCCAGCAGGCTCGCGGCCACGTTGCCCTGGTCGTGGATGAACGACTCCGTGTCGCTGCCCTGCACCGTGCGGGTGAAGCGAACGGCCCCGACCTGCTGGTGGCTGACGCACTTCGTGCCCTGGATTTCGTTGACGATGTTCGGGGCTTCCGCCTGGTCATAGAGGAACTTCACCGGCGTCTCCTCCGCGCGGCGCTTGCTCTCCCTCAGTCCGTCAGGCTGGTAGGTGTAGGAGAACTTCGCGGTGGTGCCGTCCACGAACCCGATCAACTGCCCGAGGGCATTGTAGCTGAACTGCCGGCCCGCCCCGTCGTTCGTCAGGTTGCCCAGCAGGTCGTACGCCAGCTTCCGCTCCGAACCGCCCTGAATCCGAAGGGACACGAGCTTGTTGTCCGCGTCGTACTGGAAGGTGGTGGTCTCCGTCGTCGCTGCGGTGCGCGCGAGTGTCCGCGTCATCACGTTCCCTGCGGCGTCGTAGGTATACGAGCGGCGCGTGAGCAGGAGGCCTTTCGCATCCAGGTCCTCCTCCTGGGTCAGTTGACCGATGCCGTTGTACTGGTAGGAGACCTGATGGTTCAGCGCGGACTCCTGGGGCGCGTGCTCCGAGGAAAATGCCCTGCGGGTGATGTTGCCGGTGGTCTCGTCGTAGGTATAGGCGATGGCGGCCACGGTCTTGGTCCCGGCAATCACGGGCGCCAGGGCCGTGGCCACGCTGATCCGGCCCAGATCGTCATAGGCATACGTGACCGACAGGCCGCTTCCCGACGCGAGCGTCTTCACCTTGCCGCTGTTCGCCGCGTCCTCCTTCTTCGAATAGTAGGAGAAGGTGAGGGTGTTTGAAGCGCCGCCAGCGGACTCCACCGTCCGGACCTGTCCGTTGGGGGTGTAGCTGAAGCGTGTCTTCTCCCCGTTCGCGTCCGTGAAGCTGACGAGCTGCTGGGTCTCAGCGGAGTATTCCCATCGCAGGTGCTTGTCGTCCGGCAGGTAACGGGTGGAGGTCAGCTTGCCGTCGGTGGAGTGCGTGTATTCGATCTTGTTCAGGGACTTGTCATCGGCGAAATGCTGAAGCGACAGCAGGCGACGGGTGGAAGCCTCATACGTGTATTCGAATTTGTGTTTCACGTTGGCTTCGGTGAATTTCTTGCTGACGAGCGCGCCCAGGGCGTCATACGCGTGGGTGAAGGTGGTGCCGGCCAGGTCCGTCCAGGTCGCCACGTTGCCATTCGCGTCGTAGGTGACGGATTCGTTCTTGCCCAGGGGGTTGGTGGTCCGGGTGAGGCGGCCCGTGGCGTCATACTGGTGGGTCGCTCCCCGGGCGGAGGAGGAGCCCTGCGCGAGCTGAAGGCTCTTGGTCGTGAGGGTGACATTGCCGAAGAGGTCCCGATCCTCCAGTCGGATCACCGTCGTCCCGTCGCCAGCCCGGGTCTCGGTCTTCAGCTCGTTGCCCAGGATGTCGCGGGTGATGCGCCGCGTGAACTCCGTGGCCGACCTGCCGCTTCCCAGCTTCGTGGAGACGACCCGTCCATTGCCGTCATGGCCTGTGGAGGTGACGCGGGCCCGCCCTGAGGTGGCGCCGAAGGACTCGTCCTTGACGATGTTCTGGTGGTCGTCGAACCACAGGGTCCGCGTCTGGATGCCGTTGAAGGATTCGGTCTGGGAGCTGGCCACTTCGTCATAGGCATAGGAGCGGATGTTTCCCTGTCCGTCCGTGAGCTGGCTCAACCGCCCCCGCGAATCATAGGCGTAGGTGAGTGCCGCGGCCTCGCCCAGGATTCCCGTCTCCTTGGAGAGGCGACCATGAGCGTCATAGGCCCGGTTGTAGAGGACGCGCTTTCTTCCTCCCGGCCCCGCGTTGTCGCTCTGGCTGATCAGGTGTCCGAAGCCATCATTCTGGAGGACGGACTGGTAGCCATTGGCATTCTGGACGGTGGTGGTGTGGGTCGCGTCGTCGTAGGTCCAACGGGTGGTCGCCTTCAGCGGATCCACCGCGGCTGTCTTGCGCCCCAGCGCGTCGTAGGTGAAGCGCGTGGTCGCGCCCAGGGCATCGGTCTCGGAGAGGACAAGGCCGGTGACGGTGTCCGTGACCTGCCCCTTGCTGTTGCCAGCGGCATCCGTTTCCTGACGGGTGAGCTGATGGCTCTTTTCGTCGTAGCGGTAGGACGTCTGGGAGGAGGAACTCCTGGGGGACTTCGCTCCGGCTTCGACCCAGGCGTATTCCTGCCGGGTCATCCGCCCCTGGGGGTCGTATTCATATTTCGTGATGTGCGAGGGACTGAAGCCGCCGGACGTGACGAAGCCCAACTGGCTGCTGGCGACCAGGCTCCCGGTAGGGGTCAACGTCCGCGAGAGGCGGCTGATGATGGCGGGGTCGGCGGGTTCGCCCGTGGCGCGAGCGTCGTGGACGTCCTTTTCGATCATCAGGCCGAAGCGGGGGTCGAAGCGGATGAACTCCGAGCGCTCCTTCACGAACGTGACGCCATCCGGGGCCACGAAGTCGGTCGTGCTCGTGAGCTGGCCCGCGTCGTTGTAGGCCGTCTCCTTCTTCATCGAACGGAAGGTCTGGGTGTTGCCCGGATTGTAGGTCCGGACCTCCACTGTTGCTGGCCGCTGATACTGGGCGGAGAGCCGGTTGAACGCGGGAAAGGCCTGATCCGCACCCTCATCCGGATAGGAATAGAGCGTGCTCGAAATCAGATCCGTGGGTTGGCTGCTGGAGTAGACGTCGGTCCGCAGCTCCAGGTGGAGGTTGTTATAGGTGTGACGGGTGAGAGTGATGCCGTCGTCGACGGTGGTTCGGTAGCGATAGCGGTTGTTGCCGCTCTCCAGCAGGGAGTCCTGCCCGGACAGGGCATAGGTGGGGTAGCCTGTGTAGTTCTGCTTGTTCCCGTCGGGGTCGAAGTTGAAACGCACGGTGCGCGCGGTGGCCTGGAAGTTCCGGGTCAGCTCCGAGACCACGTCGAGCCGCAGCTCTCCCGTGGCCTTCTTGGACTGGATCATCCGGTAGGCGAACGTGGTGACCAGCTGGTTGGGGGACTCGACGCGCGAAAGCAGGTTCCGCTGCATCATCCCGCCGCCGTAGGTGAAGGTCGTCTTCCTTCCTGCGGGGTCCTGGTAGGAAACCAGTTCTCCGGCCGCATTGAGCTCGTAACGCAGTCGCGGCGACGATCCTCCGGTTTCGGGGAGGGTGATCTGGATGGCGGTGTCGGAGCAGTCGAAGGTGATGCTCTGTCCATGGGTGTCGACAATCCGTTGCAGGGTGTTTTGATGGACGCCGGCATCCGCGGAGCTGTAGTAGTAGAGGATGTGATTGCCGTGGGCGTCCGCGGTCTCGATGAGCCTGCCCTTGAGGTCGAAGTATTGTTTCACGCCATTCAGGAAGACGAGGACATTGAGATAGCGTTGTTCCGGGGCATGGGGCAGGGCCGGCAGGTTGTTGTCCGTCTCCAGGCGCATGTCCTTGAGGTTGTAGTACTTCATGCCCTGGGGCCATCGGGCGTCCACCGGGTAGGACTGCTGGCCGTTGATGATGATCTGATCGCCAGCGATGTAGCTCAACCGGTAGCGCCACCGGGTCGGCAGGCCCAGGACGCGTTTGGGCTGGGCCCCATCGCCCTGGGTGTAGTCAATGCCGAGGTCGACATCGAGTTCCCCCAGACCTGACAGCTTGGGAGCCACGATGGAGAGCTGGAGCTTGCCGGTTCGCGGGTTGACCTCGCTTCTGAACAGGTCGAGGAAGTTGTTGGCGTTGGAGGCGTCAATGCCCTGTTCCGAGGGGTCCTTGCTCATGGCGTTGCTTCCTTCGCGCCCGTCATGGCGCGTACCCAGCCGCGTCCGCGGCCATCCGGTGAGAGAGAAAGAGAAGGGGGGCGCACGACGACACGCGGAAGGGGTCCCGATCTGGAGACCTGCCTTCCTGTCCGTTGTGCGCCGCATCCCGAGGGCCGCTCGGGATGTGGCTACATCGCCTTCTGCCAGAACAACACCATGTAGCAGGTGCCGCCGGCGAAATCGCTCAGGGAGAACTTGGCGTGGGCGGCTTCGGATTCCGTGATGGGAATGTCGCCGTTTCCATCGAGCCAGTTGCAGACCTGGGAGAGGAGCAGCTTGTACTGGTCATTGCCCCCCGGCGTGGTCCAGGTCTTCTGCTGCCAGGCGCCCGTCAGGTTGTGGGCGGGCATGGGACCGGCGCCCTTGTTGTAGATCACCGCCCCGCGTGCATTGCTCTCCTTGGCGTCGCTGTGCCCGACCTTGGCGCTGGCCGCCTCCTGCGTGGTGATTTGCCGCAGCTTGTTGTGCATGTCGTTGATGACATGCGCCGCGGTGGCGCGATTGAAGTAGAAGTCGAAGGTCCAGCCCATGGTTCGTCCTTTGCGTCGCGGGTCATCCGCGAGTCCGCCAAAACTCAGGACGCCCGCGACGCTCAGGTAGCTGACCCCCAGGGCCGGGCGCCTGCGCCGGCGCGAAGCCGCCGTGGAACGTGGGTGTCAGGGCGTGGTCCAAGTGGCACCGCGCCACGGGTCCGTCCTCCGGCCTTCGCGCATCCAGCACCGCGAGGTGGGGCGCGTCCGCCTTCGCGTCGTAGACCTGCGTGAACGCGTTGAACGCGCCCTTCCGGGCCTCCTCGTGGGAGTGTGTCTGGATGAAGACCCTTCTATCGGCTCCTCAGGAGAAGGGCTCGACGAGGGTGTAGGTGATGGAGGAGGGGCCGCCTGAGACCGCAGCCCCTGAACCAGGAACCTCGGCCGTATGCACCCAGGCTTCACGAGGTCCCGTGTACCCCGGCGGACCCCGGTCCAGGGCGACCATGGGTACGTCGAGCCTGTCGTCGAGGTTCCGGAAGGGTCGCATGCGGAGTGCCTCGGGAGGTGCATCGCGCAGAGAGGGGGGCCTGCTCTTCTTCGCGAAACATTTCGTGAGGCGGTTGAGGATCGTGTCAGCGAACTCACCGGCGGCACCTCCGAAGCCGCCCGTGGCAATCGAGGCGAACAGAGACTCGTCCCAATCGACCCTCCCCTTGGAGATCAGCTGGGAGGTGGTTCCATTCAGGGTGGCCTCGGAGGTGCCCCCGATCATGCCCGCCAGGCACTTGCCAGCGAACGCCCTGCGCCCGGTCTCGCCGGCGAGGTGCCTGGCGATCCTCAGGCCGCAGCGAGTCACCGCGGTCCCGGCGAACGGCGCGACCACGCCCACCGCGAGGGAGATGCCCAGGTCCTTGTTGAAGTAGCGGTCCGCGCCCCACTGGCCGTCTTCGCACGAAGCGCCAATGGCGTTGATTCCACTGCCCACGAGCGTGCCCACGGTGGAGCTGACGATGGCGATGCCCATGGTGGCGGCTCCCTGGACGAGCGTACTGGCGCCGACGAGGAGCCCCGCCGAGAGGGCACTCAAGGCTCCGGCGGTGAGGACCGTCACGGCCACTGTCACCACGAGCGCGACGATCAGGGTCAGCCATTGCCAGATGGACGCGTTGCCGGAAGGGTCGGACAGCATCACCGGGTTGCCCGAGGCGTAGCTGTACCGGTTGAACAATGGCGCCCTGTCGCGCGTGAGGAAGCGCATGAGCCGTGGGTCATAATAGCGCGCCCGGTGATAGGAGAGCCCCGACTCCACATCCCGGTACTCTCCCGCGAAGCCAAACGGGTTGTCCTTGAGGTTGAATCCTCCCGAGGTCGCTCCTTCGGGCGGTGAATCCAGCTCACCGTAGGCGCTGTAGCGCCTGGCCGAAACGGCCTGCCCCAGCACGCTGGCGGCGACGCTGCTCTGGTCGTGGATGAACGCCTCCGTGCCTTCGCCTTGCACCGTACGGGTGCAGCGAGCGCCGCCGACCTGCTGATGGCTGACGCTCTTCGTGCCCTGGAATTCGTTGACGATGTTCGGCGCCTGCTCCTGGTCATAGAGGAACCGCACGGGCGTCTCGTCCGCACGGCGCTTGCTCTCCCGCAGTCCATCCGGCTGGTACGCGTAGGAGAACTTCGTGGCGGCGCTGTCCACGTACCCGGTCAGCTGTCCCAGCGCGTTGTAGCTGTACTTCCGGCCCGCCCCGTCGTCCGTCAGGTTGCCCAGCAGGTCGTAGGTCAGCTTTTGTTCCGAGCCGCCCTGGATGCGGAGGGACACGAGCTTGTTGTCGGCGTCATACGTGAAGGTCGCGGTCTCCTCCTTCGCTCCCGTGCGAGCGAGGGTCCGCTTCAGCACGTTGCCCGCGGCGTCGTAGACATAGGCGCGGCGCGTGAGGAGCTGCCCTGTCGAATCCAGATCCTCCTCCTGTATCAACTGGCCGATGCCGTTGTACTGGTAGGAGAGCTGATGGTTCAGCGCGACCTCCTGGGGCGCGTGCTCGGAGGAGAAGTGCTTGCCGGTGATGTTGCCCGTGGTTGTGTCGTAGGCATACGTGATGACGAGCAGGGCCTTGGACCCCGCCAGCGCGGGAGCCATGGCCGTGACAGTGCCGATGCGACCCAGGCCATCATAGGTGTACGTGAGGGCCAGCTCTTTTCCGGACGCGAGCGTCTTGAGCTTGCCGCTGTGTGCCGCGCTCTCCTTCTTTGAATAGTAGGAGAAGGTCAGGGGTCTTGAGTCCCCGCTGGCGCGCTCCGCCTTTTGAATCATACCGCTGGAGGTATAGGTGAACGACGTCTTCACGTTCGCGGCATCCGTGAAGTGGAGCAGCTGCTGCGTCTCCGCAGAGTATTCCCACTTCAACTGCTTGTCGTCTGGCTGGTAGCGGGTGGAAGACAACGTGCCGTCTTTTGAATACGTGTATTCGATTCTGTTCACGGAGGCCTTGTCCGCGAAGTGCTCCAGGCAGAGCAGGCGCCGGGTGGCGGCCTCGTACGTGTACTCGAACGTGTGCTTCACCTTGCCCTCCGTGAACTCCCTCCGGATGAGCCCGCCTACGGCGTCATAGGTATGGGTGAAGGTGGTGCCGGCCAGGTCCGTCCAGGTCACCAGGTTGCCATTCGCGTCGTAGGTGAAGGTTTCGCTCTTGCCCAGGGGGGTGGTGGTCTTGATGAGGCGGCCGAGTGAGTCGTACAGGTGGGTCGAACTCACGGCGGAGGTGGCGCTCTTGCCCGCGTCCAACTGGAGTGTCTTGGTCGTGAGGGTGACGTTGCCGAAGAGGTCGCGGTCCTCCAGTCGGATCACCGTCGTCCCGTCCTTGGCGCGCGTCTCCGTCTTCAGCTCGTTGCCCAGGATGTCGCGGGTGATGCGTCGCGTGAGGACCGTGGCCGCCGTGCTGTCTTCCAGTCGGGTGGAGGCGACCTTCCCGTGGACGTCATGGCCCGTCGAAGTCCCGTGGGACTTCGTGTTCGAGGTGGAGTCGAAGGACTCTTCCTTGACGATCTCCTGACGATCGTCGAACCACCGGGTGCGCTTCAGGATGCCGTTGAAGGACTCGGACTGGGAGTTGTCGACCTCGTCGTAGGTATAGGACCGGACGTTCCCCTCGCCGTCGGTGAGTTCACTCAACCGCCCCCTCGAGTCATAGGCGTAGGTGAGGGTCGTGCCCTTGCCCAGGACTCCCACCTCCTGGATGAGGCGGCCTTGCGCATCATAGGCCCGGTTGTAGAGGACACGCTTCTTGCCGTCGGGGCCCGCGTTGTCGGCGTTGCTGATCAGTTGTCCCAGGCCGTCGTTCTGGAGGAAGGACTGGTAGCCATTCGGGTTCGTGACGGTGGTGGTCTGGGTCGCGTCGTCGTAGTCCCACCGGGTGGTCTGCTTCAAGGGATCGACGCAGGACGTCTTGCGCCCCAGCGCGTCGTAGGTGAAGCGGGTGGTGGCGCCCAGGGCATCTGTTTCGGACAGGACGCAGCTGGTGACGATATCGATGACCTGACTCGTGCTGACGCCTGCTTTCTCGTCCTTACCGGTGATGCCCAGGGCCTTCGTGGTGGAGGTGACGCCTTTTTTGAAGGCCCCAAGAAACTTGTTCGTGCTGGGCTCAGCAGAAGCTTCCTCAGCCAGCTCCGTGTTCTTGAGGGTGAGCTGGTGGAGGTCCTTGTCGTAGGCGTAGGTGGTCTGGGAGACCGAACGCCCAGGGAGCTTCTTCTCAGGGTCGACCCAGGCGTATTCCTGTTGTGTCACCCGTCCCTTGTCGTCGTAGGTGTACGTCGTGGTCAGTGAGGGGCTGAAGGTGCCCGCCGTGACGAAGCCCACCTGGCTGCTGGCCACGAGACTCCCATCGGCGGCCAGCGTCCGCGCGAGACGGGTGATGACAGGCGTCTTGCTGTACTCGCCCGTGGCGCGATGGTCGGTGGTGTCCTTCTCGGTCACCTGACCGAAGCGGGAATCGTAGCGGGTGGACTCCGCCCGCTCCTTCTGGAAGGTGACGCCGTCGGAGGCCACGAACTCCTCCGTGCTCGTGAGCTGGCCCGCGTCGTTGTAGGCACGCACCCTCTTGGTCGAACGGAACTTCTGGGGATTGTCCGGGTTGTAGTTCCGGATCTCCACCTGCTTGGGGCGCTGGTATTGGACGGAAAGCTTCTTGAATGCAGGAAAGGTTTCGCCAGAGCCTTCGCTTGGATAGGTATAGAGCGTGCTTGAAATCAGGTCCTTGGGCTTGCTGCTCGAATGGACGTCGGTCCGCAGCTCCAGGTGGAGGCCGTTATACGTGTGGCGGGTGAGGGTGATGCCGTCGTCGACGGTGGTGGTGTAATGATAGCGCTGGTCGCCGCTCTCGAGCAGGGAGTCATGGCCGTCCAGCGAGTGGTTGGGATAGCCGGTGTAGTTGTGTTTGTTTCCGGAGGGATTGAGGTTGAAGCGCGTGGTGCGCACGGTGTCCTGGAACGTCCGGATCAGCTTCGAGACGACGTCGATCCACACCTCCCCCTTGGACCTCTTGGAGTGGATCAACTCATAGGCGAGCGTGGTGACGAGCTTGTTGGGTGACTCGATGCGCGAAAGCAGGTTCCGCTGCTTCTTTCCACCGCCGTAGGCGAACGTGGTCTTTCTTTCCGCGGGGTCCTGGTAGGTGATGAGCTGGCCGGCCGCATCGAACTCATAACGGATCCGCGGTTCTTTCTGCTTGACCCCGGGCAGGGTTATCTGGACGACCCTGGTTTGATGGTCGAAGGTGATGATCTGTCCATGGGTGTCGACGATCCGCTTCAGGGTGTTGTGCTGGACGTCGGCGTCCGGGGAGTTGTAGTAATAGAGGATGTGATTGCCTTGCGGGTCGGCGGTCTCGATGAGCCTGCCATGAACGTCGAAGTATTGTTTTTCGCCGTTCAAGAGGGTGAGGACATGGAGGTAGTGTTGTTGCTCATCATGGGGCAGGGCGGGTTGATGGTCGTGCCGCTCCAGTCTCATGTCCTTGAGGCTGTAGTACTTCATGCCCTGCGTCCACCGGGTGTCCACCGGGTATGACTGCTGGCCATTGATGTTGATCTGACCGCCAACGATATAGCTCAACCGATAGTGCCACCGGGCCGGCAGGCCCAGGACGCGTTTGGGGAGCATCCCGGCGCCCTGGACGTAGTCGATGCCGAGGTCGACATCCAGTCCCCCCATGCCTGGCAGCTTGGGAGCCGCGATGGAGATCTTGAGCTTGCCGGTTCGCGGATTGACCTCGCTGCGGAAGAGGTCGTGGAAGTTGTTGGCGTTGGAGGCGTCATTGCCGTGTTCCGAAGGGTCCTTGCTCATGGCGTTGCATCCGTCGCGCCTGTCCTGGCGCGCGACCGACGGACCGCGTCTGCGGTCCGCCGGCGAAAGGGGGGGGCGAAACAGGCAGGGACTCACCGGCGGAGGAAGATCCGGTCTGGGCCGTGCCTCCTTTTCACTTGTGGAAGAGGCCCTTCGAAGCGCCGACCGGGAGTGTCACGCCCACGCGACTGCTTTGCTCATTGGGAACGGAGACTTCGGCGTTGACGGCAGAATTATTGCTGCTCACGGTCGCAGAGACTTGTTTGGGGGTCGCTTCCCGCCAGAAGAGCACCATCTGGCATGTCCCCTCCTTGTAGCTGCTCACGGAGAACTTGGCGTAGGCGGCTTCGGCCTCCGAGAGGTCATCAAGCTGCTTGCAGAGCTGGGTGAGGAGCTCCTTGTATCGGTTGTCGTCATTGGCTTCGGTTTCGACATACTTGTACTGAAATGAGCCCTTCAGGTCGTAGGGAGGCAGTTCTCCGGCGCCCTTGAGGAAGAGCACGGCTCCGCGAGAACGGCCCTCTGAGAGGTCGCTGTGGCCGATCTTGGCTCTGACCGCCTCATAGGTGTTGAGGAGGCGAAGCTTGTTCTGCAGATCGGTGATGACGATCTCCGAGTTCGTATCGCTGAAGAAGGCGAATTCCCAGCCCATGGTTCTTCCTTTGCAGGCGTCGCGGGTCATCCGCGAGTCCTCCAAAGCTCTGGACGCGAGGGGCCTTCATGTAGCCGTCCACCAGGGAGGAGGCTGGTGCGCTGCATCGCCCGTCGCCGGACGGGTGACGGGCCGGTCGCGGGGCGATGATTCAGGTCCGCTGACGCTCACCGCAGGGGGACGGGCGCATGGACTCGCGTTGCTGTTCGTGGATCGCCAGTTGGATGGGGAGGAGTCCTGAGGGGCCTGAAGGCTGTAGGCGCGCGCTCAGGGACGCTGGTGCGGCTGGGACTTCTGCCGGGACGCTTCAGGGCGGGGGAAGACAACGCCACCACCGAAGTTCGGGCGTGCTCAGGGGGGGGCCACCCTCCATCCACGATGGGCAACATCCTCATGGACCGCATGAGCTGCGGCTTCTTCGTATTCAACGGTACGGGCGAAGTCTGTGACAGGTGGAGGATGTCCTGGAACGGACCGTGCTCTTCCACCTGTCAGATGGAGCCCCTGCGAGGATGGTCAGGGAGCGGCTCGCTGCCAGAAAATCACCATGAGGCATTTTCCTTCTTTGTAGTCGCTTACGGAGAACTTGGCGTAGGCGGCTTCGACCTCCGTGAGGTCATCAAGGAAGTCACAGACCTGGGTGAGGAGTTGCTTGTATTTTGCATCGCTCGCCTTGTCGGCTTCCCAGTGCTGATGTTTCCAGGGACCCTTCAGGTCGTGGCCGGGGAATGCTTGGGCGCTCTTGTTGAAGATCACCGTCCCGCGAGCCTGACCCTTCTGGACGTCACTGTGCCCGAGCTTGGCGCCGGCCGCCTCGTCGGAGGTGAGGCCTTCAATTGTTTTCTCCATGCTCTTGATGGGATATATCGCGCTCTTTTCGCTGAAGAATTCGAATGCCCAGCTCATGATTTGTCCATTGGGTGTGTCGCGGGTCATCCGCGAGCCAGCCAAACCTCCGGACGCGAGGGGTGCTCAGGTAGCCGCCCGCAGGGGCTGGGCGCCTACGCCGGCGCGAAGCCGCCGTGGAACGTGGGCGGCAGAGCGTGGTCGAAGTGGCACCGCGCCACGGGCCCGTCCTCCAGCCTGCGCGCATCCAGCACCGCGACGTGGGACGCATCCGCCTTCGCGTCGTAGACCTGCGTGAGCAGCCACCCGTCGTCCTCGCTGCTTCCACCGGGGCGGGGGACGAAGATGGGCTCGGAGGGGTACTGGCCCTCGCCCAGCGCGGCCTGCGTCATGCGGCCCGTCGCCACGTCGTAGCGCATGACTGCATCGAACGCGCCCTTCCGGGCCTCCGCGCTGGAGTGCCCGCCCAGGTACACCGTCTGGTGTTCGCGGCCCACCACGCTGGGGGCCACGCGGGGGAACTCGCAGCTCACGTCCGAGCGCTGCTCGGTGCGGAAGGTGCCCGCCTTCACGTCCACCACCGCCCGGTGCAGCATGCCCTGGGCCTGCGTGCCATTGCCTCCGCGCAGCAGGTCCCCCAGCCACTGGTTCGTCGTGAAGTCGGGGTAGTGCACGTAGTCCACCACCAGCGTGTCGCCCTGCTCGTACGCGTTGGCGAAGTGCCACTGGTAGAACGCCTCCGCGGGGATGCGCACCGGGTGCGCCACGTCGTCGATGGGCACCACCAGCACCTCCGCGCCCGCGTCCGGCCGCCACCGCAGGTTGTCCGAATACGTCCCCATCCGCAGCAGCATGCGGAAGATGTTGAGCCGCAGCGGCGCCAGGAAGAAGACGAGGTAGCGGTCCGTGGCGATGAAGTCGTGCACCATCGTCGCGCCCGGCAGCGTGACGGCGCCCAGACGCTGGGCCTTGCCTCCGTCCGGCAGCGCGTACAATTCCGCCTTCGTCTCCCGGCCGTAGCGGATGCCGAAGTTGTAGGACGCCTTGCGCGAAGGCACGCGGTGCGGGTGCGCGGAGAAGCTCTCCACCACCACGCCGTCGAAGTCCGACTCGCCCACGGTGGACAGGTCGTCCATGGACACCTCCACCGGCAGGCTCGCCTCGAAGAGCGCGTACAGCTTCCCGTTCCACGCCATCACCGACGTGTTGGCCGAGTTCTTCTGGGTGTTGCGCAGCTTGCGCAGCAGCGGCGTGGGCGTGCCGTAGGTGCCGTAGCGCTGGGAGTTCGCTTCACGCTCGGCCACCATGGTGGGCGTCTCCAACAGGCGCGACGCGCCCTTCACCCCGTCCGGCCCGAAGCGCACGCCCAGCATCCCGCCGTCCCCGTCGAACCAGTGCTGGTACGGCCGGCCGTGCACGTCGAACGTCCACGGCCCCACCCGGTACAGCGAGCCGCGCAGCCCTTCGGGCACCCGGCCCTCCACCCGCAGCGGTTCGAAGCCGTGCTGGCGGGGGAGCGTGCGGAAGCCCCGGAGCCAGCCCGGAGCCTGGGAGGACATCGTCTGCTTCATCGCGGTCGTCATGGCGCAAAACCCTTTCCTGGTGCGTGGGGAAGCCGGGACACCCCGTGTCCCTATGTAGACAGGGTAAACATTGCATGTTGTCGCTGTCAACATGGATGTTGACGCTGGTAACTTCAGGCCCTGGGGGGTTAGGTTCCGGACGTGATGCGGTGAGGAGGCACGGACGGTGGCGACCCGGAGCAAGCGGACCCTGAAGGAGCCGGCGAAGGAGACGCCCGTCGAGAAGGCGCGCTACCACCATGGAGATCTGCGCCAGGCGCTGGTGGACGCGGCGGTGGCGCTCATCTCCGAGGAGGGCTTCAACGCATTGACGCTCCGGGAGGTGGCCCGGCGGGCGGGCGTCACGCACGCGGCGCCCTACCGGCACTTCGCGGACAAGGAGGCCCTGCTGGAGGCGGTGGCGCTGGAGGGCTTCCGCACGATGTCGCGCGAGATGCGCGAGCGCATGGCCACGGCCGCCCAGGGCCCCCTGGATCAGCTGTGCGCCGCGGGGGTGGCCTACGTGCTCTTCGCGGTGCGCCACCCGCCCCACTTCCGGGTGATGTTCGGGCCGCACTTCAACCACCGCCTCCAGATCGACGAGCCGGAAGGGGAGGCGAACGCGTTCGAGCTTCTGGTGCGCTGCATCGGCTCCGGGCAGGCGGCGGGCCTGCTGCGGGACGGAGACCCCAGGGCCCTGACGCTCACCGCGTGGTCACTGGTGCATGGGCTCGCGTCGCTGTTCGTGGACCGTCAGTTGGAGGAGGCCGTCCAGGGCCTGGAGGCCGCGGAGGCGCTCGCGCAGGTGCAGACGCACCTGCTGATCACCGGCCTTGCGCATCCCGGAGCGGGCGGAAACAGCGACAGTCGGTAGGGAAGCAGGGTTGACCGTCGGAGATTGTCGGGTACGGTCGGTTCCATGGTGCGGATACCGGAAGAAACGGGGCCGAGGGTCCGGGCGCGGGAGCTGGGACTCCCGCTGGGGCGCTTCAAGCCGGGCAAGTACAACGCCATCACGGACGTGGAGGGCGTGCTCGTGGGGCACTCCACCATCATCCAGGGCGAAGGCCCGTTGCGGCCTGGCCACGGTCCGGTGCGCACGGGCGTCACGGCCATCCTGCCCAACATGGGCAACATCTTCATGGATCGCATGAGCGGGGGCGGCTTCGTGCTCAACGGCGCGGGCGAGGTCTCCGGCATGACGCAGCTCATGGAGTGGGGCCTCATCGAAACGCCCATCCTGCTCACCAACACCATGGCGGTGGGCGCCGTGTCCGACGGCGTGGCCCGCTACCTGGTGCAGCGCTACCCGGGCATCGGCGACGAGCACGACGTCATCATCCCCGTGGTGGGCGAGTGCGACGACTCGTGGCTCAACGACATCTCCGGCCGCCACGTGCGCCAGGAGCACGTCCTGGAGGCCATCAACAACGCGGCCACCGGCCCGGTGCGCGAGGGCAACGTCGGCGGCGGCACCGGCATGGTGACGTGCGACTTCAAGGGCGGCATCGGCACCGCGTCGCGCAAGCTGCCGGAGGTGCTGGGCGGCTACACGCTGGGCGTGCTCGTGATGTCCAACTTCGGCAAGATGCACAACCTGCGCGTGGGCGGCCTGCCGGTGGGCGAGGTGCTGGCGGAGAAGTTCAAGAACACCCCCCACCGCGGCAAGTCCTACGGCTCCATCATCGCCGTGGTCGCCACCGACGCGCCCCTCTTGAGCCATCAGATCAACCGCCTGTGCAAGCGCGTGGGCCTGGGCATCGGGCGGGTGGGCAGCTACGCGGCGCACGGCTCCGGGGAGATCGTCGTGGGCTTCTCCACCGCGAACATCATCCCCCGGCGCACGCAGAAGATGGTCTACAAGATGAAGATCCTCCTGGATCAGCGTCTGGACCCCCTCTACGAGGCCGTGATGGAGGCCACCGAGGAGGCCATCCTCAACGCCATGTGCATGGCCACGCCGATGACGGGCGTGAACGACAACTACTCCCCGGCGCTGCCCCTGGACGAGGTCCGCCGCTTCGTGGACGCCTGCCGGCCCATCTTCGCCTCGGTGAAGAAGCGCCCCCACCAGACGAGCGCGCCCGCCTCCCGCGAGCGCCCCAGCGACGAGGACCGGGAGGGGGAGGTGACGGTGTCGTCCGCCCTGCCCACCAACGTGCGCGGCGCGGAGGGCATCCCATTCCCCACCCGTCCGGCCCCCAACGAGCCCCCCGCCGACCCGGAAGGGCCTCCGGGAGCGGATTCCGGGGCGAAAGCCCCCTCCGTTCCCGACGACCCCGAGGGTTCCTCTTCCGGGAGCCCGTAGGCTTCTGATACGTAGACCCCCCTTTACTCCATTCCGGAGCCCCAGGAGCCACCTCATGGCCAACAGCAAGAGCAAGCACCGCCGCGTGCAGATGAAGATCCGTCAGCACCACAAGAAGCGGGTCAAGAAGCAGAAGGCCGCCGCGAAGGCCGCCGCCGCCGAAGGCAAGAAGAAGTAGTCATCGCCCTGCGCGCCGCTCCCGGCGGCCCTGGCTCACCGCCGGGTCGCCGTGAAGGGGCGTGTCACGGAGCAGCGCTGGCTGAAGTTGCCCTGGATCCGTGAGTAGTTGCCGGTGAAGTTCCCCGTCAGGCTTCCTGCGACTCCGCTGTCCGCCGCCCCGCCGGTGAAGGACGCGTTGAGGCTCAGGAAGGTCGTCAGCCCGCCATCGGGGCTGGGCGGCGTCGTCCCCGTCACGCTCAGGTCCCCCGTCGTGAACACCTGCCCCTGCAGGGCCACCCCGTCCAGCGTTCCGGTGAGGGTGGCTCCCTCGCGCGCCAGCACCAGGTCCTTGCCATCCGGCAGGGGCGGCACGCTCAGGTTGACGCACTCGGGCGGAAGGCCCGCGTCGGCCGTGAGGACCAGGGGGTAGCTGCCCTCCACGGGGGCGCAGCTCTCCGCGCAGTCCAACGTGCCTTCGTCGCCGCAAGCGGGCGCGAGCATCAGGGTGGCGCTGGCCACCACGGCCGTCGCGACGGTCACCAGGGGGAGCAAACGTCCAGTTTTCATGGGTGGGAATCTCCGGAGGGGTGGGGCGGACTTCCAGGTGGGAAATGCCATTCCTAGGTTGCGTGCAGTGGTTCTGGGGGACGGGGTGGGGCGGTGACGGCGGGCGATACGAAGCGGTGGTCCAATTTCATCTTCGCGGGGCTCTTCGCCGTCGCGTTGATCCTGTTCTCACGCATCCTGCTGCCGTTCATGATGCCGGTGCTGCTGGGCGGCTTCCTGGTGGTGCTGTTCATGCCCATCCAGGACTCCTTGAGCCAACGGCTCCGGGGCCGCAAGTCCCTGGTGGCCGGTCTGTCCACCCTCGCGGTGTTCCTGCTCATCCTGGCCCCGCTGGCGCTGGTGGGTTGGATGGTGGCCCGCGAAGTCCTCCAGTTCGTCGGTCAGGCGCAGGACCTGTTGGATCAGGTGGACCTGCGCCACCACCTGCTCGCGTCGCTGCCCCGGGGCCTGAGCCGCTACGTGCGCTTCGACCCGGAGAGCTCCGAAACGGAGCGCCTGTTGATGACGGTGGTGTCGGGCAGCGCGGGGATCCTCGCGGACGTGGTGGGCGCCGGCACGGAGCTCATCGTCAACATGTTCCTGATGACGGTCGCCATGTACTACTTCTTCCTGGACGGCCGTCGTCTGGTGAACGAGGTGGCGAAGCTCATCCCCCTGGAGCGTCGCTACTTCGACGCCTTCTCGCACGAGTTCACCGACGTCGCGTACGCCATCATCTACGGCAACACCATCACCGCGCTGGTGCAGGGCGCGGTGGGCTTCCTGGGCCTGCTCATCGCCGGGGTGCCGCACGCCGGGGTGTGGGGCGCGGCCATGGTGCTGGTGGCGCTCGTCCCGGTGGGGGGCACGGCGCTCGTCTGGGGTCCCATCGGCGTCATCCTCATCGCGGCGAACCGGGTGAGCGAAGGCGTGTTCCTGCTCGCCTGGGGCACCTTCCTGGTGGGCAGCATCGACAACGTCATCCGCCCCAGGCTGTGCGGTTCGCGCATGGCGCTGCACCCGCTGCTCGTCTTCCTCTCCATGTTCGGCGGGCTGGCGGTGTTCGGGATGATGGGCCTGCTGGTGGGACCGCTCATCGCGTCCATCTTCATGGCCATGGTGCGCATCTACCGGCGCGACTTCCTGGGTCGGGCCCAGGAAGCGCAGACGACCCCGGTCGCGCAGGAGGATTCCTCGCCTTCCCTGACCCTGGAGCCTTCCCACGTGCCCGCGTCCGCGAGCGTGGGTCACGCGATGAACGCTTGATCGCCGCTCCTGGACTTCGCATCCGGCCTGGGTGAACCTGACCGGGCATGACACCCACCGGATGCGCGAGGGTCCCTTCGGGGCTGCTGTGGACCCTGGCCCTCGTCGGAGCCCTGGCGGCTCCGTCCGCCGCGGCCTCTGGATCGCTGGCCTTGCTTCCCCCGCGACACGGTTCCCCGGGGACCGCGTCGTCGCTGTCGCTGCGGCTGGATGCCGGCAAGGGCACGGCGGTGGAGCCGGAGGTGGGGGCACCCACCTGGCTGCGGCTGAACCTGGCGTTGACGGCGACGTGGCGGCGCTACTGCGCGCGGCCGGGCGTGGAGGGCTGCGGCGCGTTCGAGCGGCTCCCCGAGGACGAGCAGGTCGGGGACACGTCCGACTTCTCCTCGTCGCAGCCGTACCTGGGGCTGGCGCTGGAGCTGGAGATCCTCCCCCTGGCGCGCAGTGACTCGTCGGTGTTGCGCGGGCTGGGCCTGCAACTGGGCGCGCAGCGGGGCTTCTCCTCCTCGGACGTGACGCTCACCGGGGACGGTGGGCAGACGCCGGTGCGCGAGGTGACGGCCACCGACACCGCGTTCACGGCGCAGGCGCTGTACCGCTTCTACTTCCGCTTCGGCACCACGCGGCCCCAGCAGGGCTACGTGGGGGCGCGAGCGGGGTTGCAGACGCGCGCGTTCGACGTGGAGGAGTCCGCGGACAACCCGCTGTCCGGCACGCACCGCGTGTTCCCGTCGGTGGCGTTGGACCTGTCGGTGCCGCTGTTCAGCTCGGTGCGCCTGGACGCGTCCGTGGGGCTGCTGCTGTCGCCGAAGCCGGGGCGCTCGCCCGAGGCGGACGGTGGGCGCCGGGCGTTGGAGATCCGCGACTTCGGCACGTCGGTGTCCAGCTTCGGTTGGAGCTCGGAGCTGGGCGTGTCGGGGGACATCTGGGGTCCGTTCGGCTACGACGTCGCGTTCCGCCTGGCGCACTTCCGGGACCGGTTCTCCGGCGCCGGCACGCGCACCGGGTGGGCGGATGGCGGAGTCGCCGAGGAGACGTACTCCAGCCTGCACGCCGGCCTGACCGCGTCCTACTGACGCCTGGGCTGTCCAGCGCGGAACACCTCCCCGGTGGGCAGGTGTCTTGCGCCACCGGGATGCCTACCCCTTGCCCCCCAAGGCCCGATCCGGGCCGTACCCAAGGGAGGCTTGTCCCGGTGCGAGCAACGCGTTGGCTGAAGCGGGGTCTTCTGGGCGTGGCCTGCCTGGGCATGGTGGCGTGCGGCGGCGGTGACGCCGGGCCGCTGCCGGATCCGGGCCCCGAGGATCCGTCCGGGAGCGGCGCCGACGCGGGCACCCAGCCGGGAAGCGATGCGGGCCTGCCGGATGCGGGGCCGTCGGACGCGGGCACGTCCACCGACGCGGGCACGTCCACCGACGCGGGGACGGACGTTCCGGACGCGGGGCCGACGCAGCAGGTGTGCGCGCCCACCGCGGGCGAGCCGCGCTGGGTGCTGGAGGGCGAAGCGCTCACCGCGCAGGTGCGCTGCGCGACGGACCGCGTGGGGACCTTCGGCGTGCGCAACCTGCCTCCGGGCGCGAGCTTCGATGAAGCCACCGCGACGCTGCGCTGGACGCCCGCGCTGAACCAGGGCGCGGTGTGGATGCTCACGCTGGAGGAGCGCACCACCGGGGAGACTGGCACGCTGAAGGTGGGCGTGGCCAACAACGACGCGGCGCCGGGCAAGGTCGACATCGTCGATCCTGCCGCCTACACGGAGGAGTACGGCCTGCCCGTGGTGCACCTGTTCTTCGACCCCGCCGTGGGGCTCACCTCGGGCGCCTACCGGCCCGCGGAGGTGGTGTACCGGGGCCACCGCTTCACGATGGAGGCCAAGTACCGGGGCGCCACCTCCGGCGTGTTCCCCAAGCGCAGCCTGACGTTCAAGTTCGACGAGGACGACCTGTTCTCGGAGCCCGTCTTCGGCGACGGCTTCAAGGACCGCAAGCGCGTGGTCCTCATCTCTCCGTTCAACGACAACTCCTATCTGCGCTCGCGGCTGGCGTTCGACCTGTGGAGCAAACTGTCTCCGGAGGCCGTGCGCATCCGCACCTTCAGCGTGGTGGTGTACGCGAACAACAAATACCGGGGGCTCTACACGGCGGCGGACCACCCGGACAAACGCCTGATGGAGGGCAACGGCATCGACAAGGACGCGGACCTCTTCAAGGCCGTGGACGCCAACGCCAACTTCTCCCGCCTGCGGCGCAACGGCGTGGAGAAGGCGAACCTGCACGAAGGCTTCGAGAAGGACGAAGGCACGCCCGAGGAGGGGCAGGCCCACGCCTTCGACACGCTGGATGCCTTTGTCGCCTGGGTCGCGGACTCCAGCGCGGACGCCTTCCGCCAGGACTTCGGCGCGAAGCTGAAGGCGCGCGACTACGAGGACTGGTGGATCTTCAATACGCTCATCCTGGGCAATGACTCACAGGCGAAGAATGCCTACCACGCGTATGATCCGAAGACGGGCGGCCCGTGGCGCTTCATCCCGTGGGATCTGGATGCGAGCTTCGGGCAGAACTACGACACCACGCGCACCAGCGCCACCACCCGGAACACGTACGAGAGCGACAACCTGCTCTTCAAGCGGATGCTGGCGGAGCCGGCCATCGCCGGCCCGATGCGCGAGCGCTACCGTCAGGCGCTGAAGGGCGGACTGGATGAGGCCACGGTGCAGGCGCTCATCGACGGGTACGAGCGCGAGCTGGGCGTCAACGCACAGCGCGACGAGGCACGCTGGGCCGCCGAGTACCGGGACTTCGCGAAGCCGGACACCATCGGGTACGCCAACTTCCCGGACTGGCACCTGCGCCAGGACTTCAGGACGCACGCCGAGGAGGTGGAGTACGTGCGTCAGTGGGTGCACGCGCGCTGGACGGCGCTGCAGACCCAGGTGCCCTGAGGCTTCAGCGGGGTTCGGCCCTCTTGAAGCGCAGCTTCTTGAGGGCCTCGAACTTCGCGCGGTCCCGGGGCGGAGTGGTCGCTACCAGCCCGTCGAGCATGCGCTTCGAGCTCTGGTAGATCTCCTCCACGGCGATGTCGAAGGCGTCGGTGTTCTGCTTCGATGGCTTGCGCGTGCCGGCGATCTTCCGGACGAACTGGAGCGCCGCCGCGCGGACGTCGTCGTCGGTGGCGGGGGGCGCGAAGTTGAAGAGGGGCTTGATGTTCCGGCACATGCCCCGAGTCTAGGCGACCGGGAGCCCCCGTGCCGCGTCCCCGCCAGACGCGGCCGCTTGCTGGCGTGACGCGGTGCCGGGGGAGCGCGGGAGTCCCTCCCGGGCGGAACGTCTCCGGGAGGACACCCTGGCATCCGGCTTGCGTAGGGGCTCCAACGTCCCCCGCCTCCCGGAAAGCGCCCATGACCGCCAAGCTCTTCACGCAGGGCATCCTCATCTGCCCGACGACCCACATCGACTGGGATTGGGTCTACACGTTCGACCAGTACTACGCCTCCAACAACCAGGCGACGGGCTCCGTCGGTGGCCGCGACACGGTCCAGAACATCTTCAACGCCGCCAGCGCGCTCTTCCAACGGAAGATCGGCTTCACCTTCTCCGTGACGGAGGTGGGCTTCCTGCAACGCTATGCGCGGGACAACCCGTCCGGCATCGCGGTCTTCGCCGCGGCGAATGACGCCTTCTGCCTGATGGGCGGGGGCATCACCTCTCCGGACAACCTCGTCTGCGCGGGGGAGCTCTTCATCCGCAACTACCTGGTCGGGCGGACCTGGGCGAAGCAGGTCGGGCTCGAGGGCAACCTGTATGACTCGGCGTGGCTCCCGGATGACTTCGGGCATGATCCCCAACTGCCGGTGGTGCTGAACGCCATGGGCCTCACCACCGCGGGCCTCTCCCGAGTCCCCGGTTCGCCGCAGGGCTCGCCTGGCGCCGCGCCCATCGATCCGGTCGGTCCCTCCATCGCGGCCCAGTTGAACGCCAGCGGCGTGGTCTTCCAATGGCAGGCGGGAGACGGCTCCCGCATCACCGCGCTCTACATGCCCAACACCTACGGCACGGTGGGCTATCTGTCCGCCAATGACATCTCCAGCAACGCGGCCACGGTGGAGACGTTCGTCAAGACCTACGACACGGGCTGGCCCAATGGCCTCCGCTTCATTCCGGTGGGCATGGACTTCGCCACGCCCTCCGTGACGTCCTCGTCGGGTCAGCAGTCGAGCTGGCTGGACGTGACGAGCAGCTACAACAGCCTCTACGGCAACAGCAACGGCGTCCCGGCGACCACCGGAACGTTCAAGACCTACATGGACACGGTGCTGATCGGAGGCGGCACGCTTCCGGTGAACGCCCCCCTCTGCGCGCAGAACTACTGGACGGGCTACTTCGCCAGCCGTCCCGAGCTGAAGACGAACCAGTACAAGGCGACCCGCGCGCTGATGTCCGCGGAGGTCATCAGCGCGCTCCTCCGCACGGGCAGCTCCTACGCCTCCGCCTCCCTGGACGCGCTCGACGCGACGATCTGGAACGGCTGGGAGGTGCTCGCCCCCAGCAGCCATCACGACTTCGTGACGGGGACCTCCCCGGACAATGTCTATCAAGGCGAGCAGCTTCCCTTGAGCCGGCAGGGCGTCGCGGTGGCGACGAACGTCGTGAGCCAGGGAATGGAGCTGCTCGCGAGAGGGATTGAGGCGACGCCCCAGGACCAGGAACTCCCCGTCGTCGTCTGCAACACGCTCGGCTTCAAGCGGACCCATGGGCTCCTGGCGGAGGTGTTCCATGCCCCGGAGGATGACCGCTTCCGCGCCGTGCAGAGCGTGAAGGGGCGCAATGGGCTGCTGCCCATCCAGCGGACCGCGAGCGGAAGCATCCTGTTCATGGCGGATCCACCGAGCGCGGGGTACGAGACGGTCTACCTCTCCACCCTGATGCCTCCGGGTCCCATCGTGGTTCGGACGCAGACCGTGGGTGACACGGTGACGCTCGCGAACGACCTGATCAGCGCGACGCTCTCCAAGGCGCACGGCTGGGGGATCAGCCAGTTCACGTACGGAGTGGAGGGCGGGACGCACTCGCTGTTCGATTCAGTGCGCGTGGGCAATAAACTCCATTTCTACACCGACTCCGGCAACATCTATCAGTTCGGCAATGAGCCGTACGGAAGCAATGCGTCGCCTGACTATGGAACCTTCAGCAAGGACATGTCCGCGAAGTTCGTGGGAGGAGACGCGCGGTGGCTGGAGCAGGGACCGCTGCGGTATCGTTTCCAGGCGGAGGTGACGGAGCAGGACAGCGGTCACAAGTTCACGCTCGAGTACGCGCTGGTGATGGGAGAGCGCTTCCTCCGGATGAAGCTGACGGGGGCGTCGCCCTCCGGCATGTCGGTCGTGGTGGCCTTCCCCTTGGTGAGCGACAGCGGGGCTGTGCCAGCGAACCTCAGTTATGGCACGCCGCACTTCCAGCAGGATGTGCTGCCCGTGCCCAACTGGCCCGGCCCGACCTTTGTCGCCACGCATGACTATGTGATTCCCTGCCTCCAGCAGGCCAGCCAGCCGGTGGGAGGCATCTACCACCGGGGCATCCCGGCCTGGACGCTGGACAGCCACGGCGTCCTGCTGGGCGTCGTGCTGCGCAACACGCCCGCTGGGGGACGGGGCGCGTCCGGAAGCGACGGGGACGTCCATCACCAGGAGTACATGCTGGCGCCTCCTCCGTATGTCGGTGGCACGCCGCGCATCGTCACGCCGCTGAAGGACGCGCTGGCGGTGACCACCCCCCTGGAGGCACGGCTCATCACCGGACGGCCGGGGCAGCAGGGGGGCTCCATGCCGGAGACGGCCTCGCTGGGCCGGGTGACGGCGACGAACGCTGGAACGCCAGTGGAGGAGGAGGACGTGATGATCCGCGTGGCGCGGGTGCAGTCGCCCGGAGCGGCGGGGAAGGGACTCACGGGCTGCGGCACGACGAGCGGCGCGATTCCCAGCAGCCTCGTGGTGCGCACCGAGAAGCGAAACAGCCAGGCCACCCGGCTCACCGTGCAGCTGCCCTTCCTGGGCAACCTCCGCACCGCGGAGACCCAGGCCGTCACCGCGCTCGAAGAGCCGTTGACGCCCCTGACCGCCGTGACCGCGGGCACCGGGACGGTGACGGTGGATTCGCCCAACGCGCTGGCCACGTTGCGCATCGCGTGGTGCCGCACCCAGGGGGGCTGAAACGCGGCCGGAGTTCCCTGTCACTGCGTGAGGAGCGGACGCCGACCGCCGAGCCTGTCGCCGTGGGCCCGACGGTCGCGTTCCCGAAGGCCTGGCGCGCGGCTACCACTGCGCGGGGTCGGCGTCGGCGAAGGTCGTGCCGGCGGCGATCTCGTCGAACCAGATGCTGCGGTTGCCCTGGCTGCCCTGCATGTAACCGTTGTCGTACCAGCCATTGGCATACAGGCCGACGCGGAACTGGAAGTAGCGGTCGTCGGACACGGTGGTGCTCAGGTTGTACTGCTCCAGCACCTTGGTGCCGTCGAACCAGAGCTTGAAGAAGCCGGTGCCGTCGCTGGCCCACTTCGCCTGGATGATGACCTTGTGCCATTCCCCGGCCGTCACCGTGGCCAGGTTGCCGAAGGTGACCGTCTTCTGGTTGCACACCGAGCCCTGCTTCACGCGCGTGAAGAGCTGGTTGCCGGACAGCCACACCATGGTGGACGGCATGTAGTCGTCACAGCCGGTGTTGGAGAAGTCCGCGATGAACTGGGCGATGTTGTAGGACTGGGGTTGGAACTGCCAGTCCGCCTGCAACCGGAACGCGAAGCCGTAGAAGCCCGTGTCGCCGCGCCGGTACACGTTGTTCTTCACGACCTCCGAGTGATAGCGGCCGGTGTAGGACGGGTCGTAGATCTGCGTCACCTTGATGGCCGTGGGCCCCTCGTAGGTGACGTTCGTCACCTCGTTCACCGACCCGTTGTGCTCCCGGTTGATGGAGTTCCAGCCGGAGACCGTGCCCGTGTTGCGGAAGATTTCCGCTGCCTCCGCCACCAGGCCGAACGCGAACAGGGAAACACCCGCGGCGATGCCAACGTTCTTGAGCTTCATTGCAGGGAGTCCTTTCTGGACTTTTCCACTGCTGTTGACTCTATCTAGTTTTACGTGTTTTACAATTTAAATCCCATCCAGGTTTGCTAGGCTGGGTTCTCCACCTGGGAGGACTCATGACCGCCGTGCGCCGTCTGATGTTGTGCTTGGGATTGGTCGTCTTTTCCGCGCAGGGTGCCTTCGCGGCGCCGGGGGACATCGTCGCGCGTCCGGCTGGGACGGTGCCGGGGATGAGCCTGGGCTATTGGGAGTATCTGCCCCTGGGCTACGACGACGCGCCCACCGAAACGTTCCCGCTGGTGGTCTTCCTGCATGGGACGGGCGAAGTGGGCAATGGCAGTGCGGCGCAGCTCGAGAAGGTGATGAACCTCAACGCGCCGCCCCGGCTCATCCGCAACGGGCGTGATTTTCCATTCATCCTGATCGCGCCTCAGCGCTTCAACGCGTTCATCTCGGTGGCGGAGATCGACACCCTCATCGCGTACGCGAAGTCGCACCACCGGGTGGACGCCAGCCGCATCTACCTGACGGGCATCTCCGCGGGCGCCATCCAGACCTGGGCGTACGCGGCGGTGCGCTACGACAAGCTCGCCGCCATCCTCCCCATCGCGGGGAATGGCTCCAGCCTGAACCTCTGCCCGGCGGCGGCGTCAGGGCTGCCGGTGTGGGCCTTCCACGGCACGGCGGATGGGCAGGTGTCCCAATACGGGTCCATCAACCCGGTGAACCAGATGAACACCCTCTGTTCGCCCGCCGTGAACCCCGCGGCACAGCTCACGCTCTACCCGGGCGTCGGGCACGACTCCTGGGGCCGGACGTTCGACGGCTCGGCGGGGCACGACGTCTACGCGTGGCTGCTGAGCCATTCGCTCTGAGCGCCCGGGAAGCCGTGGCGAAGGAGGGCGCGCGGGGTTAGCGTGGAGGATGCGTGCGAGTCCCCGGGGTGGGGGCTCGGAGCCCGGACGAGGTGCGCCGTACCCGGTCACGACAAGACGACGCTTTCACGGGAGTCGTGCGTCATGTCGTCGTGGATCCTCCTCATCATCGCTGGCCTGCTGGAAGTGGCCTGGGCCATTGGCCTGAAGTACACGCAGGGCTTCACCCGGCCGCTTCCCAGCATCCTCACCGTGGCGGGAATCGTCGCCAGCATGGGCCTGCTGTCCCATGCGGCGAAGACATTGCCTATCGGCACGGCCTACGCGGTCTGGGTGGGCATCGGTGCGTTCGGGGCCGCCGTGATGGGCATGGTGCTCTTCCACGAGCCCGCCACCGCGCCCCGGCTGTTCTTCCTGGGATTGCTGCTGGTGGCCATCGTGGGGCTGAAGGCCACCAGCGGCGGTCACTGAGCGCGCCGGTCCGAATCGAAAGATCGGCCGATGTCTTCCCAATCGCCGCCCTTCGCATCCAGGTGCTGCCCTTCTACAGAGAGGGCAGCGCAAGGAGCGGAACGATGGTGGATCTGGCGACAGCGGTGACCGCGGTGACGGAGCGCATGTTGGTCGACGCGGGCATTCGCGAGGGGATGCGTGTGCTCGACGTCGGCTGTGGGAGGGGCCTGGTCTCCCAGCTCATCGCGCGCCTCGTGGGCGAGCGTGGACAGGTGGTGGGCGTGGACATCGACGCGCGGGCGCTCGCGATGGCGCGCGAGACGGTGCAAGACTCTCGCATCGCCTTCGTGGAAGGCGACTTCCGTTCGCTCTCGTCCGAGCACGGCCTGTTCGACGCGGCTGTCGGAAGACGCGTGCTGATGTATCAGCCGGATGCAGCCGAGGCGCTGCGCGGTCTGGCCCGGGTCCTGCGACCCGGGGGCCTGATGGTCTTCCAGGAGCACGACTCGACGGTGCCTCCGACGAGTCTCAAGCCCCTCCCGCTTCACGCGAAGGTGCGTGAATGGATGTGGCGCACCGTCGAACGCGAGGGCGGGAATGTGCACATGGGCTTCGGGCTCGCCTCCGCGCTCACGCGGGCGGGCCTCACGGTGGAGCACCTGCGGGCCGAGGCCATCGTGCAGACCCCGGAGATGCACCACTTCGTGGGCCCCATCATGCGCGCGATGCTCCCCCGCATCCTGGAGCGGGGCGTGGCCACGGAGGAGGAGCTTGGCATCGACACGCTCGATGCGCGCCTCATCGAGGAGCGCACGAAGGCAGATGCCACGTACATCGGCGAGATGATCTTCTGTGCTTTGGCCCGGATACCCCGGTAGGCGTCAGCGCCTGTTGGGGTCGGTGAGCTTGAAGAACAGCACGGCGCCACCCAGGCAGAGCAGGCCGAAGAGCGCCGTGATGATGGGGCCCAACCATGCGCCCCCGGCGCCAGCGAAGAACACCGTCTGCGTGCGGGGATCCAGGCGCAGATCCACCTTCTCACCCATCCGGTCCGGCCGGTCCGAGCGCACCTGTTCGACCACCGCCTCCCGGGAGCCGCCCTCCGCGTCGTAGCGCACGCGGTACTTGAAGCAGGTGTAGTGGTAGCGCCGCTTGTTGCGGTCCTTGCCGCTGCACCGGTCTTCTTCGTGGCCGCTGATGACGCCCGACACGTTCACGGCATGGGCCTGGAAGTCGGAGGCGTTCCGGGTGAGCACGGCCGAGGCGACGAACAGCCCCACCGAGAAGGCCCCCAGGAGGCCAACGGCAACCCAACGCATGGACGGACTGATCACGGGTGTTCGCTCCCAGGTGGTGGATGCCCTGGACCCTTCACGGGGCCTCTCGGCATGCCCCGGCATCCTAGCGGTATTCGACATCCCGCCCATGCCGGACTGTGGGGGAGTGAATCCTCGCCACACGCATCTGCCGTGATGGGGGCGTCGCGGATGGAGGATGCGCGCTGGTTCCCCACGCGAGGACACGACGATGAGCGACGCGAAGTTCGAGCTGTTCTACTGGCCCGGTCTCCCGGGCCGCGGCGAGTTCGTGCGGCTGGTGCTGGAGGAGGCGGGCGCGGACTGGGTGGACGTGGGCCTGCTGCCGGAGTCCCAGGGCGGCGGGGCCAAGGCCGTCATGGAGGCACTGGGCAAGGGACCCGTGCCCGCGTACGCGCCGCCGGTGCTCAAGGTGGGCGAGTTCGTCATCGCCCAGGCTCCCAACATCTGCTCCTACCTGGGCGAGCGCTTCGGCCTGGTGCCTTCTGACGAGGCAGCCCGGCTGCATGCGCGTCAATTCCAGCTCACCGTCGCGGACGTGGTGGCGGAGGCGCACGACACGCACCATCCCCTCGCGGTGATGAAGACCTACGAAGAACAGAAGGAGCCCGCGAAGGCCCGCGCCGAGGTCTTCCGCACCCAGCGCATCCCGAAGTACCTGGGCTACTTCGAGCGCGCGCTGAAGGCGAACACGCGGGGCGGTGGCAGGTACCTGCTCGGCGGTGACTTCAGCTACCCGGAGCTGGGCCTGTTCCAACTCGTGGAGGGCCTGTCCTACGCCTTCCCCAACGCCATGCGCCGCATCGCGCCGCAGGTGCCCGGCGTCATGGCCCTGCGCCAGCGCATCGCGGAGCGTCCCCGCATCGCCGCGTACAAGGGGTCCAAGCGCGCCCAGCCCTTCAACACGACGGGCATCTTCCGCCACTACGCGGAGCTGGACGACCCGAACGCGATGAAGTGACCCTGCGGCACGGCGGCGACCTCGCGGGCGAAGAAGAGGTCCTCGCCCACGCCGTGCACGCGCACCTGGATGAGCGGATCCGACGGGTACTGTCGGGGCGGATCATCGAACACCAACGCCACGACGACGCCCACGCGGTCCAGGAACCGCTCCGTGATGGGGTCGTCCGGCTCGGTGCGGACGATCATCACCGCCGCGCCAATGCGCACCGGCGCGCCGTCCACGTCTTCCGTCAGAATCAGCGAAGGGTCATGCTTCATGGAGCGTAGGTCCGGGGTTTGAGTCGTTTCGACAGGGCCCAGGTCATCAGGGCCAGGAGCGCCCACGCGCCCAGGTGATACGCGGCCACGTGTCCGGCGCCCTGTTCGCAGGCCAGCTCGCCCACGAACGCGCCCACCGTGCCCGCCGCGAGGCCCGCCACCACCGCGCGCAGCGGATCGAACGCGGCCCACCGCAGCGCCACCAGCGCCACCACCAACGGCACCAGCGCCACCGCGACGTGGCTCGCGGTGCACACCCATTCCGGCAGCGACGAAGGCCCGCGCGGCGCCGCCCGGGTCATCACCAGCAGCACCGCGCTCACCGCCGCCATCCCCACGCCCACCCATCGCAACGGGCGCCCGCGCGGCGCCAGCGCACCCCACGAACACACCGCGCCCGTGGACAGCAGCATCGCCAGCATCGGCGCTCGGCCCAGCAGCGCCGCACCCGTGATGCGCCCCAGCGCCAGGAGCACGCCCGCCACCGCCAGCGCCATGCCCGCGGACGCGGTGAACAACCCCACCGCCTGGGAACGCCAGCGCCGCACCGGCTGACGCAGCGCCAGCTCCGCGCGCGACGCCGCGAGCGCGCGCTCCAGGGCCCGGGGATCCAAGCGGGGCGGGGACGAAGACAGCGGGTCGGAAGGGCCGGGCATCAGACCTCCTCCAGCCCACCGAGCAGCTCGCGCAGCTTCTCGTAGCCCCGGTGCGCCCGCAGCCGCGCCGCGCCCGCGCGGATGCCGCGCATCTCCGCGATCTCCTCGAAGGACCAGCCCTCCAACTTGCTCAACACCACCGCCTCCCGCTGCTCCACGGGGAGCTGCTGGAGCGCGTCCTCGATGCGCCGACGCAGCACCGGGTCGCCCTCGGGCGCGGGCACCGACGTGGGGCCCTCGGGCGTGGCGTGGGCATGGGCGTCCACGTGCTGCTGGTGCCTCAGGGCGTCGCGGGCCGCGTTCGCCGCGATGGTCAGCAGCCAGGGGGTGAAGCGCGTGCCCGGCTCATAGCGGCCCCGGGCGCGGATGACCGACAGGAATGTCGTCTGCATGAGGTCCTCCGCCAGCGGTCCGTCCCTGACCATGCGCGCAAGAAAGCCGTGCACACGTCCGGCGTGTCGGGCGAAGAGCGCCTCGAACGCCGAGTGATTGCCCTGACAGAACAGGTCCATGAGCGCTTCGTCCGTGACGCTCCCCATCGCCTGGCTCACGGACGGCCCTTCTCGGAATTCGTTTCCGGCTGTGGACGGTTGATGTTCAGGGCCTTCCAAGGGCTTGAAACCACTGGCCTCCAGGAAGCCCTCGGCGGGGGGATCCTTTCCCCGATGCGACCGGGTAGTGTCGCGCGTCTTTCCGGTCTCCTCGCGTTTTCCCACTTCGAGCGCACATGTCCCCGGCCGAGGTCGTCATCCAGAACACGTTGTTCGAGTCGCTCCTGCGCTGCGTCCGTCTGGACGCGTCGCTGCGGGAGCGGCTGGCGGCGGCGGGGTATGACCCGGACCGTCCCCGGGCCTCGTATCCGGCGTCGGTGTTCCTGCGCTGCCAGAACCTGGTGCTCGCGAGCGCCTACGCGGGCCGGCTGCCCCAGGAGGCGCTGCGGCAGATGGGGCGCGACCTGGTGCGCGGCTTCTTCGAGACGCTGGTGGGCAAGGTGGTGAACGTGGCCCTGAAGGTGGCGGGTCCCGAGCGCGCGATGAAGCGGGTGGCGCTGAGCTTCCGCTCGGTGATGGAGCCGGTGGAGATCCAATCCACGGAGCTGGCGCCCAAGGACTGGCGGGTGACGTTCCAGGGCTACCCCTTCCCGGCGGAAGCGGCGGCGGGGTGCTGTGAAGAGGCGCTGCGTCAGTCCGGGGCCCCGAGCCCCACGGTGGTGCTGGAAAGCGACACCGGCACGGGTCGTTTCGAGCTGCGCATCCGTTGGTAGGACGTCGGTGTGCACGCGGTAACGGTGGTCATCATCCTTCCACCGAGGCATGGCTGAATGCGCTATGAGGGCCCCATGAAAATCGGCAAGGACAGCGTTGTCGCCATTGATTACAAGCTCCACCTCGGTGACGGAGTCGTGGTGGATGAGAGCGAGGCGGGAGATCCGCTCGTCTACCTGCACGGCTACGAGGAGATCGTCCCCGGCCTGGAGAAGGCCCTGGAGGGCAAGGCCGCCGGTGAGTCGCTGAAGGCGACCGTCTCCGCGGCGGACGGCTACGGGGATTACGATCCGGAAGGCGTGGAGGAAGTTCCGCGCACCGAGTTCCCCGAGGACCTGGAGATCAAGGCCGGCGGCATCCTGAGCGCCACGGATCCGGACGGCGACGAGGTCGACTTCCTGGTGAAGGAAGTGAAGAAGGACACCGTGCTGGTGGACTTCAACCACCCCTTCGCCGGCAAGGAGCTGCACTTCGAGGTCACCATCAAGGAAGTGCGCGCGGCGACGCCCGAGGAACTCGAGCACGGGCACGCGCACGGCCCGGACGACGACCACGATCACTGACCGGCGGGGCCCTTCTTCGGGCGGGCCTTTGCATGGGAGCGGGCATGGCGCCCGGGCGTCGCTTCAGGGGCCCGGGTGGAGCGGCCATGGTCGGCCTGGGGAGGACCCGGGTCGCGCTGCTTCGCGAGGAACGCGTCCATCTCCTTGCGGAAGAGGGGGTTCTTGCGAGGCACCTCCGCGAGCGGCAGCTCCTGACGGATGATGCTCTCGATGTCGCGCAGGGTGCGGCGCTCCACGTCCAGCGCGAACAGTGACGCCCGCCCACTGGCCTCCGCGCGAGCGGTGCGGCCGATGCGGTGCACGTAGTCCTCCGGCCCATGCGGGATGTCCAGGCTGATGACGTGGCCGATGTCGTCCACGTCCAGTCCGCGCGCGGCGAGGTCGGTGGCCACGAGGCAGCGGTACTGTCCCCGGCGGAAGCCCTCCAGCGCCTGCTTGCGCTGGGCCTGCGTGCGGCCCGCGTGCAGCGCGGCGGACTTGTGGCCCGCGGCGGCGAGCAGTTCCTTCATCTTGTCCGCTCGCGCCTGGGTGCGCACGAACACGAGCGCGCTCGCCTCGTCCTCCGCGAGCAGCGTGAGCAGCAGCGGCCACTTCTCCTCCGGCTTCACCATGTACAGGTGCTGATCCGCGCGCGCCGCGGGCGTCCCGCTGGGGGTCACCTCCACGCGCACGGGCTTGTTGAGCGCGCGCTGGCCGAAGCGGGCCACGTCCGCGCCCAGCGTCGCGGAGAACAGCAGCGTCTGGTGCTTGCGCGGCAGCGCCTGGAGGATCTGGTTGATCTGCGGCAGGAAGCCCATGTCCAGCATCCGGTCCGCCTCATCCAGCACCAGCGTGCGGATGTGCGACAGGTTCACGGCCTTGATGCCCAACAGGTCCACCAGCCGGCCCGGGGTGGCGACGATGAGGGTGGGGCGCTCCTTCAGCTCGGCCACCTGGGCGTTCATGTCCTCGCCGCCGATGATGGTGATGGGCAGCACGCGCCGGGGCTCGCCGAAGAAGCGGGCCTGTTCGGCCACCTGCTGCACCAATTCGCGCGTGGGGGCGAGGATGAGGCCCAGCGTGCCGCGCTCTCCCGCGAAGCGTTCAATCATGGGGAGCAGGTAGGCGGCCGTCTTGCCGGTACCGGTGGCCGCGCAGCCGATGACGTCACGACCGGAAAGCGCGGGAGGAATGGCCTGCGCCTGGATGGGCGTGGGGGTACCGAAGCGGGCGCGCTTCACGGCACCCAGCGTTTCGGGAGACAGGCCCAGGGACTTGAAAGTGGCACTCATGCCCCCACGCCTCCCACGTCCGGGCCGGGGAGGGAAGGGGATTGACACACAAGCAGGCGCCCCCAGGCGGCTCCGGGGCGGGCCCGGAGGCCGCTGGGGTGCCTTTTCAGGCCGCGTTCAGGGCGGCCGCATGGTGGCGCAGGTGGTCCTCCATGAACGTGGAGACGAAGTAGTAGCCGTGGTCGAAGCCCTCCTGCAGGCGCATCGTGAAGGGCTGGCCCGCCTCCTTGCACGCGTCGTGGAGGAAGGACGGGTGGAGCTGATCCGGCAGGAACTTGTCCTTCGTGCCCTGGTCCACGAGCAGCTTCGGCACGCGTCTGCCGGAGCGGAGCAGCTCCGTGGCGTCGTACTCGCGCCACGTCTCTTCATCCGGACCCAGGTAGCCGCCAAACGCCTTCTTGCCCCAGGGACTGCGCATGGGCGCGCCAATGGGGGCGAACGCGGACACGGAGCGGTAGCGGCCGGGGTTGCGCAGCGCCGTGACGAGCGCGCCGTGCCCTCCCATGGAGTGGCCGAAGATGCCCTCGCGCTCCATGTTCGCGGGGAAGTGCGCGCCGATGATTCCGGGCAGCTCCTTCGTGATGTACGAGCCCATCCGGTAGCGCGTGTTCCACGGTGGCTGGGTGGCGTCCAGGTAGAAGCCCGCGCCGGTGCCGAAGTCCCAGTCGGTGTCCTCGCCCGGGATGCCCGCGCCGCGAGGACTGGTGTCCGGCGCTACGAGCATCAGGCCCAGCTCGGACGCCACGCGCTGCGCGCCGCCCTTGGAGGGGAAGGTCTCCTCGGTGCAGGTGAGCCCCGCCAGGTAGTACAGGACAGGGACCTTGCCGCGCTCCGCCTGGGGCGGGGTGAAGACGCTGAAGCGCATCTCGCCGCCGCAGGCTTCGGACGCGTGCTTCCAGAAGGACTGCGTCCCCCCGAAGCACCCGTGCTCACTGACGAGCGTGGGAGCCGCGCTCATGCGTACTTCACCACGCTGCGGATGGACTCGCCTTTGTGCATCAGCTCGAAGCCGTGGTTGATGTCCTCCAGCTTGAGCGTGTGGGTGATGAGCGGGTCCACCTGGATCTTCCCGTCCATGTACCAGTCGACGATCTTCGGCACGTCGGTGCGGCCGCGCGCGCCGCCGAAGGCGCTGCCCTTCCACACGCGCCCGGTGACGAGCTGGAACGGCCGCGTGCTGATCTCCTGCCCCGCGCCGGCCACGCCGATGATGATGCTCTCGCCCCAGCCCCGGTGGCAGCATTCCAGCGCCTGGCGCATGGTCTTCACGTTGCCGATGCACTCGAAGCTGTAGTCCGCGCCGCCGCCGGTGAGGTTGACCAGGTACGGGACGAGGTCGCCCTCCACGTCCTTCGGGTTGACGAAGTGGGTGAGGCCGAACTTCTCCGCGATGTCCTTGCGCGCGGGGTTCAGGTCCACGCCGACGATCATGTCGGCGCCCACCATGCGCGCGGCCTGCACGACATTGAGGCCGATGCCGCCCAGGCCGAAGACGACGACCTTCGCGCCGGCCTCCACCTTCGCGGTGTAGACGACGGCGCCCACGCCGGTGGTGACGCCGCAGCCGATGTAGCAGACCTTGTCGAAGGGGGCGTCCTCGCGGATCTTCGCGACGGCGATCTCCGGCAGCACCGTGTAGTTCGCGAACGTGGAGCAGCCCATGTAGTGGTGGATGGCCTGCTTGCCCAGGCGGAAGCGGCTGGTGCCATCCGGCATCAGGCCCTTGCCCTGCGTGGCGCGGATGGCCGTGCACAGGTTCGTCTTCTGGGACAGGCACGACTTACAGCCGCGGCATTCGGGCGTGTAGAGCGGGATGACGTGGTCGCCCTTCTTCACGCTGGTGACGCCTGGGCCCACGTCCACCACGATGCCCGCGCCCTCGTGGCCGAAGATGGCGGGGAACAGTCCTTCCGGATCCGCGCCGGAGCGGGTGAACTCATCCGTGTGGCACAGGCCGGTGGCCTTCAGCTCGATGAGCACCTCGCCCGCCTTGGGGCCCTCCAGGTGCACGGTTTCGATGCTCAGGGGCTTGCCGGCCTCGAAGGCGACGGCGGCGCGGACGTCCATGGTGGGGCTCCAGGAATGGGGAACGAAGCGTCCCCACTGTAGAAGCCACGCGCGGATCCAGCTGTGAAAAGTGGGGCCTCCACGCATCGAGCGTCCGCGCCTGGACCCTGCGCGTGCGGTCGCTCGAGACGGGAGGGCCCGCCGCTACACGGAGATGAGGCCCTTGCGGATGCCCTCGGTGACGGCCTCCACGCGGTTCGTCACCTCCAGCTTCCGGTAGATGTGTTCCAGGTGCGTGCGGATGGTGGCCTTGGACAGGGTGAGCAGCCGGGCCGCCTCGCTGTTGGACACGCCCTTGGCGATGAGCTGGAGGATCTCCCGCTCGCGATCCGACAGGGGCTTGAGCAGGGGCTCCAGGGCGGACATGTCCTGGGGGGCCGTCACGGGCGTGGGGTCCACGGCGGAGGGCGCCACGGCCAGGGGCTCGGTGGGCACGGGGTTGGAGTCCGGCTCCACGCGGAAGTGGCGCAACAGGCGCCGCGCGAGGTTCGGCTGGATGACGGTGCCTCCGGCGCGGACCTCCTTGATGGCCTCGACGATCTTGTCCACCGTCGCGCCCTTGAGCAGGTAGCCGGAGGCGCCCGCCTTCACGGCCTCCAGGACTTTGTCCTCCTCGTCGAAGATGGTGAAGATCAGGATCTCCATCTTCGGAAAGCGCGCCTTCACCTCGCGCGTGACGTCGATGCCGCTCATGCGCGGCAGGCCCAAATCCAGCAGCAGCACGTCCGGCGCCGCGCGCTCCACCTCCTCCATCGCGGCCTCGCCGGACAGCGCGGTGCCCACGATGTCGATGTCCGGGTGGCCCTCGAAGAGACGGAGCTGGTTCTTCAGGATCTTGGTCTGGTCCTCCACGACGAACACGCGGATGGGCAGGGGAGCGGCGGCAGGGGTCGGGTCCACGGGGTGGGGCTCCGGGTGCGTCAGGCTGAAAGACAGGGAAGGGAAAAGGCCACCTGGGCGCCAGCGCCGGGCGCCGAGTCCACCACGATGGAACCACCGAGCTTCATCGCCCGCTCACGCATGTTGAGCAGGCCGTAGTGTCCGCGCGGCGTGCGGCCCGGGTCGAAGCCCTTGCCGTTGTCGCGCACCACCAGGTGCACGCCCTCGGCGCTGAAGTCCAGGCGCACCTGGACCTCCTTGGCCTCGGCGTGCTTCGCCGCGTTGGACAGGCACTCCTGGAGGATGCGGAACAGCGCCAGTTGTGCGTCCGGCGGCAGCTTGCGCGTCAGGCCCGTGCGCTCGAAGCGGATCTCCTGGCCGGTGCGGTCGCGGAACGTCTTGACGTAGTCCTCCAGGCCCTGCGCCAGCTCGAAGTCGTCGCGCATCATCCGCAGGTTGCGCCGCAGCTCCTCGATGGACTCCTCCGCGGTGGCCTTCATCTCGCGGATTTCGGAGCGCAGCCCGTCGTCCTCGCGCGCCATCGCCATGTTCAGGATGTACTCGGCCTGGATGATCATGGAGGACAGGGACGCGCCCAGGCCGTCGTGGATCTCCCGCGCCAGCCGGTTGCGCTCCTCCACCACGGCCAGCTCCTTCAGGTCACCCTGCAGGGAGACCACCTCGCGGTGCGCGGTGGCCTCGCGCTCGTTCAGGTACACGAGCACGTAGACGATGATGAAGTTGAGGCCCAGGTACCAGAGCAGCGTGAGCAGCTCCACCGCCGTCACGGACCGGTCCAGCAGCAGATCCAACCGCGTAGTGACGGGCAGCGCCAGCAGCGGCGGCAGGATGGCCAGCGGCTTGGGGAAGAGGATGGCGAAGAGCGTGGTGAAGAGCAGCTGCGTCGCCAGCAGCGGGCTCTGGAGGCCGCCGCCCACCTGGGGCCGGGCGATGAGCACCACGGTGATGAGCAGGTCGAAGCAGAGCGTGAGGTACGTCACCCACCGGCCCGCCTTCGGGTGGTCGATGACGAGCAGGTTCGCGACGCTGTAGAGCAGCATCGCGAAGTAGCCCACGAAGGAGATGGGGCCGCTGAAGCCGAAGTAGCCGCTCCACGCGGGCACCGCGAGGATGAGCAGGCCCAGCGTGAGGAACATCATCCGCGCGTAGAACAGGGCGCGGGCCCGGGCGACGAAACGGTCCTGCTCCCAGGACGCGGCCGCCTGCTCCGCGGACACGTTGTCCGTGAGGTTGCGGCGCTCCAGGACGGCGCGGACGCGGGCCCGCAGGTCGTGGGCCGGGTGCTGCTCGCCGTCTCTCAGCTCACTGTCCATGCGCCCGGCAGCTTACGGGACGTTCCCCAGGGAGCGGAATTCCCGGAGCCAAACGATTGGCTCCCTGCCGGGCGAGGGACCTGAGCGGGCGCTACTTCCCGGCGCCCGCGTCCACGCACGCCGCCTTGGCTTCCGGCTGCTGCTGGAAGACGAACTCCAGCCGGTCGCGGCTCTCCCCGGTGCGCTCGTCGAACAGGGGCGTGCCGCCCGCGTACATGGTGCCCGCCTTGCTGCCGTAGCGATCCAGCTTGTGGGTCTTCAGCCAGCCGTCCACGCAGGACTCCAGGGCCAGCCGGTCGCTGGCGCCCGAGTCGTAGCTGGAGGCGGTGGTGCCGCCCGAATCCGGCGTGCCGGCCTCGGCGGTGGGCTGGGAGCCGTCCGGGGTGCCCGCCTTGAGCTCCTCGCGGACGGTGCCCGTCTGGGTGGCGGCGTCGGGGCTCTCGCCGGTGTTCTTGTGGCAGCCGACAGCCAGGGACAGCAGGGTGGAAAACACGAGCGCGCCGGTCAGGTTTTTCATATGTCCTGGCTGGTGAGGGCCGCTTGTGACGGCGGCGGTGGCGACAACGGTGAGAAGGCTTCGGGAACGTCCTGGAGTCCAGACGTGGAGTCGCCGCACCATATTCGTTCGATCCTCGCGGAGCACCAGTCCCATGCACGGCCACCCTGATACCGACCACCACGCGCGCATTCCCCATGCCACCCGCATCGAGCGCTCCCGCGTGCTGGTGGTGGGGGCGGGCGGCCTGGGTTGTCCGGCGTCCCTGGCGCTCGCGCAGGGAGGGGTGGGGCATTTGACCCTGGTGGATCCGGACCGGGTGGACGTGACGAACCTGCACCGCCAGCTCTGGCACCGCACCGGGGACGTGGGCCGCTTCAAGGCCGAATCCGCCGCCGCCGGCCTGCTGCGGGCCTTCCCCACCCTGAGCGTGGAGGCCCTGCCTGAACGGCTGGACGCGAACAACGCGGAGGCCCTCTTCCGCGCGCACGACCTGGTGGTGGACGCCACGGATGGCGTCGCCACCAAGTTCTTCCTGTCGGACGTCGCGGTGCTGACCGGCGTGCCGCTGGTGTACGGCGGCGTGCTGCGCATGCAGGGGCAGGCCCTGCGCATCGATCCAGGAGGGCCGTGCCTGCGCTGTCTCTACGAGGACGTGCCCCCGGCGGACGCGGTGCCCACGTGCGCGCAGGCCGGAGTGCTGGGCTCGGTGGCGGGGCTCATCGGCGCGGTGCAGGCGCTGCTCGCGTTGGAGCTGCTGGCGGGCGCCGCCGGCCGGACGCGCGGCGAGGCCACGCTGCATGTGCTCGACGGCGCGACGCTAGAGGGGCGCACCGTGAGGGTGACGCGCGCTCCGGACTGTCCGGGGTGCGGCATCCAGTCGCTGCCCCCGTTCCCTTCGTCCCAGGAGGACACCGCATGCCCGACGTGACGGCGACGTTGGACATCACCCGCGAGGTGTGTCCGATGACCTATGTGCGCACCAAGCTGAAGTTGGAATCGCTGCCCTCCGGCACGCTGTTGGAGGTGCTGCTCAAGGGCGAGGAGCCCTTGAAGAACGTGCCCCGCAGCGCGCGCGACGAGGGCCACGAGGTGGTGTCGTTGGAGCCGCGCGGTGATGGCACCCACCGGTTGCTGGTGCGAAAGCAGGGGAGATGATCATGGCCACCATTCGCATTCCCACCCCCATGCGCACGCTGACGCGCAACCAGGCGGAGGTGCAGGCCTCAGGCGCCACCGTGGGCGAAGTGCTGCGCGACCTGGATGCCCGCTACCCCGGAATGAACGCCCGGATCCTCGACGAGCGCGGGGCGGTGCGCCGGTACGTGAACATCTTCCTCAACGACGAGGACGTGCGCGCCCTCCAGTCGCTGGACACGCCGGTGAAGGACGCCGACCGGATCACCCTCATCCCCGCCATGGCGGGAGGCTGAAGGCCGCATGGCGCTGAGCGAGGATCAGATCCAGCGCTACTCCCGGCAGATCCTCCTGCGGGAGGTGGGCGGGCGCGGTCAGGAGGCCCTGCTGTCGGGCGGCGCGCGGGTGGACGGCCTGGGCGCGTCTGGCCTCACCGCGACGGCGTACCTGGCTGGTGGCGGCACGCCGGTGACGGGCGTGGGCGGGCTGACGATGGGCCCCTGGTCGCCGGGGTTCCTCGCCTCGGCGCGCGACGTGGGCCGGCCGGTGGACGCGATGCTGGCGCAGGTGGTGCCGGAGGTGAACCCGGACGCGGCGGGCACGCCCGGGGGCGGCCTGCTCGCGGAGCTGCCCGCGGCCTGGAGCGGAGACGCCCCCTGGGTGGCGCTGGGCGGTGACGGCGCGCGTGGCGCGGTGGTGTTCCGGGGCGCGGACGGGTGCGTCTGGTGCTTCGGTGAAACGGTGCGCCACCTGGGGACACCGCCGGACGGAGCCCTGGGCGTGGCCCTGGGGGCGTTGGGCGCGCTGGTGTTCCAGCGGCTGCGGCTGGGCATGGGCTCCTCACTGGGCGGCCGGTGGTTGAGCGCCCCGGGCGCGGTGGCGGACCTGGAAATACGCCCGTGCTCGCGCTGCAAGGCCGCGAAGCCCTGATCCGCGCCATGGGTGGCCCCGCCTTCCCGCCGGAAGTCCTCGCCCGGATGATCCACCACCTGGAGTCCGCGTGGCCCTTCGAGGGCTGCGGCGTGATCCTGAAAGGGGAGGGGGAGGACGGCCCCTGGCGCGTCGTGCCCCTGCCCAACGCGTCCGCGACCCCGCGCGTCGCCTACGCCTTCGCCCCGGAGGCGTGGCTCCAGGTCTGCCTGGAGGCGGAAGCCCGGCGTGAAACCCTCGTCAGCGTCTTCCACTCCCACATCGACACCGCCGCCACCTTCTCCGCCGAGGACCGCCGACAGGCCGCTCCAGGAGGTGTCCTACTTCTGCCGGGTGTGTCGTATGAGGTGATCTCCATCCACGGCGGAAGGGCGACCTCCGGCTCATCCTCTCAATGGATGAAGGGCGATTTTCAGGGTGTTCCGATCCCACTGCCGGATTTCAGGTTTGAAAAACCCTTGTAAGGGCAGGCACTTGATCGGTTGGAACCCCCACCTGCGGAAAGGTGGGTCCGAATTGTCAACTCGGTGGGTTTTCGTCTATAAAGCAGCGGTCTATTGGATCTGCCGCGTCCCATGCCGCGTGCAAGAAGCGCTCCGGACGCAGGGAGTTTGAACCCTTATGGCCACCAACACTGGCTTTACCCTCTGGCTGACCGGCATGTCCGGGACCGGAAAGAGCACCACGGCTGCCTACATCGCGGCCCGCCTCCGGCAGGTCGGGCGCAACGTGGAGGTCCTTGATGAGGGCGATCTCCAGAACGACCTGTGGGCGGGCATCGGCGATTCCAAGGATGAGCGCAACACGGTGGTCCGCCGTCTGGGCTTCGTGGCCAACCTGCTGAGCCGCAACGGCGTGGCGGCGCTGGTTCCCTGCGTGAGTCCCTACAAGTCGAGCCGCGAGGAGGTGCGTCGCGCGGTGGGCAAGTACGTGGAGGTCTACGTCGACTGCCCCACGGAGAAGCTCATCGAGCGCGACACCACCGGTCGCTACAAGAAGGCGCTCAACGGCGAGATCCCGAACTTCATCGGCATCACGGAGCCGTACGAGCCGCCCAACTCGCCCGAGGTCACCATCTACTCCGACACGGAGTCGGTGGAGGACGGCGCGGCGAAGATCTTCCAGGCCCTCCTGGACCTCGGCCTGATGTCCACGGACGAGCTGAAGACCATCACCGGCAAGAAGATGAAGGCCAACCCGCTGCCCAAGAAGGCCCGCCGCGACGAGGACGAAGAGGATCCTCCGGTTCGCATGGTGGGTGCCAAGGGCGCCAAGCCGGCGAAGGTGGCGGCCCCCAAGGCGGACAAGGGTTCCAAGGGCGCCAAGGCGCGTCCGGCCACCCGCGCCGCCCGCGTGGGCAAGCCGGCCCCGGCCGCGAAGAAGGCCGCCAAGCGCAAGGCCAAGTAGTCGTCGAATCCGCCGTTCCTTCGCGAAGGGCTCCAGGTTGCGTGCGCGATGCGCGTGCAATCCGGGGCCCTTCCGTTTTAGGAGTTGCCCATGCTGAGCCCCGAGCAGATCCAGGCCCTGTGTGACGCGTCCCGCCCCAAACTGGAGGCGATGCGTGAATCCCTGCGCGCGCAGGGCAGCGCCCTGGTGGCGTTCTCCGGCGGCGTGGACTCCACCTTCGTCCTCAAGGTCGCGGTGGAGGTGCTGGGCGAGCGCGCCCTGGCCCTCACCGCGCTGTCCGCCTCCGTCGCCCCGGAAGAGGAGCAGGAGGCTCGCGAGCTGGCCGGCCGTCTGGGCGCCCGGCACGTCGTCGTCTCCAGCAACGAGCTGGCGAACCCCAACTACGCCGCCAATCCCACCAACCGCTGCTACTTCTGCAAGACGGAGCTGTACGACCTCTGCGAGGCGAAGCGGGCGGAGCTGGGGCTGTCGGTGGTGCTGGACGGCTTCAACGCGGACGACTTCAAGGATCACCGCCCCGGCCACAAGGCGGCCAAGGAGCACAAGGTCGTGTCGCCCCTGGCGCAGGCCGGGCTGACCAAGGACGAGATCCGCGCGTGGAGCCGCGCGCTGGGGCTGCCCACCTGGGACAAGCCGCAGATGGCGTGCCTGGCGTCGCGCATCCCCTACGGCACGTCGGTGACGCGCGACCGTCTGTTGCAGATCGCCGCCGCGGAGTCGGAGCTGCGCACCCTGGGCTTCCGGCAGTTCCGCGTGCGCTACCACCAGGACGTGGCGCGCATCGAACTGGACAGCGTGGAGTACCCCCGCTTCTTCGAGGCCGCCGTGCGCGAGCGGATCAACGGCGCCTTCAAGTCGCTGGGCTTCAAGTTCGTGGCGCTGGATCTGGAGCCCTTCCGCTCCGGCCGGCTCAACGAGGCCGCCGGCATCACCCCCCAGGCTCCGGCAGGGCAGGGGAAGGCCGAGGGCTTCCCGCTCCCGGTGGTGGGGTGAAGGGCTTCCGCCTTCCGTCCTTCCTGATCCGCGCCCCCGGCCTCTTGTTGATCCTGGGGGCCGCGCCTGCCGTCGCCGCCGAATACGTGGATGACGGCCCGTACGCGCACCGCCGCTCGCTGATCCTCTTCGCGGGGCCCGGCGCCACGTACACCGAACGGATCAGCGGCAGCGCCACCGCGTCCGGGCTCGCCGCGCAGTTGGATCTCGGCGTGGGGCTCACCGTCGGCTACGACCAGGACGAGGTGTCGTGCGTCCGATTTCTGGGCCGTGGCTGGGGCCTCGCATAGGGTTCGGCGCCAGACACACCCTCTCGGATCATTTCGCGCTGTACGGCGGGCTCGGATTCACCTTCGGGTTCGGCTCCGGACTGCGCGCGGACACCGAGGTCTTCACCGGGCTTCAGTGGATCATCCCGGTAGGCTCGGCATCGTGAGAAATTCTTGCGGATGTCCGACTCTGTGAGATGGTGTGCGCATCTGTAGGAGGTCGCGCACTTGGACATGAATCCCCGCCTCACCTCGGTCGTGTTTCGTCTCAACCGCGAGAAGCTCGATGCCCTGAAGGAGCTGTCGCGCGCCACGCGCATCCGTCAGAGCGAGTACCTGCGGGAGGCCATCTCGGACCTGCTGGCGAAGTACGAAGCGCGCTTCGTGGACTGAAAGACGCGCCACGCTGCACCCCGGCGCCCCTTCACGTGAAGGGGGGCGATTCGGGCAGACCGGGCGGATGGAGGCGCTCGCCGGGCCCGAAAGGGTCCACCGCGGAAGGATAGCGGACCTCCCACAGCACCAGCCCATGCGCCGGGGCCTTGAAGCCGGCCAGGGACGTGCCCGCATCCAACGCCGCGTGCCATTGCTCCTCGGACAGGAGCCCCGCGGCCACCTTCAGCGCGCTGCCCACCAGGTAACGGACCTGGTAGCGCGCGAAGCCATCTCCCTCCAGGCACGCTTCGTACAGCCCACCGCCCCGCTCGCGCAGGGTGGCGGAGGCCAACGTGCGCGCCTTCTGGGGACTCGAGCGCTCGTGGAACGCGGTGAAGTCCCGCGTGCCCACGGCGCGCTCGAGCAATGTCTCCAGCCGCTCCGGCGTCACCGCGCGCCCGCCCTGGAGTGTCGCGTCCGCCGCCACGTCCAACGCGTAGGGCCGCCACGCTTCCGTTGGAGGCGCGCCCAGCGTCAGCCGGTACCGGTACTCCTTCCCGCACGCGCTCCACTGCGCATGGAAGGACCCCGGCGGCCGCTTCGCGACGCACAGGCCCACGTCCGGGGAGAGCCAGGGCGCAAGCCGCCGGGGCAGCTCCTCGGGCGGCACATCCTCGTCCAGGCGCAGGCTGATGACCTGCATCCGGGCGTGGACCCCCCGGTCCGTGCGGCCCGACGGCATCACCGTCGCGGGCGAACCGGCCTGGGCCAGGGCGTCCTCCAGGGCATCCTGGACGGTCGGACCCTCCACCTGGCGCTGGAAGCCGCGGAAGTTTCCGCCGCGGTACCAAGTCCACAGTACGGCGGGAATTCGTCGGGGAGCGTTCTTGGCCATGGCGTTGCGATGGCGCGGGCAGACACACGATACTCCCGCGCGAATGCTGGCCGGACAACTAGAACCCGCGGTGGACAGTGATGCGCAGTGGCTTTTCCGCCAGGGCGACCTGGTGTTGGGGCCCATCACTGCTTCCCAGATCGTCGAGAAGCTCTACACGGGGGAGTTGACCCCGGACAGCCCGGTGGCGCCCGCGGGGGAGCGGGACTTCCGCACGCTGCGGGACACCGCCGCCTTCCAGGTGCACATCGCGCGCTACGAGGCGCAGGGCCGCGTCGCCGCGACGATGCTCGTCGAGCAGGCGAAGAACCAGCGCCGCGTGAAGGTGCTGGGCGGGGTCGCCGCCGGTGTCGCGCTGCTCCTGGGCGTCGCGGGCTGGTACATCGCGCGCAACGCGGCCGTGTACGGCTGGTTCGGCGCGGAGGAGGAGGGCGACGGCATCACCATGGACCCGCCCACCATCCGGCTGGCCCAGTCGCGCGCCGGGGACGAGGACCTGTTCGCCTATCCCTCCAACGATCCGCGCCGTCCGGACCGCGCCCCCGGAACGGGTACCGGCACCGGCACCGGGACGACCGCGAAGCCCGCGGGCACCGCCGTGGCCAGCGCCACCAGCCGTCCGCCCCGGACGGGCAGTGTGTCCACCGACCCCGACGGCCTGGAGATGGCCCAGCAGTTCGACCAGAACGCCATCAACCGCGTCGTGTCCGGCAACCGCAACACGCTCTTCCGCTGCTTCAAGGAGGAGGCCGAGCGCACGCCGGGCCTGGCCGCGAAGATTCCGATGGAGTTCGTCATCGGCAACGACGGCCGCGTGGCGAAGCTGTGGGTGGACAACCCCCAGTTCAAGCAGGGGCCGCTCTACGACTGCCTCTTCACGGAGCTGAAGAAGTGGCCCTTCAAGTCCTACGACGGCGAGCGTGCGACCGTGGGCCTCTCGTTCAACATCGGCAAGCGCGGGTAGGGTGACTTTCTTGCCCACCCCCCGGACGTGCCCGATAGAAAGGGCATGTCCGCCGCATCCGTCGCCGAAGTCGAGATCTCGAAGAAGGCCCTGAGCGTTCCCCCGGGAACGTTCCGCCACACCGTCCTGGTGGCCGCCAAGAAGTTCAAGTCCACCTGGGCGGAGCTGGGCAAGCTGCTCGTCCAGGTCCGGGACGAGGCCAGGTACGAGGAGTGGGGCCACGCCACCTTCGAGGCCTATTGCCTCAAGGAGCTGCACATCAAGAAGCAGACGGCGCTGAAGCTCACGCGCTCGTTCAGCTTCCTGGCCAAGCACGAGGCCCCCGAGGAACTCCAGCAGCAGGAATTCCCCGAGAAGGCCCCGGCCTTCGAGGTGGTGGAAGTCCTGGCCGACGCCGAGGAGCGGGGGCAACTGTCTCCCACCGAGTACAAGTCGCTGCGCGACAGCATCTGGAGCCCGGAGAAGTCGCCCACGGAACTCAAGAAGGAGTTCACCGAGCGCTTCCCCCGTCCGCCGCCCGAGCCGCCCCCGGAGAGCACCCAGGTACGGAAACTGGCGCAGCTGGCGCGAAAGCTCGCCTCCGAGCTGGCCGGGAGCCGTCGGGTGCCGAACGCTGTCGCCGAGCGGGCGGCCGCCCTCGCGGACGATGTCGAAGAACTCGCGTCGAGCGTGACGGACGCCTGAGTCGCTGTTATCCAACACCGACCTGACCGGGGCTGAACGCTCCGCGAAGGGGCCCCCTCCGCTGGGCTTCCTGCCTGGAGGGGAGGGCCCTATAGTGGGTCAAGGGCCTGTAGCAGGTGGGCCTGGAGCCGTCTGAGACGTGGGCGGTTTCGAGGGTGTTGGAGTGCGGTGGTCGGCGGAGAAGGCCTCGGGCGCCCCGGGGCCTGGCGAACTTCGGAGGCGGCAGTGAAGAAGGAGCACCACGTCAACCTGTCCTGCTCGTTCTGCGGCAAGTCGCAGCGCGAGGTCCGGAAGCTCATCGCCGGACCCACGGTCTACATCTGCGACGAGTGCATCAAGCTGTGCAACGACATCATCGCGGACGAGAACGAACGCGAGGAGGGCAAGCCTCAGGTCAGCCTGCCCACGCCCTTGGAGATCAAGGCGTTCCTCGACGAATACGTCATCGGTCAGGACCAGGCGAAGAAGGTCCTCTCGGTCGCGGTCTACAACCACTACAAGCGCATCTACCAGAAGAAGCCCGCCGCCCGGCCGCGCCCTGGCGTGAAGAGCCCCAGCGGCGAGGAAGTGGAGCTGCAGAAGAGCAACATCCTGCTCATCGGCCCCACGGGTTCCGGCAAGACGCTCCTCGCCCAGTCCCTGGCGCGCTTCCTCAACGTCCCGTTCACCATCGCGGATGCCACCAGCCTCACCGAGGCCGGCTACGTGGGCGAGGACGTGGAGAACATCATCCAGAACCTGCTCCACAACGCCGACTACGACGTGGAGAAGGCGGCGCGCGGCATCGTCTACATCGACGAGATCGACAAGATCGCGCGCAAGGGTGACATGCCCAGCGCCACCCGCGACGTGGGCGGCGAGGGTGTGCAGCAGGCGCTCCTGAAGATCATCGAAGGCACCCGCGCCAACGTCACGCCGCGCGGCGGCAAGAAGTACAACCAGCAGGAGTATGTCCAGGTCGACACGACCAACATCCTCTTCATCTGCGGCGGTGCCTTCCACGGCATCGACGGCGTGATCAAGCGCCGCGTGGGTGAGAAGGGCCTGGGCTTCGGCGCGAAGATCACCCACAAGGAAGAGCGCAGCGTGGGTGACCTCCTGGCGATGACGGAGCCGGAAGACCTGATGAAGTTCGGGATGATCCCGGAGTTCATCGGCCGTCTGCCGATGATCGCGACGCTCAACGACCTGAAGGAGGATGACCTCGTCACCATCCTCACGATCCCGAAGAACGCCCTGGTGCGAGGGCGTCAAGGAGTGCAAGATCACCGAACAGGTGATCACCAAGCACGAGCCTCCGCAGATCGTCATGGAGAAGGAAAAGAAGACCGCCTGAGGTTTCCCCCAAGCGGTCGGTGTTTCCCACCCGGCGCCCCTCGCCTTCATTGGCAGGGGCGCCGTGGTGTTTCTGGCGCCCGGGACGACGGCCCCGGGCGCGGGGCTTCGCGCGTCAGTTCTGCGTGACGCGCACGGTGGTCTTCATCTCACGGCCGGAGACGGGATCCTTCGCCTTCATGGTGAGGATGCCCTCCACGTTCACGTCGAAGATGATCTCCACGTTCACCGTGCCGGCCTTGGACGGCGGGATGCCGGAGAAGGTGAACTCGCCCAGCATGTCGTTGCGCGCCACCACGTCGTGGTCGCCCTGGTAGATGCGCATGGCGAGCTCGGTCTGGTTGTCCACGCTGGTGGTGGCCAGCAGCTGCTTGGCGTTGGGGATGGACGCGTTGCGCGGGAACACGACGTGGAAGCCGCCGTCGCCGCGCTCCAGGCCAATGGCCATGGGAATCACGTCCAGCAACTGGATGCGCAGGTTGGTGTCGTCCTGGAGCGAGTGCGCGTAGAGCGCGGCGCCAATGGCCACGGCCTCGTCCGGGTGGACGCCCTTGCTGGGCGGCTTGCCGAAGAACTTGGTGAGCCGGTCCTGCACGACGGGCATGCGCGTCTGGCCGCCCACGAGCATGACTTCGTCGATGTCCTTGGTGGACAGGCCGGAGTCCACCAGCACGCGCGCGACCATCTGGAGGGTGCGGTCCACGAGCTGGTTCGTCAGCTGCTCCAGCATCTTGCGCGTGAACTTCATCTCGATGTTCAGGGGCTGGCCCTGCGCCGTCATCGTGATGAAGGGGATGTTGAAGGGGACCTCCTCGCGCGCGGACAAGTCGATCTTCGTGCGCTCGGCCAGGTCCTTGATGCGCTGCATGGCCACCGGGTCCGTGGCCAGGTCGATGCCCGTCTTGGCCGCGAAGTCCTTGAGGACGTGGTGGATGATGGCGTTGTCGAAGTCGATGCCGCCCAGGAACACGTCGCCGCCGGTGGACTTCACCTCGAAGACGCGGTCGCGGATCTCGATGATGGAGACGTCGAAGGTGCCGCCGCCCAGGTCGTAGATGACGACCTTCTCCGCCAGCCCCTTGCCCACGCCGTAGGCGAGCGCCGCCGCGGTGGGCTCGTTGATGATGCGCACCACCTCCAGGTCGATGAGCTTGCCGGCGTCCTTCACCGACTGGCGCTGCCGGTCGTTGAAGTAGGCGGGCACCGTCACCACCGCCCGTTTGATCGGCATCTTCAGGTAGTTGGAGGCGACCTCGCGGATCTTCCCCAGAATCTTGGCGCTGATCTCCTGGAGGGTGAACTCCTTCTTGCCCACGTCCAGGGTGACTTCGTTCTTCGTGCCGGGGCGCATGTTGTACGCCACGACCTTCTTCATCGTGTCGACGACATCACTGCCGAAGGCGCGGCCCACCAGACGCTTGGCACCGTAGACGGTGTTGCGCGGGTTGAGCTGCCACTGGCGTTTGGCCTCGAAGCCGATGAGCTCGTTGCCCTTGTCGTCGATGGCGAAGATGGAGGGGATGGTGTACTCGCCGCCCTTGTAGGGGATGAGCTTGACGTTCCCGTTCTCCTCGACGATCGCCGCGCACGAGTTCGTCGTGCCGAGGTCGATGCCGATGATGGGCTCCTTGTGCATCGCGTGTGGGCTCCGGGTGGGGCTTTCCGTGGTTCCGAGGAGAAGCACCCGGGACCGTATCTCACCCGTCACGGGTGCGCGAATCGCTTACCATCCGTCGTTCGTCCGACGCCCGCCCCCCGGGTGAGCCACCGCCCTTGGGGCTTGCCACCCGGGCCCGGCCGGCCGCTCGCCCCCGAACACACCGGCCCTGGGGCAGGGGGCGCTCGCTTTACATCCCGGGGAACGGGAACGAAGGTCCTCCCCTGGGGTTCACATGCGACGGCCACGCGCCGTGGCTACATCCGAGGGATTCACCCACGCACCAGAGGGGAGCCGCCGTGGAAGCGAAGGGCTATCTGCAGGAGGTGGGCGCGCAGGTCAGCGCCGACTTCGTCAAGAACCGGTCCATCCTCTCGTTCGAGGAGTACCTGACGCTCTTCTTCGCGGACCCGCGAGGTCAGGCGCGCAACGCGGCGCAGTACCTGCGGGATGTGATGGACCATTACGGCACCGAACAGGTGCCGCACCCCACCGGGACCATCCGGCGCTTCAAGGTCTTCGACGCGCCCTCCACGGACCGGGACGGCCGCGTCGCCGGGCAGGAGGAGATCCAGAACGCCCTCTACCGGCTGCTGGGCAACTTCGTGCGCGCCGGCCGCATCAACAAGCTCATCATGCTGCACGGGCCTAACGGCAGCGCGAAGTCCAGCCTGGTCAACGCGCTGAAGCAGGGGATGGAGGACTATTCCCGCCAGCCCCAGGGCGCGCTGTACCGCATCGCCTGGGTCTTCCCGTCGGAGAAGCTCATCAAGGGCTCCATCGGCTTCGGGGAGCGCCCGGGGACGGGCTCCGGCGAGGGTGAGCTGACCACGTTCGCCCACCTGGACGCGGAGTCCCTGGACCTGCGGATGCCCTGCGAGCTGCGCGACCACCCGCTGTTCGCGGTGCCCCCGTCGGAGCGCAGGAACCTGCTGGAAGGGGGGCTCAAGAAGAAGGGCCTGGGGGACGGGGAGACGGGGGACTTCATCCTCTCCGACTACCTGCGCGACGGCGAGCTGTGCGCCAAGTGCCGCCGCATCTACACCGCGCTGCTCAACTCCTATGGCGGGGACTACCTCAAGGTCCTGCGTCACGTGCAGGTGGAGCGCTTCTACGTGTCGCGCCGCTACCAGGTGGGCACGGTGACGGTGGAGCCGCAGATGAGCGTGGACGCCGCCGCGCAGCAGATCTCCGCGGACCGCACCCAGTTGAACCTGCCCGCCGCGCTGCACAGCACGGTGCTCTTCGAGCCGCACGGCCCGCTGGTGCATGCCAACCGGGGCCTCATCGAATACGCGGACCTGCTCAAGCGCCCGCTGGAGGCCTTCAAGTACCTGCTCGGCTTCAGCGAGACGGGCGAGGTGCCCCTGGAGCCGTTCGTGCTCCAGTTGGACGAGGTGCTCATCGCCTCCTCCAACGAGAAGCACCTGTCCGCCTTCAAGGAGCTGCCGGACTTCGCGTCGTTCAAGGGCCGCATCGAGCTGGTGCGCGTGCCGTACCTGCGCCGCTACAAGGTCGAGCAGGAGATCTACGACGCGCA
>SECN01000174.1 GCA_004173515.1 Myxococcaceae bacterium | reverse complement strand
GTCTGGGCGGGGGAGGCGCTCATGTCCGGACAGAAGGGGCGGCCTCACCCGGGAGCGCGTAGACCGCGAGGCTCGGCGGGTTCCCACGGCTGCCATGCCCACCGGGACAGTTCGCCCAGCGCAGGTACGAGGATGCGGCCCCAGCGAGCGCCGCGAGCGTCCTCGTGGAAGCCGCGCGGGAGGGCCACACCGGCCCGTCCCCCCTGCCCGCGAGACTGAGTGGAGCTGTCCTGGCGGTCCCTACCGTCTCGAAACGGTTCTGCTGAAGCTTGGGGAGATGCGCTGACGGCTCCGTGTTCTCGAAGCCGCCGCTTCATCAACGAGGACAGGGCGAGCGCAACACCTTGCACTGCTCGCCACCCGCGTCGCTTCACCCACCCAGGCACGACAACAAAATGAGGAGCCAGATATGACCAACGACGACTTCGAAAAGATCTACGCCATGGAATCGCCAAGTGTGCGCAAGCAAGTGGATGCCATCCTGGACACCCAAGGCACCGACGTCACGCCGAGCGCCCGCTCCACGGCGTATGAGAAGGCGACGGCGGAGAAGCGCGAGCAGGTGGACCACCTTCTGCGCGCCATTTACGGCCGGAAGTATGGGCTGAAGGGCGTCGGCTTCGGAGCAGGCCCAGGCGCGCTGAGCATGGACTCGAGCCTGGACCCGACCAACCTGGACCCGACCAAGCACGGGAAGTAGCTCCAGGCTGAGCTCACGGCCCATCCACTTGGTGCGGTGTGGCCTGCCGATAGCGCCGCGCCACGTGCCAAGTCAGGAGCGCCCGGGCCTGCTCCTCTAGCGCGTCGGTCGTGGCGGCGATGCTCGCCACGAGGGCGCCCGCGCCCAGCGCGACGAAGGCGACGGCGATGCGCCAGCCCTCCTCGGCTGGGATGCCGGACGCCCAGAGCAACAGGCGCAGGAAGACGATGGCCGCCACCGTCACTGCCTGGAACCACGCCAGCCAGAGGCCCACGGCGAGCGTCTTCATCGCGTCGGCTCGCGGGTCAGGGTCATCGCGCAGCCGTCCACCTGAACCACCGATGCCGCTGAGTCCGTGAGCAGGCGCGTCACCTTCGCGATGGCCTCGCGTGTGCCCTGCTCCTGGACCTGCCCCACGGTGCAGTCCTCGCCCCAGGTGGCACTCACCTTCACCTCGACGACGAGCCGAACCTTCACCGTCGCAGTCGCCTTGCTCATCTGCTCCTCCCCGTCAGCCTGTTCATTCCCCGGAGGAAGGGGCGGCCATCCGCACCACCTCGCCCTGGCAGGGGCGGCACAGCGCGGCCATGCGCTCGGCATGCGTCGCGATGCGGTCCGCACACCGGGCGCATCGCTCGCGCTTCCGGTTGCGCTCCACCACGAGGCGGCAGCGCTCCGTGGCGCAGGTGGACAGCGGACGCCCCGGGCCCGCGCGCTTCGGCATCTGCGTGGCGCAGACGGGGCAGGTGGACGGCGGGCACGGCATACCCAGGAGGAAGGGGTGGTCACATAGGATGTGACCCTTGCGCAGGGGGTCTGATCCGTTCAGACCCCCTCCACCTGGATCATCGCCATGGTCCCACCGTCATCCCCTCGGAACGACAGGGCTTTCCCTTCCGAGGGCCGGTCCGGGGCTCGAAATGGTCCCACCGGATCCACGCCGTTCGGTGCGCACCGTCAACCGCGCGAGGACACTGGGCTTTCAGCTGCGGACCACGGTCCAGACGGCGAATACGTGCGCACCGGGCTCCGATGACGAAATGAATGCATTCGATGATCGGGCCTCCGGGCGGAGAGACGCCCCTTCCACTTGGGCATGCACGACGCCGACGTCCGCCCGCCGCTGGTGCGCCTCGTCCAGGCCGCGTACCCAGAGGCGCGGGTGCTGCCGGAGCTGGGGCTCGAGTACGGGCTGGTGCGCGTGGACCTAGCCGCGCTCAGCCCGGCGCGGTTCCTCGGGTACGAGGTGAAGGCGGACGCGGACACCCTGCGCCGCCTGCCCGCCCAGGCCCACTGCTACAGCGCCGTCCTGGACAGGTGCACCCTCGTCGCGGGAGCCCGCCACCTGGCGCGCGGGCAGACGCTGGTGCCGATCTGGTGGGGGCTGGTGCTCGCACGCGGTGGTGCGGAAGGCGTCACGCTGGAGGACGTGCGGCCGGCGGCGGACAACCCCAGCCCGAACCCGGGCGCCACGCTGCAACTGCTCTGGCGGGGTGAGCTGCTGGCGCTACTGGAGGAAGTGGGCGCGGCGCGAGGCCTGCGTTCCGCCGGCAAGGCGCGGCTCGTGGCGCGGCTACTCGAGCTGATGCCCGGGGATGTGCTGCGGTCCCGTGTTCGGGCGGCGGTGTGCGCCCGAGGGGACTGGCGGGCGGACACGAACGTGTAGGGCGGATGCTTGCCGAAGGGCGGACCCGAGACGGCGAAGTTGCGCTTTTTCGATGTTCCCCAGGCACGGCGAGCACCGGCACGCGTCGTGGCGGCAACGGACGTGCCACTGGGCCCGCCGACAGCCCCCCTGGGGTGGGAAACCCACATGTACGCCAAGTTTCGGGATTGCTCGGCGCGCTGCAATCTTGCGACGCGGAAATCTCCCGGAAATCCCCGGCGATCTCTGAGGCGACCCCCTGATTTTTTGGCCCCCACGCGGCGTCCCTGGCCCGCTGGCGCGTCGTGCGCGCTCGCACGTGGGCGTGGGCGTCCTGCGGGACACGTGCGATAGCGGGCTGCTGGCGCCCCTTCTGGGAGGGCATGGCCCGCCACCGCAACCACGAGGCCGAGCGCGAGCCCGAGGAGGCAGTGCGCCTCGACCCGCTGCTCAAGTACAAGCCGCTCGGCAAGCCCGGGCCGACGACGACGTTGACGGAGCAGCTCGCCTTCCAGCTCTGCCGACACGTCGCGGCGGGCCTCACCCTGCGCGACGCGGCCGCGTTGGTCGCCACCACGGACACCGTCGTCCAAGGCTGGCGCACTCGCGGCGCCGAGGCCATCGAGCGCGGGGAGGCGGACCTCTACACGGCCTTCGTCATGGAGTACGAGGCGGCCGGCGCGCACTTCCGCCGGATGCTCCATGAGGCCCAGTTGGAGAACATCGGCAACCGCAACTTCAACGACAAGTGGCTGCGCTGGCGCCTGGGCTTGAGCGACCCGAAGAACTTCACCCTACCGCGCACCGCCGGGCCCACGAGCGGCGATGGCGGGGCCTTCGAGCTCGTCAGTCCGGAGGAGGCGCAGAAGACGCTGGCGGAGCGGCTGTCCCGCTTCCTCACCAACGAGGACAAGAAGGCAGCGCCGCCCCCGCCGGCCGAAGAGGAGTAGCCGGCCCTTCTGGAGGGCATGACCAAAGCCAAAGCCGTCACCGCCGGGAAGGACCTGCTCCAGGGCCTTCCCGTCATCCGCCCCGAGACGCACGGCCGCTACTCCCGCCTGGACCAGTTGGCGCTCTTCCTCCGGGAGAAGTTCGGCACCACCGCGGGCTTCTCCGACCGGATGGGGCTCACGGCGCAGGAGCTGCTCGTCATCTTCTACGAGCCCGAGTACTCCCTGCGCCCCGCCCAGCAGCCCCCGGACATGCTCACCGCCGAGCACGCGCGGTGGCGCACCTGGTTCCTGCTCGGGGGGCGTGGCGCGGGCAAGACACACGCGGGCGCCTGCGCCGTCCTCCGCGAAGCGAAGGCGGACCCCGAGGCGCGCATTCTCATCGTCGGCCCCACGTACACGGAGATTCAGAAGAATCAGCTCGAAGGTCCCAGCGGCATCATCACCCTGGCGCCGCCGTGGTTCCGCCCCGAGCACCTGAAGTCGAAGAAGCAGCTCATCTTCCCCAACGGCGTGAAGGCCGACTACCTGCCGGCGGCGGACGCGGACAAGTTCCGCGGCTACGGCTACACCTTCGAGTGGCTGGACGAAGTGGTGGCCTGGAAGAAGGACCCCGTCGCCGTCTGGAATGAGTGCTGCCGCGTCGGGCGCGGCACGTCCAAGCGCATGCGTGAGCTGGGCCTGTCCAGCCGCAAGGTCATCACCACCACGCCCGCGCCCACGGAACTGTTCCGCGAAATCCTCAAGCAGCGCGAGGGCCTCGTCCTCTCGCGCTCCAGCACCCTGGACAACAGCGCCCACCTGGACGACGCCTACTCCCTCCAGGCGCGCGACGCGGCGAAGAGCGCCATCGGACGGCGCGAGTTCTACGGCGAGCTGGAGTTCGACCTGGACCCCGCCCTCTTCCGCGGCGTGGACTGGAACGCCTCGCGCGTGAAGCCGAAGGACAAACCCTCCGTCTATGACTGCATCGTCATCGGCCTGGACCCGGCGACCGGCGAGAAGAAGGGCGCGGACGAGCACGGCATCGTGGTGGTGGGCGTGCGTCGCGAGGCGGACGGGCGCGACCACGCGTACATCCTCGCGGACCTCTCGCTGAAGAGCCCCGAGCCGGCGGCCTGGGCGAAGAAGGCGGTGGCCGCGCTCAAGGAGTGGGAGCCCCGCGCGAAGAAGGACGCCGGTGGCCGACCGCGCGCCTGGATCTTCGCGGAGACGAACACGGGCGGCAGCATGGTGACGGCGACCATCCACACCCTGGCGAAGGTGAAGGTGCTCACCGAGCGCGCACGCAACTCGAAGGCGGAGCGCGCCGCGCCCGTCTCCATGCTCGCTGCGGCGGGCCTTGTGCACATGGTGGGCAAGCACGAGAAGCTCGAGGAGCAGCTCGGCAAGTTCACCGGAGCGCCTGGCGGCCACGCGCGGGATGATCGCGTGGACGCCATGGTGTGGCCCATCTACAAGCACGTCGTGAAGATGCGGCGAAACATCGGCGCCGCAGCGGACTCACAACCTGACGTTGAGGTCGACCCGGAATAGACCGCAGCGTTACGGCTTAGGCGGAAGCGCGTCCTTTTTCGCTGTCCAATGATCACTGGTCGCGCGCTTCATGAATTTCAGAAGGAGGGTGAGTACTTTCTCATTCGAAGCAATCATGTACGGCTCGTAATACTCAGCCCAAGCAACAGTCGGAGTTGAGTTCCCCAAGAGTCCGTCGAGCATGCGCACAAAAACGAGCCCTCGCACCTCCTGAGAGAACCTCAGCCGCGCCGCGTGCTCGTGAATATGTTCCATCGCGCCATTTCGGTTGTTTCTCTCAAACCCAACCCCAGGGCCGCCTGCCAAAACAATCTCGAAGCCATCGCTATCCGTCTCGGTCTGAAGGTGATGAACCTCAAGCCTAAACCTCGTTTGACCGACATTGGGGACTGACCGGTTAACATCATCAACCACGGCCTTGGCAGCCTGTAATGCCTTTCCAGCTGTCCCATCCTTCCATGACTTGCGACGTCCTTCGACTGCCTGGAGTTCTTGCTCAATCTTCCCAAGCCCTTCGGCCACCTCAAAAACAGCTTGCGACATGCCGCCCCCTTTGCGGTGTAGGTCTAATGAGCCTCCGCAGAAGATAGAGCACAGCACGGCGGACGCCACGGCGCAAAGACAGGGCCGCGAAGGACGCAGGCACCCCTTCTCTTCGGGCATGGCCTCCCTTCTCCTCCGCGTCGCCAAGGCGCTCGGCCTCGTGCCGGGCCCACCGGGCGGCAAGCCGCAGCTCACCCACGCTCTGCCCCTCATCAGCTTCAGCCCGCGCCGGGGCAGCCGGGAGGTTCTCCTCGCCTATGAGGAGGACGACTGGCTGCGCACCGTGGTGGACACCGTGGCGGACGCGGTGGCCACGCCCCGGTGGCGTGCTTTCAAGAGGGTGCGCCCCGGCGAAAAGCGCATGGATCCGCGCTGGAAGTCGCTGCACGGGCTGGAGCGCCGCAAGGCCCTGGCTGAAGCCACCACCCGGGGCGAACTGGTGGAGCTGGACACGCACGAGTTGCTCACGCTCCTGGAGTCGCCGCACCCGCGCTTCCCCGGGCGCGAGTACCGGAAGCTCGCGCAGCTCCACGTGGACTTGGTGGGCGAGGCCTTCCTGGTGCTGCTGCGCGGCACGGACGGCCGCCCGGTGGGCTGGGAGGTGGTGCCGCCCCACTGCGTGACGATGACGCCCGCGCTGGGCCGCCCCCTCTTCTTCATCTCCTACCAGCAGTTCCAGGGCCAGGTGCCGGAGGCCGACGTCCTCTGGGTGAAGACGCTGGCGCCGGCCAACCCCGAGGGGCGCGGCGCCGGCCGGGGCCTCGCGCTGGGCGACAAGCTCGACACCATCGAGTCCATCGACAAGGCGACGAAGGCCACCTTCGAGCGCGGCGGCATCCCCGCCGCCATCGTCGGCCTGGGCAGCAAAAACAACGACGACGGCAGCACCACGGGCGAGGCCGCAGAGGACATCCAGAAGAAGTTCAACGCCGAGTTCCAGGGCGCGCGCAACGCGGGCAAGGTGTGGTTCGCGCCCAGCGACGTGACGCTCGCCCAGGTGCAGGTGAACTACCGCGAGCTGCAGGCGAAGGAACTCTCGTCCAGCCTGCGCGCGTACGTGCGCCAAGCGTACAACGTCCCGCCGGAGCTGGTGGGCGACCTCACCTCCAGCAACCGCGCCACGTCGGAAGCCGCGAAGTACCACCTGGCGGAATACGCCGTGGCGCCGCGCCTGGAGTTCTGGCGCTCCTGGTACCAGCACTGCCTCGTGCCCCTCATCGACCGGGACGTCATCCTGGACTACGAGGATCCGCGTCCGCAGGAGTGGGAGCGCACCTTCCGCGCGATGACGACACCGCCCTCCGAGGGTGTCTTCTGGAACGAGTGGCGGAAGTTCGCGGGGCTGCCCCCGGTACCGGAGCTGGAGGGCCAACGCCCCACGCCCATGCCCGGCGCGGGCGGGGGCAACAACGTGGAGTCCGCCGCGGCGAACGCCACGCCCCACCCGCCGCGCGACAGGAGCGGCGAGGAGGATCGCGTGTAGCGCCAGGCGCCGCCCCTTCTCTCCTGGCATGCGCAAGCCCAAGTCCATCCGCCAGAAGCTGCTCAGCGCCGCCCCGCCCGCCGAGGGCGCGGCCGGCGCACCCGTCTTCCGCATCACCTCCCCCGCCTTGGACAGACACCGGGACCGCGTCCTGGCCGTGAAGGCCGACGGCGAGGAGGTGCGCGTGCCGCTTCTCTGGGAGCACAACAGTTGGACGCCCGCCATCGGCTTCGGGCGCTGCTACCGCGAGGGCGACGCGTGGGTGATGGCCCCCGTCTTCGACGAGGTGGACGAGCTGTCCAAGACGGTGTCCGGCAAGGTGAAGGCCGGCTCGCTCTTCACCTGCTCCATCGGCTTCGTGCCTGTGGAGGAGCCGGTGCCCAACGCCGAGGGCGGCTTCGACTACCCGTTGGTGGAGCTGCTGGAGGTCTCCATCGTCAACGTGCCGGCCAACCCGGACGCGGTGCGCCTGCGCTCGGTGGGCACGAGCCGGCGCCACCCGGGATTCGCCTCCGCCCTCAAGGCGCTGGCGGCCAGCCAGGCCGCCGTCCTCGCTGTCCTCAAGTCGGAGGGTGACGCGCTGGAGGAGGACGAGGAGGAAGCCGAGAAGGACGTCGGCGACGAGGGCGCGGCCACGGGAGCGCTCACACCCGAGGCCTTCGCGGAGGGACTGCTCACGCACCTCCAGGTAGGCGCGAAGCTCACGGCGGACTTCCTCGCGGACTCAGACGCCCTCGTCGGGGGTGAACACGACCTGCTGGTCTGGGTGGCCGAGGGCGCGAAGGCCAGCCTCGACCAGAGCATCAGCGACCTGGAGGCGTACCTCTCTGGCGAGGAGGTGGACCTGCCCGCGGACAGCGAGGAGCAGGCCGCCAGCGCGGAGGAGTCCGAGGACGACGAGACCGAGGAGGAGGACGAGGGCGCGGAGGATGACGCGGAAGACGACGCGCTGCCCGACGAGGAGGCCGCGTCCGAGGTCGAGCCCGACGAGGAGGAGGCGAAGGCGCTCCGCCTCCAGGTCCGCAAGCACTTCGGCTTCACCGTCCAGCAGGCCGCCGCCCTCAGTGGCAGCGAGCTGCGCCGCTACTCCGCCCTGGCCGCGTAGGCCGCCCCTTCTCTTCCCCAACCCCTTGCAGCCTCTGGAGCCCTCACGATGAAGACCAAGACGAAGCCGAAGCCCCCGGCCGCCACCCCGCCCGCCGCCGCGCCGGCCCTCCCTGAGTCCCTCCAACGCGCGGTGGACGCGGCCGCCGTGAAGGCCGCCGAGGCCGCCATCGCCTCGCGCCCCAACCCCGTCGTCCCGGGCCCGGTGACGTCCGGTGCGAAAGACCTCCAGATGGATCCGCCCGACGGCCGCGCGGCGCAGGCCCGCCTGGGCGTCCTCATCAAGGCCAACTACGTCCGGAGCGCCGAGCGCCTGGGCATCTCGGACCGGCCGGGCCTCGACAAGCTCAAGGCCTACGTGGAGCGCTGCAAGTCGGTGGGCGTCTTCAACAGCATCTTCGAGCAGGGCGGCGCCCTCTACTCCCGCGAGACGCGCTCCGAGGAAGTCATCGAGCTGCTGCGCGCGGACGCCATCCTCCTGGCCGCCGGTGCGCGCACCGTCTCCGGCTACGGCGGCAAGTTCACCATCGGCCGCATCAACCAGGGCCCGTCTGTCTTCTGGGTGGGCGAGTCCCAGGCGCCGGAGAAGTCCGACATGAAGACGGGCACCGTCGAGTTGGGCGCGCACAAGGCCATGGCGCTGGTGCCCATGTCCAATGACTTGATGCGCCTGGGCAACAGCACCGCGTCCGCGGACGTCGGCCGCGAGGTGGCCCAGGCCATGGCCCTGGAGACGGACCTGGCCGGCCTCTACGGCAAGGGCGCCAAGAAGCCCACCGGCGTCTTCGAGCTGGTGCCCAACGCCAACAAGAACGCCATCACCGGCACCACCATCGACAACATCCGCAACGACTTGAAGCTCAAGCTCATCAAGCCGATTCTGGCCTCGAAGCTGAAGCTGGCGGGCAACCTGCCCTTCTACTTCATGGACTCGGCCAACCACCTCTACCTGTCCGAGCTGCGCGACAGCGCGGGCTACGTCTTCCCCGGCCTCCAGAACTTCGAGGACCCGCGCCTCAACGGCTTCCCGGTGAAGGTGACGGAGGCGCTGGCGGGCAAGGAGCACATCGGCTTCGGGCTGGCGGCGCAGCTCTACTACGGCGAGGCGTCGGCCATGGACGTCACGGTGGGCGAGTCCACCGGCGACTTCGAGGCGGACCAGATGACGCTGCGCGCGGTGTGGGAGGGCGACTGGGCCCTGCGCCACCGGCAGTCCTTCGCCTTCCTCACGGGCGCTACCTACGGCGGGTAGTCCGAGCGCCACCACTTCAATCCCTACCAGGACACCACCATGCACCCGACGCGCAACAACACCGGCGCCTTCATCCACGCCGCCAACCTCTCGCACGCTCCGGCCGCCAACGCCGCGGGCACGCGCAACGGCGCGGCCTTCACCTTCGGCACCTACCGCAGCCTCGTCTTCTCCGTCACGACGGGCGCCACCACCGGCGCACCCACCACCACCTCGGCCACGTACAAGCTCCAGACGAGCCCGGACGGGACCGCGTGGGTGGACGCGAAGAAGCGCGATGGCGAGGTGGTGAGCCTCACCGTCACCGCCGCGAGCATCGCGGCCGAGTTGGACGTGGACCTCCAGGAGGTGGTGCCGGCGGCGCATGACCGGATCCGCTTCGCGGAGACCATCGCCTTCACCGGCGGCGCCACGCCCACGCTGCTGAGCGGCGCCACCATCATCTTCGGCGGGGGCCAGTCGCTGCCCGTGTAGCGGCGGGCACGCCTTCCCTCCTGTCGTGCCTGCCCGGGCCGGGGCGGCCCCGTGCCGCCCCGGCCCTCTTTCTTCCCGAGGTGCCCATGCCCGCCGTCGAGGACCTGCTCACCGCCGCGCAGCTGCCCGCCACCGTGCGCGACGCGGCCGAGCCCGAGCGCCTGCCGCTGCTCATCACCGCCGCTTCCCTCACCCTGGCCGGGCACGTGGGCTACCCGCTGCACCGCCGCAAGGGCGTCGTGGAGTCCGTCGCCAGCCAGGGCGGGCGCTACCTCTGGCTGCGTGCCGGGGGCGTGCGCCAGGTGCTCCGCGTGGACGTGCGCGGCGTGGAGCTGCCCGCCACCGCGTACGCGCTGGAGTCCGCCCTCATGGGCCGTGTGGTGTCGCGCGGGGAGGCGTGGCCCTTCACCGGCCGCTACTCGCCCGGCGTCTCCTCCACGCCGCTGCACGTGGAGGACACCGGGGAGTTGCTCGTCACCTACGACGCCGGCTGGGTGACGCCCGGGCAGGCGGCCCTGGACGGGACGCTGGTGGTGGACCTACCGGCGGACCTGCAGTTGGCGGCGCAGATGGTGGTGGGCGCACTGGTGCACGGGGACGGCGCCGAGGAGGCCGTCTCCGAGTCCATCGGCGGCACGTCCCTGACGCGCGCCACGGACGAGGACGGGCAGTTGCCCGCGGTGCCCGCCCGTGCGCGGCGCCTCGTCGCCCGGTACCGCCGGCCGCGCCACGGGGCGGGCCCGTGAGCCTCCTGGGCCACCGCTTCCGCCAGCGCTTCGGCCTGGCCCGACTGCTGTCCGCCGATGCTGGCGGCATCGAGGAGCACGACGAGCCTACCGTGCACGCCTGCCGCTTCGAGGGCAGCACGAAGCGCCTCGTCGCCTCGGACGGCACCGACGCCACCTCGGAGGCCGTCCTCTTCACCCTCGTGAAGGTGGAGCCCGGGGACCTCCTCTGGCTGCCCGGCACCACCCCGGGCGACGTCAACATCCAGCGCCGGCCGCTGCGCGTCACTCCGTGCTTCAACATCCGCGGGGGCCTGGACCACTACGAGGTGTACGTCTGATGGGTGCCACGCTGAAGGACGTGGAGCTCCACGTGGCCCAACTGCTGGAGGGCGCGGCCCTGGGCGTCTCCATGACGGCGACGCCGCCGAGCCTCTACTACCGCGCGTGGCCGTTGGCGGCACCGCCCCTGATGGTGGCGGTGCGCGAGGTGAGCGGCGACGCGTCCGAGGACTACATGGGCACGGGCCGCAGCTACCTCCAACCGGACGTGCAGGTGGTTGCGCGCGGCCGCACGTACGCGGAAGCCCAGGCGCTGGCCCGCCAGTGCTGGAGCGCGCTGCACCTGGCGGCCGTCCCCGGCTACGTCTCCTGCCGTGCCCAGGGCGCTCCCGCGTACATGGGCCCGGACGGCAACGACAAGCATCGGTTCGCCTTCACCGTCACCCTCGCCTACGCCGCCTGACGCGAGGCGGGCGCCCCTTCTGGGTGCGTATGCCTGTCCGCGTGAAGCTCAACCTCCGCCCCCTCATCCGGCTGCGCCAACGCGCGCCCGAGGTGCTGCGCGAGTTGGACAAGCCGCTCCGCGCCACCGTCCGCCACGCGCTCGACTTGTCGCAGTTCGACGTGCCGCGCGGGGACCGGGACGTCGAGTACGACAGGCACGGGAACGAGAAGCAGCGGACGCGCCCGCTCGCGGACACGGGCTTCATCGACGGGCCCGAGTACCGCCTGGACAAGCGCCTCTCCACCACCTGGGTGGCCGGCTACGCGCACCACGCGGCCGGCGCCATCCACGAGGGCTTCCATTGGGGCGACCAGATCATCAACCCGCCCCCGCACTTTCTGAAGAGGGCCTTCCGCCGCTCGCGCTCTCTGGGCCGCAAGGGCGTGAGGGAGGCCCTCGAACAGGCGCTGAAGAAGCTGTTTCACTCGCAGCAATGAAAGGCATTGCCATGGCTGAGCCCGACGTCCTCTACGCGCAGAAGGTCCACTTCACCCTCCTGCCCACCACCCCGCTCGTCACCCTCGAAGAAGCGGAGGTCGACCCCGAGCCCGTCACCACCGAGCTGGACGGCATCACGGAGTGCTCCGTCTCCGAGGCGGCCGACAGCGTGGACACGAACTACTACGGCAGCGACGGGTACAAGAAGAACGCCGCCACCCTCACCGGGTTGACCATCAGCCTCAGTGGGCACCGCATCCGGGACAACGCCGCGCAGAACGCACTGGAGGGGCAAATCCGGAAGCTCGGCTACCTGCACGTCATCCGGGACGCGGACGCGACGGTGGGCCAGCGAGGCAGGCGCTACGCGGTGCGCGTCATGACCTTCGACTCCGGAGGCCCGTCGTCGGACGTGGACAAGCTCACCGTCAGCCTCACCGGTCAGGGCGCCCCCGTCGCTTTGTAGCCGCCCCTTCTTCACCTCGAAGCCTTCCACCTGGAGAAGCCAGACATGAACGACGCCCCCCAGTACCGCAAGCCCCTCGGAACCCGCCGGAAGTTCGTCAAGCGCATCACCATCAGCGGTGCGGACTACGACATCTGTGAGCCGTCGTCGGGAGACAAGACGGCCGCACTGGCGAGCAGTAGGAAGGCCGGCGAACTCGACGACAAGAACAACCCCGTCGACGAGGACGCCGGCATGCACTTCCTCGCGCGGATCGCCATCGTGTGCCTCTACCACCCGGGCGGGGTGAAGCGTGTCTTCGAGCAGGAGGAGAACGCCGCCGTGAAGAACGAGCCCTGGCTCGACGAGTACGGCAAGGACTTCTCCGCCGCCTTCGGAGGCCCGACGGTGGAGGAGGCGCGGGGAAACTCCGAAGCCACCCCGAGCTGAGCGTCGTCTACGGGGTGGCGAAGTTGATGGGCGTGTCGCCCGAGGAAGTGCGCGACTGGCCCTGGTCCGATGTCGTGCACCTGCTGGCCTACTGCGAGCAGGAGAACGAGGAGATGAAGGCGCACCTCCCAGCGCCTGGCGCCTCCGCTTCCCCCTCGCGAGGCCCCGCCTCGACGAGCACTACCACCGTCTACCGCTTCGGCCCCAAACCGAAGCGGTAGGCGACGCGCCTCCGGAGTCCTGTCATGGCTTTGAAAGTTGGGGACCTCTACGTCGCCGTCACCGCGAGCATCGGCGAAGCCCTCGTCAGCGTGGGCAAGCTGGTGAAGGGCGTGGAGCGGGCCGCCAAGCAGGTGAAGGAGGCAGCGGAGCCCATCGGCAA
>SECN01000662.1 GCA_004173515.1 Myxococcaceae bacterium | reverse complement strand
CACCGCCCCCGTCAGGACCCCCGCCTCCTTGCGCACCTTCTCCGCCAGCGACGTCTGGTAGCCCGGACCCACCGGAATCTTCACGCCGGGCACCACGCCGCCCGACGAGCAGTCGATGAGGTCCACGCCCTCCTTCGCCACCAGCTTCGCCAGCGCCACCGAGTCCTCCGGCGTCCAGCCCCCCTCCGCCCAGTCCGTGGCGGAGATGCGCATGAAGAGCGGCTGCGACTCCGGCCACTTCGCCCGCACCGCGCGCGTCACCTCCAGCGCGAAGCGCGTGCGGTTCTCGAACGAGCCGCCGTACCGGTCCGTCCGCTTGTTCGACAGCGGCGACAGGAACTCGTGCAGCAGGTAGCCGTGCGCCGCGTGCAGCTCCACCACCTGGAACCCCGCCGCCTTCGCGCGCACCGCCGCGTCACCGAACGCCTTCACCACCCGCGCGATGCCCGCCTCGTCCAGCGCCGCCGGCTTCGGATAGCCGTCCTCGAACGCCTCCGCCGTCGGCCCCACCGGCGTCCAGCCGCCGTGCTCCGGCGTCACCGTCGAGCCGTGGTTGCCCGTGTCCCAGGGCCTCAACGTGGACGCCTTCCGGCCCGCGTGCGCAAGCTGCACGCCCGACGCGGCGCCGTTCTGGTGCAGGAAGCGGTTGATGCGCGCCAGCGTCTCCACGTGCGCGTCCTTCCACAGCCCCAGGTCCTGCGGCGAGATGCGGCCCTCCGGCTCCACCGCCGTGGCCTCCGTCAACACCAGCCCCGCGCCACCCACCGCGCGACTGCCCAGGTGCACCACGTGCCACTCGTTGGCGAAGCCGTCCTCGCTCGAGTACTGGCACATGGGTGAAACCACGACGCGGTTGCGCAGCGTGATGTCACGCAGCTTCAAGGGGGTGAACAGCTTGGTGTTGCTCATGACGTCTCCTCCGGGGGAAGCGTTGTCGTTCGTTCGGGCAACCCCAGCGCCTCGCGCACCTGCGCCGTGCTCCTGCCCATCCAATGCCGTCGGTGGTTGTCCTGCGTGGTGAGGCTGCGCGTCTCCATCCGGTCCACGTAGAGCGTGCCGTCCAGGTGGTCCACCTCGTGCTGGAGGATGCGCGCATACCAGCCGCGCGCCGACAGCGTCACCGGCTGCCCCTGCTCATCCAGCGCCTCCACCCGCACGCCGCGCGCCCGGGGCACCAGCGCCGCGAAACCGTTCACGCTCAGGCAGCCTTCATGGAACTCCATCGGCGTGGGGTCCTCCACCACGAGCCTGGGGTTGATCAACACGTGGAAGGCCACCGGCGCCCGCTCGCGCGTGGCCAGGTCCGCGGGCGACGCGCCGGCCTGGTACTCGGCCCGGTCCTCGATGACGACCAGCCGCAGGCCCACCCCCACCTGGGGCGCCGCCAGGCCCACTCCGGGCGCGTCCCGCATCGTGTCGCGCATCAGCGCGATGAGCTGCCGGGTCGCTTCACTGCCAACTTCCTCGGGGGTCAACTCGCGGGCGCGCTGCCGCAGCACCGGCTCCCCTGCCTGGACGATCTTGAGCACCATGGTGGGCCCACCGTAACAAGCGCTCCACTGCCGCGCCGCATCACCGTGAGGCGGGCACGGGCCCGGTCGCCTGCCTTCCCCGGGGGGAGGCGCCGCCCCGCACCCTCCGGGCGTCTCCGGCCTCACGGAGCGAGGGCCACTGAAGATAGGCTGCGTCGCACCATGGCTCGCCGCAAGAAGGCCGAAGAGACCACCGCGCGTGTTCGCAACCTGCTCGCCCTGGACGCCGCCGGGATCATGCGCCGCCTGGCCGCACGCCGGGAGGAGATGTTCATCCTCTTCTCGCGCCTGCGCAGCCGGGGCCCGCTGGTGGAGACCATCGCGTCCCACTACGCCGAGGGCGCCTTCATCCAGCTCATCCACCTGTCCGAACAGGAGCAGGCCGTGGTGGATCATTTCTACGCGCGCCTGGACGAGCTGCGCTGGTACTTCACCTACACCGAGGACATGCCCGGCACCGCGCACCAGACCTTCATCGCCCTGCACCGGCGGCTGGAGGAGAGCTACCGGCTGTTCGTGGAGACCATCGGCCTGCCCGTGCAGCCGGACGGCGTGCGCGTGGTGAACGCGGAGGCCATCCGCCACGAGGAGACGGCGGTGGAGGCCCGGCCCGTGGCGCTCGTCCCCGTGCCCCGCCGTCGCCGCGCGCCGCCCGCCTGACTCAGGCCGCGGAGGCCTCCGCCGCCGCCGCGTCCCCGCTCGCGTCCGCCGTGGACCGGGCCCCGGTCTTCACCAGCCGCATCATGGACGCCTTGCCCACGACGACGTCCACCATCTTGCGCGCGCGCGTCCAGACGCTCTCCTGCACGTAGGGGATGCCGTACTTCTCGCACAGGGCCCGCACCTGGGGCTGCACCTGCGCGTACTTCAACATCGGCAGGTCCGGCCAGAGGTGGTGTTCAATCTGGTAGTTGAGCCACAGGTGCGCGTAGTCGTTGAGGTCGCCGCCCGTGCGGTAGTTCGCGCTGCCCAGCACCTGCTGCACCATGCGCTCGGCCTTGTTCGCGGGCGCGCTGTCGAAGCGGTACAGGTCCTCGCCGGTGTGGTTGGGCCCCACGACGAAGAACGTGTGCAGGTTGGTGACGACGTCCGCCAGCACGGAGTTGCAGAGCACGCTGAAGGCCGGCCACGGCCCCAGCACCAGGAACGCCGCCGGGAACAGGCCGAAGTACACGGCCGCGTACGGCAGGTAGCAGCGCGTGACCAGCTCCCACACCTCCGTCCGCGTCAGCGCGCCGCCTTCCCGCCGGCCCTTGCGCCTGAGCGACCCCAGCGTCTCCGGCGCGTAGTAGCTGGCGCGCCAGGTGATGGCCAGGAGCGCCAGTTGCACGTAGCGCAGCGGCAGCGGACGGCCCGTGTCCCGGAGCGTGCCCTCCGCGTT
>SECN01000661.1 GCA_004173515.1 Myxococcaceae bacterium | reverse complement strand
ACGCGGCCAACCTGGGCGCGGGCGTGGAGGACCTGGACCTCAGCCTGAAGGACTTCCGCCTGCGGGTGAACGGCGAGCTCGTCAACAACGTGGGCAACCTGGCCAACCGCGCGCTGTCGATGCTGGCGGGTCCGCTGGAGAAGAAGCTCGCGCCGGGCCGTCAGGAAGGGCCGGGGCGCACGCTGGTGGAGCAGGCCCTGGCCCGCGTGCCGGAGGTGCGCGAAGCGTTCGAGAAGCTGGAATACCGCGCCGCCATCAAGATCATCACGGACATCGCGTCCACCGCGAACGCCTTCCTCCAGACCCAGGCACCCTGGGCGTTGGTGAAGAAGGACGCGGAGGCCGCGCGGGCCGACCTGTCGGACGCGGCGGACGTGGCGTACCTGCTGGGCGCGCTGCTGGCCCCGGTGACGCCGCGCGTGTCGGAGAAGCTGTTCGCCCAGCTCAACGCGCCGCCGCTGACATTCCAGGCGCTGGCCACCGCGAAGTATCCACTGCTGGACCGTTCCCGTCCGCTGGGCACGCCGGAGCCGCTGCTGCCCCGTCTGGAAGAGGACCGCGTCAACGCCATCATCAAGGCCCCCCCGGAAGCGCCTGTGGCCGATTCCGCCGCCGCGGGGTCTGGGGGCAAGGACAAGAAGAAGGAGAAGAAGCCCGTGGAAGCCAAGCCGTCTGAAGCGCAGGCCCCGGTGCCCACCACGCAGGCCTCCCCGGGCGCGGGCGCCGCCACGGGGACCGCGGAGGCCGGGCCCGCCGCGGACATCGAATACGCGGATTTCGCCAGGGTGGTGCTGAAGGCGGGGCGCATCGTGGCCGCGGAGAAGGTGAAGGGCGCGGACAAGCTGCTCAAGCTGGAGGTGGACCTGGGTGAGGGCACGCCGCGCACCATCGTCTCCGGCATCGCGGAGGCGTACACGGCCGAGGCGGTCGCGGGCCGGCGCGTGGTGGTGGTGGCGAACCTGAAGCCGCGCAAGCTCAAGGGCATCGAGTCGCGGGGCATGCTGCTGACGGCCGGCGCGGGCGGCAAGGACCTGTCCCTGCTGGATCCGGGCGACGTGGCCCCTGGCAGTGACGTGAAGTAGGGCGGCTCCGTTCGCGGAAGAAGCCGTCTGGGGCACGCAACGCCGGGCGGTGCATCACCGCCCGGCGGCGATGTGAAGGGACCCGGCGCCGGTCCCCGCGGCGGTCGGAAATTGGAGTGCCGGGCGATCCATCGCGACCCGGTGGTCGCAAGAAATAGCCTGCGGCCGGATGGGTTGTTCCAGGGATGCGAAACACCGGGCGGTTCACCGCCCCCGGCAGCGAGGTGAGGAGACGTGGTGGACTGGCGTGCCGAACGGGATCGCGCCCTGCTGACCCTGGAGCGCGAGAAGCGTCCAGCGGGCCGGGCCGAAGCGGCGGACCTTCTCTTCCAACTGGCCTCCGAGGAGTCCGCGCACGTCGCGGAGTTCACGGACGCGCTGGTGCGAATGCTCGCGGATTCACAGCCGGAGGTGCGCCGCTCCGGGGTGAGCCTCGCGTCGGTGGTGCTGCCGCCGGATCAGCTCCCGGACACGCTCCTGCCGCGCCTGCGCGACGACGACACCCGGGTGCGGCTGGAGGCCACCGGACGGCTGGCGGACCTGGCGCTGCCGCACGCCCGTGGGGCGCTGGCGGGCATGCTGGAGGACCCCACGCCGGAGGTGCGCTTCGAGGCCGCGCGAGGCATCGCCGCCCTCAAGCACCCGGCGGGCCTGGACGTGCTGGTGGCCGCGCTGGACGTGGACACGCTGCGCTTCCGGGCGCTGGGAGCGTTGGCGGAGCTGGAGGACGTGCGCGCGCTGCCGGCGGTGAAGAAGCTGTTCGGCAAGTGGCTCTTGCCCGCGTTCGACAAGACGCAGGCCGCGGGGGTGCTGCTGAAGCTGGGAGACCCGGAGGGCGCGAGCTGGCTGATGCAGCGCACGCGCAAGAGGTGGAGCGCGGACCGGGCGCTCGCGGTGGAGCTGTGCGGTGAGCTGAAGGTGCCGGGCGCGCTGGAGCGCTTGAAGGACATCCTCCAGGACGCGAAGGACCCCTGCCGGGGCGCCGCCGCGCGCGGCCTGGGCCGGCTGGGGGATGTGCAGGCCCTGCCCTGGTTGCTCACCGTCCTGGAGGACCGCGGCGCGCCGGAGGATGACCGGCTGGACGCGGCGGATGGCGTGTGGCGCCTGGGCGTGGCGGAGGGACAGGAGCGCGTGCGCGCGTCCGTGGCCACCTTCGCCTCGGAAGAGGCACGGTTGGAGCTGGAAGAGCTGTTTCGGGAGGGCCCATGAGACTGGTCGACGCGCATTGCCACCTGGAGCCGAAGGACTACGCGGACGTGACGGTGGTGCTGGAGCGCGCCCGGGCCGCGGGCCTGGTGCACGCGGTGCTGGTGGGGCAGTTCGAGAACCCCGGAGACTGGGGCAACGCGCTGGAGATCGCCGCCCGCCACCCGGACTTCCTGTCGCCCACGCTGGGCATCCACCCGCACGCCGCCGCCCGCGCCACGGAGGCGGACTTCGAGGTGCTGGAGCGCACCTGCGCCCGCCCGGAGCTGCGCGCGGTGGGCGAGGCCGGGCTGGACTACTACTACGACCACTCGCCCCGCGACGTGCAGGCCACCGTCTTCCGGCGTTCTACCTGTCGCTGTCCGGCGTCATCACCTACAAGAAGACGGAGGCCCTCCAGGACGCCGTGCGCTTCGCGCCGTTGGAGCGCCTGATGGTGGAGACGGACAGCCCCTACCTCGCGCCCGTGCCGCACCGGGGCCGCAAGAACGAGCCCGCTCACGTGCTGGAGACAGCCAAGAAGGTGGCGGAGCTGAAGGGCGTCGCGCTGGAGGAGGTGGCGGCCGTCACCACCGCCAACGCGGCCCGCCTCTTCAACCTCACCCTGCGCTGACGGCTCCGGCCAGGGCTTCCAGGTCCTGATCCAACTGCGGCATGTCCAGCAGCAGCGCGTCCGGATCGTAGAGGAAGTCCGCCTGCTTCAGCTTCAGCAGGGCCTGGAGCGCGGGTTCGCCCGCGGGCAGCTCGTCGAAGCTGCCGCGCACCACCCGGCCCGGGCCGTTGTGCTGCACCCGATCCTGGAAGAGCGTGTGCACCGTGCGCGCGACCTCCGCCTTGTCGCCCGGCGCGAGCACCGCCGTCGCGCCCGCCATCAGCAGCCGCTCGCGAGCCTGCGCATCCGGCTCGCCCACCACGGCGATGGGCAGGCCCGCGCTCTCCGGTGAGGCGCGCGCGGCCTCCAGCAGGTCCATCACCTCCTGCTGACCCAACCGCAGGCTCACCACCAGCACGTCGCAGTCCTGCCGCGCCAGGCCGTCCAGCGCGCCGTCCAGCGTGGACAGCGCGTGCGCGACCAGCTCCTGCTTGAGCACCGCCTCCAGCAGCTCGCCGCGCGTCGTCTCATCCGGCTCCGCGATGAGCACCTGACGGCCTTCGCTGGCCAGCCGGTGCACCAGCAGCTCGCCGCTCTGGAGCTGGCCGACGATGTCCGCCACCACCGGGTCGTAGAGGATGCCCGCGTGCTTGCGCAGGTGCTCCAGCGCCTGCTGCTTGGTGAAGACGCGGCCGTGCGCGTTGCCCGGGTTCTTGGTCAGCTCCAGGAAGCTGTCCACCGCCGCCAGGATGCGCGCGCCCAGGGTGATGTCCTCGCCCTTGGCGCCCTGGGGCGTGCCGGAGCCGTCCCAGGCCT
>SECN01000173.1 GCA_004173515.1 Myxococcaceae bacterium | reverse complement strand
CTCAAGTTCGTCAAGGGCGGCGCGACGACGGGCGCGGTGAACTTCCCCAACGTGGAGGCGCCCATCAACCCGGGCACCCACCGCATCATCAACGTGCACCGCAACACGCCGGGCGTGCTGCGTGACATCAACCGCATCGTGTCCGACTTCAACGCCAACATCCACGCGCAGGTGCTGAGCACCGACGCCAACGTGGGCTACCTGGTGATGGACCTGGACCACGACGTGTCCCAGCAGGTGTGCGTCGCCATCGCCGGGCTGGAGACGGACATCAAGACGCGCATCGTGTCCTAGACGTCCAGGATCTTCCCGGGGTTCAGGATGCCCTCGGGGTCCAGCGCGCGCTTGAGGGTGCGCAGCAGCTCCAGCTCTCCGGGCGCGCGCGTGTAGTCCAGGTAGTCCTTCTTCAAGAGGCCGATGCCGTGCTCGGCGGAGATGCTCCCGCCGTGCTTGCGCACGAGGTCGAACATCGCGTGGTCGGACTTCTTGGCGTGGGCGAAGAAGTCCGCCTTCTCCACCGCGTCCGGCTTCATCACGTTGACGTGCAGGTTGCCGTCACCGATGTGGCCGAAGAGGCAGATCTCCCAGCCCGGGTAGCGGCTGGCGAAGATGGCATCCAGCTCCGAGCAGAACGCCTCCAGGTTCGCCACCGGCAGGGAGATGTCGTTCTTGTGCAGCACGCCCGTGGCGGAGAGGCTCTCGCTGATGGACTCGCGCAGCGACCACAGCTCCGCGGCCTGCCCCACGCCCTGCGCCTGCGTGCCGTCCGTGACGAGCCCGCGCTCGAACAGGGACCCGAGCCACGCCTCCACCGCCGCCGGGTCGCCGCCCTCGGACTCCAGCAGCACGTAGCAGCCGCTGGGCGCTTCGAAGGGCGAGCGCAGCTTGCGGTGGCGCTGCACGCGGGCCAGGCACCTGTCGGTGAAGAACTCGTAGGCGGACAGCGCGAGCGGCGCCTGGCGCGCGTCGCGGAACAGGCGCAGCACGGCGGCCACGTCCGGCACCGCGAAGAGGAACACGTCCTGCTTGCCCGGCAGCCGCGTCAGCTTGAGCGTGGCCTCCGTGATGATGCCCAGCGTGCCCTCGCTGCCGATGAAGAGCTGGCGCAGGTCCACGCCGGTGTTGTTCTTCTCCAGCGCGCCGTTGAGCGGATGACCTTCACCCCGCCCGCGTTGGTGGCGATGTTGCCGCCCACGGTGCTGCTGCCCTTGGAGGCGAAGTCCACCGGCCACGTGAGCCCGTGCGGCGCGCAGTGCTGGTGCACGGCCTCCGTCACCGCGCCCGCCTGCACGCGCACCGTGTTGCCGAGCAGGTCCAACGGGTCCATGCGGGTCATCCGCTTCAGCGACAGGACCACCTCGCCCTTCATCGCCACCGCCCCGCCCGCCAGGCCCGTGCGGCCGCCGGAGGGCACCACGGCGACGCGGTGCTGATGGCACAGGGCCATGAAGCGGGCGACCTCGTCCGTGGTGCGCGGGAAGGCCACCGCGCCCGGAGCGGGCGTGTACACGCGCGTCCAGTCGCGGCCGTACTCCTGGAGCTCCGCGGGCTCGCGGGTGAGGAAGTCGGCGGGGAAGGACTCGGCGATGGCGCGGAGGAAGTCGGCGGGCAGCGCGGGCGTGGACATGGGTGCAGGCGTATTGCACCCCCTCCGGCGTGACAAGTCCGGAGGAGGCAGCCCCGGGCCCGGAGGCCCGAAATCGTACCCGCCTCGGTCAGGCAGGCACGGCGGGGCCCTGCTTCTTGATGAAGGCCAGCAGGTCGTTGTTGATGACGTCCTTGTTGACCGAACACATCCCGTGGCTGAAGCCCGGGTAGAACTTCGACTCCGCGCCCTTCACCAGCTTCGCCGTCAGCCGCCCGCCCCCGTCGATGGGGACGATCTGATCCTCCTCCCCATGCAGCACCAGGGTGGGCACGTCGAAGCGCTTCAGGTCCTCGCGGAAGTCGGTTTCGGAGAAGGCCTGGATGCAGTCGTACGCGCCATTCAGCCCGGCCATCAGGCCCTGGAGCCGGAAGCTCTCGCGCAGCCCCTCGGAGACCTGCGCGCCGGGCCGGTTGAAGCCGTAGAACTGCATGCTCAGCTCCATGAAGAAGCTGGAGCGGTCCTTCCGCACGCCGGCGCGGATGCCGTCGAAGACCTCCATGGGCAGGCCGTTGGGGTGCCAGTCCGTCTTGATCATGATGGGCGGCACGGCGCTGATGAGCACCGCCTTCGCCACGCGCGAAGTCCCATGGCGGCCAATGTACCGTGCCACCTCGCCGCCACCCGTCGAATGGCCGACATGGATGGCCTTGCGGAGTTTGAGCGCGCCGGTCAGCGCGGCCAGGTCATCCGCGTAGGTGTTCATCTCGTTTCCATCCCAGGGTTGGGACGAACGCCCATGGCCCCGGCGGTCATGCGCGATGGTGCGGTAGCCCTTTCCAGCCAGGAACATCATCTGGTCCTCGAAGGCATCCGCCGACAGAGGCCAGCCGTGGGAGAAGACGATGGGCTGGCCGTCCCTGGGGCCCCAGTCCTTGAAGTAGAGCTGGGTGCCATCCTTCGTGGTGAGGTAGCTGCCGGAGATTCTTCCAACGTGCGCGCTGCTGGAATCGGCTTCGGTATCCATGGGGCATTCCTTCGCGAGGAGGTGAGGTCAATCCGGCGCGAAGGTGCGCGTCACCGCACCCACGCACATCGTACCGGAAGGCCGCCCGTCCGAAAGACCGCGCAGCCCCTCCCCGCGCCCCAATGACTCGCGTCACTTCAAGGGTGGCTGGCCGGATTGGCCGGGTTCGTCCCCGCCGTCCGTTCATCCCCGTCGAGGAACCCGTCCAGGTCCCGATCGATGCCGACGCGCACCCCGGAGCCCGGAGGCGTGCAGGTGTACGTCAGCACGCCGTGGCTCGCGGCGACAGCCGAACGGAGCGACGCCGAGGGCACCAGCGGCAGCGCCGCGCGGTCCGTCTTGAACAGCCCGCTGCCCAGGTAGACGAAGCCCATCTCGTGGGTGCCGGCGCGGCCCTTGGCGACGAGGTCGCACTCGCCCGCGTTCGCGCGCGCCACCAGCAGGTCGATGCGCGGCCCGACCACCGTGGCGTTGGTGGAGGTGAGCGTTACCTGCTGTCCGACGATGGGCGCCAGGTTGGTCTCGAAGGCGAACATGTACTGCTCCATGTCCTTCTTGGCCTGCACGCCCGCGGGCGTGTCCGGGATGCCCACCGCGTTGAAGATGGGGTGGAAGTCGAAGCCGCTGTTGAAGAGGAACAGCGTGGGGATGGCGCCATCGCTGTTGAAGCCAATGCCTCGCACCTGGTCGCCCAGGTGCGTGTCCGCCGGCGTGTTGCCGAAGGGGAAGCCCGCGCCGAACATGCCGACCTTCTGGTACATGTTGCGCAGGTGCGGCACCTTGGGGAACAGCGGCTCCGCGTCGAAGGAGCTCTTCCCGTCCGTGCCGAAGAAGCCCTTGAAGGGCCCCTCTGTCGGGTTGGCGTGGATGTCCACGCGGTGGCAGGACTCGCACGAGCCCTGGAAGAAGCTGGTGGTGTTGACGAAGAAGTCCCGGCCCGCCTGCTGTGACGCCGTGAGCGAGTTGTCCAGGTTGCGGATGGGATTGGGCGGGTAGGCCACCTGGAGGATGAAGTCGGAGAACTTCTGCATCTCCGCCGGCGTCAACTGCGCGCTGCGCCCCAGCAGGTCCATGAACGCCGGGTTGAACTGCTTGAAGGCCGCGACCTCGTCGAAGGTCCCGCCGTTGGGCTGGAGGCTCGGCGCGGCGGCGCCGCCGGTGCGGTCCCCGCGCCAGTGCATGGGCCCCTGGTTCGCCATGCCGCGCAGGCTCTGGGTGGACAGGGGGCCCTTCATCGGGTGGAAGGCCGTGTCCTGGCCGAACGTCGGGTCGGTGCCGAACTCCGGCAGCACCGGGACGACGGGGTTGGCGTTGGCCGTCACGTTGCCGTCCGGGTTGCCCAGGTCCCAGGTGATGCTGTCGAAGTCGCCGAAGATGTGGCAGCTGCCGCAGGACGCGTCACCGTGGCTGGAGCTGGTGCGCGCGTCGTAGAGGAACGGGCGTCCCTGCACCACGCTCGGAGGCTCCGGGTTGAACATGGGCAGGTGGGCCACCTCCGTCTTCGTGGTGGTATTGACCACGGAGATGGCGTTGTCGAAGCGCGTGAGCACATAGAGGCGGTTGCGCGCCTCATCCAGCACGAGGCCGGTGGGACCGCCGCCGCTCAGTTCAATCTGGTTCGCGGTGCCAGGCACGAAGGTGCCGGCCTCCAGCGCGGAGGTGGCGTACACGCCGAGCTTCGAGGACCCGAACGCGGCGACGTAGAGCGTGGCGCCGTCGGACGTCACCGACAGGCCCGTGGGCTGCGCGAGGCTCTTCTCGCTCTCCGTGTTGGGCGTGGCCGCGCAGCACGCGGCGTAGTTGATGTGCGGATTCAGGTGGCGGGGCACGACGCTGCCCGCGCTGCCCAGCACGGTGATGCGGCTCTCGTGCAGGTGGCCGCGCAGGCTGCTGCCCACGAGGGTGCCGGGGCCTTCGAAGCGCAGGTCGTTGCGGGCCTCGGTGTTGCTGACGTAGACCTTCCCGCTCACCGGGTTGACGGCCATGTTGAACAGGATGGTGCCCACGCCCGCGTAGGAGCCCGCGGCGCCCGCGACCTGCACGGGCGGGTTGGCCGTGGCGGAGATGGCGAACACGTCCTTGTCGGGCAGGGACAGGCGCACGTACGCCGTCCACGGACGGTTGAGCACGTCCACCCAGTCCTCGCCGTTGTACTTCACGATGACGGAGACCTCCGGCGCGGCGATGCCCTGGTGGTTGACGTTGGGGCCGGGGACGCCGCCCGCGGACTCGCCGCCGTTGGGGACCAGGCTCTCGTGGACCACGGTGGTGCGGTTGCCGGAGTGGAAGGCCGCCGCGTACACGCGCGAGCCGTCCGGCGTGGCCGCGAGCGCGCGCGGCGTGTCTCCGAACAGGGTGATGCGGGTCAGCGGCGTGCCGCCCAGCGTCGCGCCCAGGTGCTCCGAGTCGAACACCCAGACGTCGGCCCGGCCGATGCCCGGCGTGGTGAGCTGCGGGTCGAACGCCGTGTTCTGTCCCCGGTGCGCGGCGGTGATGAAGGCGCGCTTCTTCCCGGTGCCCGCGAAGACGATGTCGCGGGGCTCATCCCCCACGAGCAGCGTCCGCGTCACGGCGCCCCCGTGCCCCCCGGAATCCACGCGCACGATGCTCACGCTGTCGGACAGGTGGTTGACGACCCAGACCTCGTCGTTGGTGCGGGCGGCGACGGCGACCGGCTCCAGGCCCACGGGCACCGAGCCCGTGTGCGTCAGACCGCTGGTGCCCACCTGGAAGATCTCCAGCCGGTTGTCGGGCGTGTTGACGGCGAAGAGCCACTGGCCGTTGGGGGACAGCGACAGGGGCCGGACCTGACCGCTCTCGAAGACGGTGAAGTGCTGCGCGGACGCGGCGAAGCTCAACAGCAGCAGCGCGGCGGACAGGGCTCGCGCCGCGCCACGGCGCATGGCCGGGTGTCTGGAGTTCATGGTGTCTCTCTGGGAAGGGGGGCGGGTGACCCCTCTTCAACTGTAGTGGGAGCGTCTCGGGCAGCGGAACGGGTGGGCCTGGACCCGGTGGAAGTCGTTGCACGGCGCAACGACATCCTCTCTACGCAACCAGGAGGGCGGATGGGTCGCGAGCGGCGCCCTTCACCGGGGCCCCGTGCTCGGCAGGCCCCTCGCGAGCGGATCCTGGGCGTCCGTCGGATGCGCCACCAGGGCCCCCAGGCCCCGCTCGAGGCGGATCGCCTCACCGCCCTGTTCCTCCAGGGAGCCTCTTCAGTTCCGCCTGGGGACGCAGCGCCCCGGCGATGAGCCCCGCGCGCCCTTCCAGTTGGCGCTCGGCGTCGGAGGCCGTGAGGTCCGTGGCGTGGTGCCGGGTCGGGGGCGAGGGGACTTCGGGCCGCGAAGCAGGGTCCTGTCCTGGGCGGGCGCTACTTCTCGCGATGACGGAAGGGGCCCTTGAGCCGTGGGAACCGGGCCTTCGACGACCAGGCGCGCAGGACCGCTTCGACGGCCGCCTCCTGGGCCCATGTCCACCGGCCCTTCAACACGTCCCCGGCGGACTCGATGCGGACCGTCGTCGCCGCCGACGCATCCGGAACGTGCTTCGCGCGGCCCGAGGACCAGAACGTGCCGCCGGTCGCCTCCACCACGCGCGCCACGCACACGTCGAACTCCTCCTGGGGCAACCAGCGCAGCGCCTCCAACACCCCATCCGCGTCGAACACGTCCAGCGCCAGGGCCTTGCCCGTGATGGCCTCAAGGGCCTTCTGTCCCTGGTGCTCGGGGATGAAGGACACGCCCCCGGGACGCAGCACGCAGTGCCCCTTCTGCTCGCCCTCGGGCCTCTGCTCGAACGTGGCGGGGAGGATGGCCACGCGCTCCAGGCGCACCCCGCGCCGGGCCGCGCCGCGCAGGGGCGGCCGACGATGCAATTCCACGAGCGCGGCCACCTCCACCGCATCCAACACCGCCCGCGCATGCAGCGGCCGGTCTCCCATCACGTGCAGGTCCAGCTTGAAGGCATCCACGGTGATGCCACCGTCGGGGATGGTGCCCAGCCGCACTTCCCGGGGCGCACCGAAGGCCGGCTTCCAGAGCAGCCGCTCACTGGTGAGCCGCACCTGACCGGAGCCCAACAGGGGCCACACCAGCGAGCGCAGGAGCGGCCCCAGCACGGACCCCAGGACCGTCGCCATGAGCCCGAAGGTGACGATCATGAAGAGCGCGGGTGCCACGTCCTCGAGCGAGGGAGGCCTGGCGCCAAACACCAGCCCGCCCAGCACGGCCACCCCCACCAGCACGAAATAGGGAACCACGGTGCGTCCCCGCTCCGGATGGGGGATGAGTCCCCGCATCAGGCGCCGGCCCGGATGCCAGCGGGCATCGGTCTCGAAGACGAGCACCTCGCCCGGGTTCAGCGCCCAACTCGAGGACTGACGCACCCCTGCATCCAGCCGCGTCAGTGCCTCTTCGAGCCGAAGGTCCGCGGGCGCCGTGGCCAGGGACTCCAGCCTGCGCCTCGCAAGAACGGTGAGCCGTTCCCGCCGCTCCGACAACGCGCGGGCCTCCCGCCACACGGGCGTGGACGCCTCCCAGGCCTCCGCCGCCGCGCGACGGTGGACCCGCTCCAGCGCGTCCCTCAACGCCTCCGCCTGCGCCACGAGCGCGGGCACCAGCTCCGGCCGCTTCAGCAATCCCCGCCGCCAGCGGCGACCCGACAGCAGCGCCTCCAACTCCTCGTGGGGACGCAGGGCCGAGGCGATGAGCTCCGCGCGCCCTTCGAGTTGGCGCTCGGCGTCGGACGCCGTGATGGGGACCGAGGCGTCGGTGCTGGGTCGGGGGCGCTGGGACATCGCACCGTGAAGCATAGCCTCGCGCGGCGCGGGCGCGCGGCCACCTGCCCTATTTGTCTGGCGTCTCCAATTCCAGACGTGCGCATTGACGCAGCACCTCCTGCGCGTCGGCGGACTCGGCGGGAGCGGGCGGAGGGGCTTCCAGCCAGGGGACGGGAGGCTGGGTGGGCGTGCCTTCGGACTCCTGGAGGAGCGCGAGCAGCTCCCGCGCCGGGTCCCCGGGAAGCGGGGGCACGGCCTGCAACGGAGGCGGAGCGGACGCGGCGGACGTCCCGGGAACCGGCGGGGCGGGATGCGCCGTCATGTCGGGAAGGGGGAGCGCGGCGGCCTGGAGCAGCGTCGCGGGTCGGGGGGCGAAGGCCACCACCGCGCCGGGCTCGGCGGGCAGCAGGTCGTCCGGATCGAAGCCGAAGGGCACTCCGGGTGGCGGCCGGGGAGGCGTGCCGCGCTCCGGCTCCAGGTCGAAGGGCGAGGACCCATCCGCCATGGGCAGACACCGCAACGTGTTCGTGCGCGGCGTGGGCGCATCCGGCTCCAACGGCTCCGACAGGCGCCGGAAGGCCTCCGACTCCACGGGAGGTGGCGGCGGCGCCGTGCCGGAGACCTCCAGGCGCGGAGGCCACAGCGGCACCGGCACCGGCAGCAGCGTCACGTCCGGCTCGCGCACGGGCAACGAGCGCACCCGCGCCCCGCCCAGGCCCGCCGTCGCCTTCGCGAGCGCCGCGGCATGTTCGGCCAGGACGCGCTCCGCCCAGCCCTTCACCCACCGCGCCAGGGCCAGCACCCAGGCCAGATGACGGCGCGCCCGGAGCGGGGGCACCCAGGCCTCCACGGCCCCGGCTGGAGAAGCGCCGCGTGTCATCCGTCCTCCTTCACCGGCATCCGGATGATCAACGGCGTCGTCCCGGTGGAGAGCACCTCCGAGTCCAACGCCAGAAGCTCGCCCTCGGCCCGCACCTCCAGCCGGCCCAGCGCCTTCGCGGGCGACACGCGCGGGAACTGGAAGTGCCCCTGCGCATCCGTGCGCGTGCTCAGTTGCAGCGAAGGCAGCGCCACCCACGCGCCCCGGATGGGCACATCACCGGGCCCCACCACCCGGCCCAGCAATCCACCCGAGGGGGGCGCATTGCCCACCAATGACAGACATCGCACCTCCGCCAGGGGCTGCTCCTTGCGCACCTGCACCCGCAGGCGGAAGGCGGGGCGCGGCACGGAGCGCAGTCCCGCCCAGAGCGCGGCCGGCACCGGGCTCAGGTCCACTTCAATCTCCTTGTCGCTCATGGCCGCGAAGACCAGGTCGCCCAGGAGCCGGTGCGCGCGCTCCGGCGTGTCCGCGCCCACCGTCACCAGATAGCAGACGGTGAATTGCAGCAGGCCCCGCTTGCCATCCTTCGAAAGGGGCGCCGGCCCCAGCTCCAGCAGGTAAAGACAGACACCCCGCTCCAGGGAGTCGCGGTCGGGCACGCCCAGGTACACGGGCGCCTCCGTGGCGATACGGCCTACCCACGCTTTCATGCGTTGATCGACTTCGTCGATCATCCTTGGCCCCCCGGTTCCCGGCCTGTCCGCCGCTACGCCGTGCCTGCCCATTGTACGCTTGCACGACCTCACGCGTCCGCCCATCACCCACGGGATGGAGCAGGACGTCCGTGAGCCGACAGGGATTGAAGGACCCGGGTCATCACGCACGCGGCCCTTCCCGTGTCGGGAACCGGGCAGTCCTTGCGCCGCACATCGCGGCATCCCGGAAAGCCCGTACGGGTTTCACACGACATGGCTTCTCTTCCGGGCCGCCTTCCGCGAATGATGCCCACTGGGCCGGCAACCACCGTGGAACCTTCATCATGACGATGGACTCCCTTTCGATGAGACGACGCACCCCCCTCATGTCCTCCGGCTTCGCGCTGGGGTGTCTGGCCGCACTCGGCTTCGCCACCCCCGCGCTGGCGGACGACGAGGATGGCAACAAGCACACCCTGGGCCTGCTGGTGGACGCGGGGGCTCCGCACGGCATTGGCGTGTCCGCGGTGCTCAAGCCCGCGAAGTGGGTGCGCCTGCAGGCGGGGCCCACCACCAATACGCTGAGCTTCGGCCTGCGCGGCGGGGTGAGCATCCTGCCGCTGGACACGTTCATCGCGCCGTCGCTCAACGCGGAGGTCGGGCACTACTTCGGCTCCGAGTACAGCGAGGTGCTGGACTGGTTGGGCCGCGACCCGAGCACGACGTCGCAGGCCATCCGGGACGTCACGTACAACTACGTGACGGGCAGCGTGGGCCTGGAGGTGGGCGCGAACAGCCGCTTCAACTTCTTCCTGAACGTGGGCCTGAGCTACGTGGCGCTCACCGTGCCGGACCCCACGCCGCTCATCCAGGACGCGGCCAACGACGACACCGTGACGTCGGGCCCGCTGCACGTGCGCGCCACCATCCCGTCGGTGAAGCTGGGCTTCATCCTCTACTTCTTCTGAGCCAGGAGACTCCCCACCATGCGTACGAAAAACTTCCGCACCCTCCTGCTCTGCTGCGCCCTGCCCCTCTTCACCACGGGCTGTGAGTCCCTCTTCACCATCGAGGTGGAGGCCGAGGAGATCTGCAAGGCCGAGGACGACCTGTCCTTCCCCGCCGCCTTCCCGGGCAGCGCGACCGTGGAGCAGGCCATCCAGGTACCGCTGGGCGACTTCGCCAGCGCGCTGCCCGCCGACACCGACGTGGAGACCCAGCTGCGGCTGAAGGTCTTCAACGCCACCGCCACCACGGACATCAGCGGCATCCAGCGCGCGAGCCTCTCCGTGCGCAAGCCGGGCTCCGTGGACTACGTGCTCCTGGGCGAGTTCCGGGGCTCGGGCACGGGCGGCGCCACGAACACGCTCCAGCTCACCGGCAGCGGCGCGGTGGACGTGCTGGACCTGGCCAAGCAGGAGGAGCTGGAGTTCCTCTTCCAGGCCTCGGGTTCGCTGCCCACGCAGCCGTGGAGCGCGGACATCCGGGTGTGCGTGGGCGCCAAGGCGAGCGCCAACTACTTCGGCCTGCTGTTCTGACGGCCCCCGTCGCGCCCCCCTCCGTCCCGGCGTCAGGACAGCGCCGGGGCGGGAGCCGCGGGCTGGATGCCCAGGTGTTCGTGGCGCGTGCCGAGCACGTTGTCGAAGAACGGATGCGTGACGCACCAGTTCGCATCCGTCACGCGCCCCAGATGGTGGTCGCAGAGCCAGGGCACGTGGGCGCGGGCCCACGCGGGGTCCAGGTGCGCGCGGCGGTGCACGCGGTGGAAGTTGAACGCGCAGGCCCACACGGTGCCCACGAAGAAGGGGGCCACGGGGAACAGGGGCACATGCGCGAGCGCGAGCGCCGTCAGGCCCATGCGCTCCCGCCATTCCCTGGCGCGGGTCCACAGCGAGCGCAGGTACGCATCCGCGCAGGGTGACGCCGCGAAGGACGCATGGGGAGGCGCGAGAGGATTGCGACGACCCGGCGCCACGTACCGGCGCAGCGCCCACTCCGCGAAGTTCGAATACGCCCAGCCCAGCGGAATGCCGATCATCGTCCCCTCCCCCATCGAACCCCTGGGGATGGTCACGCGAAGGCGCGCCGGCAACGCGAAGCGAGCGTCAGTGCACAAGCCCCGGAGGGCCCCGTGAGGCGTGAGACAGGGGCTGGCCCCCGGGGATGGAGCTCAAGCGGACGTTCACGTCGAGGCATCGGACGCCGGACGGGCCCACGCGGGCGTCTGGAGCGAGGGGCGGACACCGGACCGAACTTGTGAAGCAGTCAGCCCCCGTGCCCACCGCCCCACGGGTTTGTCCGCGAAAGCCGGTGGGACTGGTTCGGGCTGGAAGCCTCCCTCCGAGGACGGGCGTCCAAACCTGTCCGACAGTCGGACCGGTTTCCCAAGGTGCAGCCCGACACATCCCTCCTCCTTGCGCACTGCCCCACGGGTTTGTCCGCGAAAGCCGGTGGGGCCAGTTCGGTCTGGAAGCCCCCGCCGAGGACGGGCGTCCAAACCTGTCCGACAGTCGGACCGGTTTCCCAAGGTGCAGCCCGGCACGTGCCTCGCCACGCTCGCCGGAGCTGAAGCCCAGGGCGGATGGGACCCGGAACGATCCGCTGTCTGGCTCCCCCTCCGAGGACGAGGCATCCAAACCTGTCCGACAGTCGGACCGGTTTCCCAAGGTGCAGCCCGGCGCGTCCCTCGGCGCCCTTCTCGCCACGCCCGGCGGAGCTGAAGCCCAGGACGGATGTGGGACCCGGAACGATCCGCTGTCGGGTTCCACGGGAAGGGCTCGCGCATGGGGGTGGGGCGCCCCGGGCGCCACTGTGTCCTCGGTGGCTGGCACGATGGGGCAACGGGTTGCTGGCGCTCGACTCATGCCGGAAACGGGGCGGAACACCGTGGCATCCCGAGCGTGTGTTCACCGTGCGGGCCGGAAGTTGGACGGAACGCCACGAGGCCGGTAGGTGGAGTGGGTGGGACGCAAGCGGACCGTGGGCGGCTTCGAAATTCCGAGATGGGCGTGGCTGGCGCCGTGCGTGCTGGTGCCGGTGGTGCTGCTCAATGTTGGCGTGGCGTGGCTGGGCGGGACGCAGGTGTCACCGCTGTCCTTCTCCTTCCTGAAGACGAAGGCGCGGGCCCTGGGGGCCTACGCGGCGCACCGGCCCGCGTGCGTGCTGGATGCACACCCGCCCCTGGAGCCGCTCATCGCGGAGTCGGAGCGCCGACATGGGATTCCGCCGGGGCTCTTGCGAGCGCTCATCCAGGTGGAGTCGGAGACGCGGGTGCACCGCATCTCCCCCGCCGGAGCCATGGGCCCCGGGCAGCTCATGCCTGACACGGCGGCGCTGATGCGGGTGGAGGACCCCTTCGACCCGGCCCCCTCCATCGACGCGAGCGGGCGCTATCTGGCGGAGCAGTTGCGCCGGTTCCGGGACGTCCGGCTGGCGGTGGCCGCGTACAACGCGGGGCCCGGTTCGGTGAACGGGCACGTGCCGCGCAACGGGGAGACGGAGTTCTACGTGGCCAAGGTGCTCGCGGCCTACGCGCACACCCGGCCGCCCGCGCCCGTGGTGGTGAAGCGCACGGGGGGCGCGGTGGCTCCGGCGAAGACACCGGAGCGAACGCCCGTGGCGCAGGCCGCCGCGAGGAAGGCACCGCCATCCGGTGCGCACGCGAAGCCTCCGCTGGCCCCGAGAGTGACCGCACCCGTGAAGAAGCTCGCGCCCCGGCCGGTGTCATCCGGAAAGACCTCCCCCCGGCTCGCGGCCGCGCAGAAGCCGTAGCAAGCAGGGCGCGAAGCCCACGTATCCTGGAGGGGAGCCGAGGCGATCTCGTCGGATGCATTCACGCACGCAACGCATCCTGGAGGGGAGCAAAGGCGGTCCCGCCGGATGCTTCCACGCGCGCCGCGCATCGAGGTGAGCCGAGACAGTCTCGCCGGATGCGTCCGCGCACGCCACGCATCCTGGATGAGAGCCGAGACAGTCTCGCCGGCTGCGTCCGCGCACGCCACACATCCTGGAGGAGAGCCGAGACGGTCTCGCCGGATGCTTCCACGCGCGCCGCGCATCCTGGACGAGAAGCCGCGCCAATCCCGCCGGAGGCTTCCACCCGCGCCGCGCATCCCTACCGGCGCGTCGGAACCTCCTGGGCAGCCTCCGCCTCAGCGCACGCGGGCTGCCTCGACCCGCGAGGCCTGCAGGCCACTGGCGGCGCCCGTGTCCAGCCACAGCTCCACGTCGCGGTGGAGCTGGAGGAACGACGCCGGGCACCGGGGCGTCACCGGCCCGTGCACCATCGCCGTCACCGCCGCCGCCTTGTTCACCCCGAACGCCAGCACCACCACCCGGCGCGCCTGGAGCACCGCCGCCATGCCCAGCGTCAGCGCCGCCATGGGCACGCGCGACGGGTCGTCTCCGAACGCCAGCACGTGCGACAGCCGCGTCTCCCGGCTCAGGCGCGCGCGGTGGCTCGTCGCCGTCAACACCTCGCCGGGTTCGTTGAACGCGATGTGCCCGTTGGGCCCCACCCCCAGCAGCAACAGGTCCATCCCCCCGACCGCCGCCAGCGCCGCGTCGTAGCGCGCGCACTCGGCCTCCGCGTCCGGCGCGCACCCGTCGAGGAAGTGGATCCGCTGCGTTGACAGATTCACATGCCGGAACAGGTGCCGGTCCATGTACGCCCGGAAGCTGCCCGCGTCCTCCGGGGGCAGCCCCAGGAACTCGTCCACGTTGAACGTCGTCGCCCGCGACAGGTCCAGCGCCCCCTTCGCCGCCAGCTCCGCCAGGCCCCGGTACACGTTGAGCGGCGAGCGCCCCGTGGTCAGGCCCAGCACCAGCTCTGGCGTGTGTCGTACGGCCTCGGCGATGCGCGCCGCGCAAGTGCTGGCCGCATCCTGCTCCGTCTCGAACACGCGTAGGTTCATGGGTCGGCCAGCATACGCCGTCCCGCCCGTCCAGGTCGCGCGTCCCCCAGCCGCTGCGTGCGTTACGCCGCGCGGCAAGGATGCATTAACAGGCTCACAGGCGACGGCCGGTCCCCCGCACGCCCTGGGGCCGGGAGCGTCCCCCGTTGAGCGCTCGGCGCAAACGGTCCTCACACGCGGGGCCCGGGTCGGGCTAGAACCCGGCTCATGAAAGTCGCCGTGCTCACCGGCGGGGGTGATTGCCCCGGCCTCAATGCGGTCATCCGCGCCATCGTCCGCCGTGCCAGCGAGCACGGCTTCGAAATGATGGGTCTGCGGGATGGGT
>SECN01000172.1 GCA_004173515.1 Myxococcaceae bacterium | reverse complement strand
CAAATGCCCCGAGCGCCCCGCCCCCGTCGCGTGTAGACACGGAGGTCGTGTTACGCCCCGCGCCCGTCATCCTCAGCTTCCGGCGCACGTTCGCGCTGCTCATCCTGCTGGTCGTGCTGCCGTCGGCCGGCCTGTCGGGCTTCGGCGTCGTGGCCATCATCAACGAGCGCGCCGCGGTGGAGAAACGCCTGGAGGCCGCCTGGCGCGGCACGCTGGCGGACCTGTCCGCGGAGGTGCCCCGCGCGCTCAACAGCGGACGGTTGGAGGCGGTGGACGGCGGACGGCTGGCGTTCCTGCTGCCGGATGACCAGGAGCTGTCCGACCCGGAGGGCACCTTCCACGTGGAGAACGGGCAGGTGCGCACGAAGGACCCCCAGCTCGCGGAGTCCTTGGCGGCGCTGGTGCCGGAGGCCGCCTCGCTGCCCACGGTTCCCACCGTGTTCTCGCTCGCCCCGGGCAACCGGGCGGTGATGGTGGCCGCCGAGCGCAAGGGCACCACGGTGCAGGGCGTGCGGCTGTCCACCGTCGCGCTGGACGGCCTGTTGTCGGAGAAGGCGCAGGGACGCGCCACGTCGGAGCCGGTGCGCTTCACGCTGCTGCCCGTGCCGCGAGACACGGCCGGCGAGGGCGGGCTCGTCAACCGGCTGATGTCGGAGGTGGCGCAGGCGCGGCAGAACGCGCTGGGGCCGCCGGTGCTCGCGGAGCGGGTGCTGTCCGCGCCGCTCCAGGACTTCCGGCTGGTGGTGCTGCCCACCGGCGAGGACCCCGTGGCGAGCACCTCCACGCGCAACCGCGTCGTGTACGGCGTGCTGCTGGGGTTGTTCTACCTGACGCTCACCTTCGGCGTCATCTACACCGGCCGCGTGCTCTACCGCGAAGCGCGCCTGTCGCGCATGAAGACGGACTTCGTGTCGCTGGTGAGCCATGAGCTGAGAACGCCACTCACGTCCATCCGCATGTTCATCGAAACGCTGGCGCTGGGCCGACTGAAGGACCCCGCGCAGATGCAGGAGGTGCTGGACCTGCTCACGCGTGAGACGGAGCGCCTGTCGGACCTGATTGAGCGGGTGCTCGACTGGGCGCGCATCGAAAGCGGCCGCAAGGTGTATCAGCGCGAGTCCGTGCCGGTGGCGGACGTGGTGGACGCGGCGGTGGCGGCCTTCCGCGCGCAGCGGCTGGGGGACGACATGGAGTTGAGCGTGGAGGTCGCGGGCGGCCTGCCGCCGGTGGACATGGACCGCGTCGCGGTGTCGGGCGCGCTGCTCAACCTGCTACAGAATGCGTACAAGTACAGCGGGCCGACGAACCGGAAGATCGCGCTACGGGCGCGCAGGGACGGCAGACACGTGAACCTGTCCGTGGAGGACAACGGGATGGGAATCGCCAGGAAGGACCGCAAGCGCATCTTCGAGCGCTTCTACCGCGTGGACAACCTGCTCACGCGCAAGACGGAGGGCAGTGGCCTGGGGCTCGCCATCAGCAAGCGCATCGTGGAGGCGCACGGGGGCCGCATCGCCTTGCAGAGCGAACCCGGCCAGGGCAGCCGCTTCACCATTCAGCTGCCGGCGGGCCGCGCATGAGCACGCCTGAAGAGAAGCCGCGCCGCATCCTGGTGGTGGAGGACGACCTGTCCATCCTCACCGGCGTGTCCATGAACCTGCGCTTCGAAGGCTACGAAGTGCTCCAGGCCCAGGATGGCCGCACGGGCCTGGCCAAGGCGCTGGACGAAGCGCCGGACCTGCTGGTGCTGGACCTGATGCTCCCGGAGCTCAACGGCTACGAGGTCATCCGCGAGCTGCGTCAGCGGGGCCGCGACACGCCCGTGGTGGTGCTCTCCGCGCGGGGCCAGGAGTCGGACAAGATCCTGGGTCTCAACCTGGGCGCGGACGACTACGTGGTGAAGCCCTTCGGGCTCCAGGAGCTGCTCGCGCGCATCAAGGCGGTGCTCCGGCGCAGGTTCGGGGCCACGGGCACCAGCGCGCCGCCGGTGACGTTCGGGGACGTGAAGGTGGACCTGGCGCTGCGCACGGTGGCGCGCGACGGGCAGCCAGTGGAATTGACAGCGCAGGAGTTCAAGCTGCTGGCGCACTTCCTGGCGCACCCGGGCCGCACCTTCACCCGCGAGGAGCTGCTGTCCGGCGCGTGGGGCTACCACTATGAAGGCAGCGCGCGCACGGTGGACAATTTCATGCGCCAGCTGCGGCTGAAGTTCGAAACCGACCCGGAAGCGCCCCGGCACTTCCTCACCGTGCGCGGCCTGGGCTACCGCTTCGAGCGCTGAAGCCGGCGCCGAAGCCCTGGGACGACTTCACAGCCCCGCGACGCCGATGTGGCGCAGGTCCTCCAGGTCGAAGGGCTTGCCATCGAAGCCGCCGAAGCGCTCGCGGGGGGTGAGGCCGCTGGCGGTGAGGGCGGTCTCCAACTCCTCGGGGAGGAAGTGGCGCAGCTTGAGGCGGCGGATGGGGCTGGAGCCACCGGGGGCACGCCGCTCGCGCAGGTGCAGGGCGAACAGCGGGCGGCGGGGCTCCACGGCGGAGCCGGGCTCGTCCTCGTCGCGCGGCAGCACGGGTTCACGCGGGGCGTTGAGCACGTCGTAGACGAAGGTGCCGCCCGGGGCCAGGTGGTGGACGACGGTGGCGAGGAAGGCCTCCACGTCGTCGCGGCCGGGCATCAGGCCCAGCGCGTGCTGCGGGGCGAGCACCAGCGGGAACTTCTCCGGCAGCCGCAGCGTGCGCAGGTCCTGGGCCAGCAGGCGCGTGCGCGCGGAGACCTCCGGGGGTTCGGAGGCGCGGCGCTCCTCGGCGGAGCGGATCATCGCGTCCGAGGGATCCACGCCCACGGTCTCGAAACCGTGGCCAGCAAGCGCCCAGGGCACCCGGCCGTTGGCGGCGCCCAGCACCAGCACGGGCGAGCCGTGTTCGGTCGCCTGCCGCGTGTAGAAGGCGAGATCCGGCTCCTGTCCCACCAGGGACAACGGGGTGCGGCCGCGTGCATCGTTCCCTGCCATTGCCCAGGCCCTAGCACGGTTGCGGGGCCCTTCGGGACTCCCGGGTGCCCACCGTGGGCAATCCCTTGCCCACCCGCTGTCCGCCAATCGACGGCCTCCTGACGCTTCCCGACGCTTGTCCCGTCCCGGAGGGCTGGCACCCTCCTTGCGTTGGACCGCCGCATCACGGGGCGTCCGCCTGGGCGCCCTGCCTTTGGGTGTGTGCGAGGTGTTCGTCATATGAGGCACGGCGGGTGGCGGTGGACGGGGGCGGTCCTGCTGGTGGGGACGCTGGGATGGGCGGGCTGCGGCGGCGACGACGGCGACACGCGCGACGTGGATGATCCGGTGGTCCCGGTGGTCCCGGTGGAGGACCCACGGCTTCCGGACGGTGGCACGGAGGTGCCGGACTCGGGCACGGGCGGCGGCACCGACGCGGGCACCGGCACGGATGCGGGCACGGGCGGCGGCACCGACGCGGGCACCGGCACGGGCGGCGGCACCGACGCGGGCACCGGCACGGATGCCGGCACCGGGGACCCCGGAGAGACGACCTACCCGATGCCTTCCGCACCGGGCTGGACCTTCTACGGTCGCGAGCAGGGTGGACCCCGCTTCGTCTACGGCGTGTCCGCGGATGAAGGCGGCAACGTCTGGGTGGCCGGAGGTGAAGAAGGGTTGTTCGTCCTGAAGAAGGGCGAAGCCACCTTCAAGAAGTTCACGATGGCCGAAGGCCTGCGGCCCTACGGCTACATGCCCGATGGCAGCGCGCCTCCGGGGACGCCCTACCTGAAGGTCATCTCCGTCGCCGGCGCATGGGACGGCACGGTCTTCGTTGGCTACGAGGGCAAGCCGTCAGGTCCTGGTACCGCTCCCTGCGAGAGCGAATTCGACGTGGCGCACAATGACAACCGCCCTGCGGACGCCAGCATCTACAAGAGCGGAGACGCCGACCGCGTCAGCCTGCGCGCCGACGGAAGCCTGGACGTCGTGCACTACGACATCTCTTCTGGTCCGGGCGTCGTGCCGGGTTATGAGCGGCGCGAAAAGCTCTGCAACATCTGGCGGATTGCGTACGACAAGGACTCCGACCCCAAGAAGAGCAGCGTCTGGTTCGGCGCCAACCACGGTTTCGCCCGGGGCGATGCCCACTACGCCGGCAACCCGACGTGCAATGGGAAGCTGAGCTGCTCGGGACTCGAAGAGCACAGCCACCCCGCCTACAGCGCGTTCATCTACACCAATGCCGCGCGGGACAAGGCGGCCTATGGCACCAACTACGGGAAGTACGAGGTCCGGGACGCGCTTCTCACCGACGCGTACTGGGGCCTCGCCCCCCTCCCCAATCACGACGTCTGGATTGGCGGCGCCAACCGCTCCACCCGGTACTACTACGGCTCCAACGGCAACAACTTCTGGGCGGCACAGTCCCTGACCGAGAACTCCGAGAACAAGTGGAACCGCCGTGACATCTGGCAGGACGCGGTGGGCGAGAAGGAATGGCCCTACGCCCGTCCGGAGGAGCGGACGGAAGATCTGGTGTCGGGCATGGCCATCGTTCCCGCGGGAGACCTGGCCAACATCAAGGTCTGGGTGAGCTCCTTCGCCAACGGTCTCGTTCAGCTCGACGCGGAGGGAACGGTCATCCGGTCCTTGAAGAACGACCTCATCGCACCGCACACGGCCAGCGTCGCCGTGGATCCCCTGGACAACAGCGCCTGGGCAGGGACGGCCTGGGGCGGCGGCATCAGTCGCGTGGGGAGCGGCGTCACGAAGTACAGCTACGCGCTCTTCGGCAACCCGCTCACCGACATGCGCATCCCCGACATCCAGGTGGACCGCTCCGGAGCACGGCGCCGCATGCTCGTTGCCTTCCAGGGGACCGCGCCGAAGACGGGCCCGGTGGTTCCTGGCGCCATCGGCATCTACGACGGCGACTGACCCGTCCTTTTCACTGCAAGTCCTTTCATGGCCGCCCTCCTCGTCACGAGGAGGGCGGCTGTTGTCTTTGAGCGTCGACCTTCCAGCAAAGCGCTCCCTCCAATGACAACCGGATGACAACTGGAGCGCGGCCGCCAACGGCACCTCCGCCCTTCCCATCACCTTGATGGCCTGGCCGGGCCACCGTGCCGTGGTGCGCAACCCGGGCGCGGGACCGCTGATGGATGTCGCGAAGGGCTACTGGATCATCGACGGCTTCGAACTCGACGGGAACAACGTCCTCGCGAACGTCGTCCGGTTCAAGGGCGCGGGCGCCCATGACTCCCTCCTGCGCAATGCCATTGTCACCCACGCACGGGGGGGCGCGGCCCTCTTCATCGGAGACTCCGCCCACCACATCCAGGTCCACCGCACCTCCGTGAAGTGGACGTCTCACTGGAGCAACTTGCGCCCCACGACGAGCTGCGACACCCATGCGGATTGCGCCGCCCAGGAGCCCGCCACGCCCGTGGGGCTCGTCTGCACCCACCTGGACCAGTGCGCCACCCGCGAGGACGGCCACGCCGTCAGCATCTACCCGGACAGCCACCACGTCCTGCTCACCGAGAACACGCTGCGCGACAACTCGGGCGATGGCGTTCAGTGCGTGGGCCCCGTGCACGCGGAGCCGTCCGGCACGGGCTCGATTCGCCCCCACGACATCCTGATGATCGACAATACCATCGACAACACGAGTTCCAGCGACGGCAACACGGAGAACGCCATCGACATCAAGGACTGCGATCGGGTGACGATCCGCGGCGGCCACATGAGCCACTTCCGCGCCACCCGCAACGAGACAGGCAACGCGAGCAAGGGAGAAGCCATCGTCGCCCACTTCGACGCCCAGGGAATCCTCATCGAAGGCGTGGAGATCTCCGACGCCTGCCGCGGCGTCTACCTGGGCCGCCACGCCACCCACGAACAGCTGGCCAACGTGGTCATCCGTCGCAACATCATCCGCGACCCGACGCTCAAGACGGAGCGGTGCCCGTCGAACGCGGTCTGGATGACGCGTGTGTCGGGCGTGGACATGTACCACAACACGTTTGATGGCTGGGAAGGCGCCACCGTGTCCGTGGGAGAGGAGATGGCGGGCGTCAACGTCACGAACGTCGACATCTGGAACAACATCTTCAAGGGCGGTGTGGGTTACTACCTGGGCGCGAGCCAGTACGGCGTGAGCCAGTTCGAGAGCGGCTACAACCTCTTCGCCCAGGGCACGTCGAAGATGCTCCGCTGTAACTACGACCTGGTCGACATGGTGGGCTGGAAGGCCTGCCTGGGCATTCCGGGACTGTCGCTCGAAGCGAACAGTGAGTGGGGGGATCCGCTCTTCTCCTCCCTGGCGCGCGACACCCAACCCGTCTCACCGGCCCGTGACATGGCGCTCAATGACAGCCAGGCCCTGGACTACTGCGGCGAGGGCCCGGACGTGGGCGCGAAGGAGAGCTGCTCCACCGGCACCCAGCAACCCACGGACGTCGCGCCTTCACCTTCGTGGGGGCTCCAGCGCGGCACCACGGAGGACGACGTCTTCGAGGCGGTCACCACCAATGCGCAGAACGACATCTTCTACGCGGGCTGGACGCACGGTGAGTTCAACTATCCGCAGCAGGGGGGCGAGGACGCCATCATCGGTCGCTACTCGTCCACGGGCTCCCTGGGATGGTCGCGTCTGCTGGGCGGTTCGGGCCACGAAATCGCCTACTCCGTCACGGTCGACGCCACGAACAATGTCTACGCGGCGGGGGGCACCTCCAGCAGCCTGGGGGGCCTCCAGTTGGGCGGTGGGGATGGCTTCGTCGTGAAGTACGACGTCAATGGCGTGAAGCAATGGGTCGTTCAGCCCGGGACCGCACAGGAGGACATCCTCCAAGGCGTCACTTCGGACGGCAGCGCGGTCTACGCGGGTGGATACACCTGGGGCAGCTTTCCCGGCCAACCCCATCACCCCACGGCCGGGGGCGACTACCTGCTCATGAAACTCGATGCGAACGGCAACACGCTTTGGACCCGCGTGTGGGGCACGGAAGAGGACGAGTCCGTGGAAGCCGTGGCCTACGGCGCGGGCGGCGTGTACGTCCTGGGACACCGCTACAACCGGTTCGTGTCGGTCGCGAAGTTCACGACCAGCGGCGACAGGGTCTGGGAGAAGCGCTTCCACCAACCCCTGGCCCGGGCCTCCGACATCACCGTCGATGCCACGGGCAACGTCTACGTGGGTGGCTTCTTCCAGCCCCATCCCGAGTCCTACACACCCATGATCTTCAAGCTCGACAGCAACGGGAACGAGCAGTGGGCGCGGACCACCTTCACGCTGCCGTTCACCATCCTGTTCGGCCTTCGCACGGACTCGGCGGGCAACATCATCGCGGCGGGCCAGCACGGGCTGTCCATGGCGGTCTGGAAGCTCACCCCCGACGGGACCCTCATCTGGGCGGGCGGCTATCCGAGCACGGCGGTGACCTACGGGCTGGGCGTCACGGTCGACAGCGCGGACGACATCATCCTCGTGGGAGAAACCCGGGGAGATGTCTTCAGCACCAACCAGGGCGAACGCGATGCGTTCATCCTGAAGTACCCCAACTAGCGCTCTCCTCCATGACGGCCCCTCTCAGCCGACAGAGGGGCTGTCATGGAGTCGACCTCTCACGGGGCGAGAAACGAATCGTGGCCACGCCCCGGCCCCATGACGCACCAAGCCCGGTCGTCCACCAGCCGGGCACCGACTTCCGACAGAAAGCACGCGCGGGCCGGAAGGCGACTAGAATGCCGTCCCGTTCATGTCCACCGTCCCTCCCGCCCCCATTCCCGCGCACACCGTCGTCGTCGCCCGTGCGCAGGCGGAGCGGCTGTCCGCGCAGCGCTTCCACCTGGTGCTGCTGGACACCGAACGCGCGGGAACCGTGTACCCGCTGGCCACCGAGGACCTGCGCGTCGGCAAGTCCACGGACAACGACGTCGTCATCGACCACCCCACGGTGAGCCGCAACCACCTGGTGGTGCGCCGCCAGGGGGACCGGTTCCTCGTGCAGGACCTGGGCTCCACCAACGGCACCTTCCTGGACGGCGCCCAGGTGCGCGAAGCCTACCTGCGCCCCGGCGCCCTGCTGGAGGTGGGCGACGTGCGCCTGCGCTTCAGCCCGCAGATGGCGCCCGTGCAGGTGGAGCCCACCGTCGAGGACCGGCTGGGCGACCTCGTGGGCCGCAGCGTGCCCATGCGGCAGATCTTCGCGCTGCTCCAGCGCATCGCCCCCACGGACTCCACCGTGCTGCTGGTGGGCGAAACAGGCTCCGGCAAGGGCGCGGGCGCCAAGGCCATCCACAAGCTGAGCCCTCGCACGGCCGGCCCGCTGGTGGTGTTCGACTGCGCCAGCGTGTCCGACTCCCTCATCGAGAGTGAGCTGTTCGGCCACGAGAAGGGCGCCTTCACCGGCGCCGTATCCCAGCGCATCGGCTGCCTGGAGCGCGCCCACGGCGGCACGCTCTTCCTGGACGAAATCGACGACCTCGCGCTGGACCTGCAACCCAAGCTCTTGCGCGCCATCGAGGACCGGGAGTTCCGCCGCCTGGGCTCCTCCACGCCCATCTCCTTCGACGCGCGCATCGTCGTCGCCAGCAAGAAGGACCTCTGGTCGGAGACGCAGGCGGGAAGGTTCCGCGAGGACCTCTACTTCCGCCTGTCCGTCTTCACCGTCAGCCTGCCGCCCCTGCGCGACCGCAAGGAGGACATCCCGCTGCTCGTGGGCGCCTTCGCGGGCGAAGGTCTGTGGGCCCGGCTGCCGGAGAAGATTCAAGAGCAGTTCCTGGGTCACACCTGGCCGGGCAACGTGCGCGAGCTGCGCAACGCCCTGGAGCGCGCCCGGCACATGGTGGACATCCCCGGCCTCACCGGGGACAACCTGTTGCGCGAGTTCACGCGCGACGTGCCCTCGCCCGCCGGGGACTTCCTGCCGGTGGAGTTCACCGGGCCGTTCAAGGTCTGCAAGGACGAGCTGGTGCGCGCCTTCGAGCGCGAGTACCTCACGCGCCTGCTGGGCCGCGCCCGGGGAAACATCGCCCGCGCCGCCCGCGAGGCGGAGTTGGATCGCAAGCACCTCTATTCGCTGCTGCACAAGTACGGCCTCGTCCAGAGCGAGTCGGACTGACGCTTCGTGGCATGGTGGCGCCGCTTCCGCGGTCCCCTACCCCCATGGAGTGTCCCATGAAGATGCGTCCGTCCCGCTGGCTGGGCGTGCTTTGCGCCGGTGTCCTGATGATGCATGCAACGGGCTGCTTCGGCTCGTTCAAGCTCACGCAGAAGATCTGGCAGTTCAACAAGGGCATCTCCGGGAACAAGTTCGTCCAGTGGCTGGTGTTCCTCGTCTTCGTCGTCGTCCCCGTCTATGAAATCGGCACGCTCGTGGACGCGCTCGTCATCAACAGCATCGAATTCTGGAGCGGCAACAACCCGGTGAGCAGCGTGGAGGGAGAGGACCCCAACACGCGCATCGTGAAGCTCGGCCCCACCGACACGCTGAAGATGACGCGCGATCTGGAGTCCGGCGTCATGCGTCTGGAATTGCAGCGCGAGGGCCAGGCTCCGTTGGTGCGCTACTTCGAACCGCTGGAGGACGGCATGGTCGCGCGCGACGAAGCAGGCGCCCTGCTCATCCGCGCGCAGGGCCAGGAGGACGGCGCCGTGAAGGTGACCAGCGCCACTGGCACCACGGTGACCGTGCACGCACGGGACGCGGTGGACACCGCGCGGCAGCTCTTCCTGGACGGTGGCGCCCCGGCGCTCGCGCAGTTCGCCACGCACCAGGGACAGCTCTCCCAGGGCATGGCGGCGCTGAACACCTGCACGCCTTGAGATTGAGCGTGTGAAGCACGAGAGCTTCCGGTGCGTGTCGCCACCGGAAGCCCGTGAAGACCTCGGCTCAGGGCGCGGGTTCGTCCACCACCACGTCACCCAGGTCCGGACCAAAGCCCGCGTCCAGCGCGGTGGCGGAGAACATGCCTTCCAGGCTGCGGCCCGCCCCGTACCCATCCCCCTTCTTGAACGACAGGGAGAAGTCACCGCGCGTGAGCTGATCCGGGCTGCCGCCTTCGTCCAGCACCAGGTCGCCGCGCTCCACCAGGGTGAACACGCGCGCGGGCTCCCCCGCCGCCACGTGCACCACCGACGCCCGGTCGCGACCGGACGGCGTGGTGCCACCCAGTTGCACCTTCGTGCCCGGCTTCAGGTCCACCCCTTCGGTGTCCACGGTGAGCCGGGCGATGAGGTCCACGTCCAGGTTGTTGTTGCGGAAGTAGCTCACCTGGAGCGCTTCCGGGTTGCGGCGCACCTCCACGCGCGACACGTCGGTGATGGTGAACAGCTCCGACACGCTGCCGGACAGTTCGTTGTCCCCCCGGCAGCCGACGATGCCCGCGCCGGACACCAGCCCCGCGAGCCCCAGCGCCGCCAGGATGCGTCCTGCGTGGCTCACCGCTCCACCGCCAGCGTCAGGGCCTGGGTGCGACCGGAGCGGTAGAGCACCACGCGCTGGCCCGAGGAGAGGAACGCCAGCTTCGGCGACCAGCCGCCGTCGAAGTCCACCGTCGTCTCGCGCCACTGGCTCTCCACGCGGCTGGCGATGATGAGCGCATCATCCGACGGCGAGCAGCTGCCCTCGTTGCGCCCGGACTCCAGCGAGCAGATGTGGAACGCGATGGACGGATCATGCGTCGCCGGGTCGAACGCCAGCGACGGATACCAGCCGCCCGAACCCGTCTGGTAGACGGGATCCGGCAGCGTCCAGTCCCCCGCCGCCGCGCACTTCGTCCCCGTCTTGCCATTGCACGAGATGAAGGTGAGCCGGTTGTTCGAACGGTCCACCGCCGCGATGCCAAAGCCCTGCGTGGCGTCGTACGCCATCGACGCGCCCAGCATCGTGTTGCCCACCGCCTGCACCTGCACCGGCGGCGTCCAGGTGGTGCCGTCCGCGTTGCGCCGCTGGAAGTAGACGTTCTGGCCCGGTGCGTCTGCGGCCCCGAAGGCCTGGTCGAACACCAGCGCTGGCTGACCGTCCGCCATCAGCATCTGGAGGTGCCCGCCATACGCGCCCTTCTGATCACCGCCCGAAGCCACCACCCGGTGCTGCCAGGCCGTGGGTCCACCGCTGGCCAGCTCCACGTCGCTTCCGGCCCAGTCCTGCTGGGGGAACTGTCCGTTGTGCCCGTCGCGGTACACGACCAGGGCATTGGTGCCGCTGAAGACGATGGAGGGATTGAGCCCCACGAGGTAGCCGGTGTCGCTCACCGGATTGCCGGAGACGGCCTGGTCGCCCTTCGTCACCGCGATGCGCTCGGTCCAGGTGCCGTTCGCGTTGCGGTAGGACACCGCCAGGTCGCTCTGGAACCAATAGATGGAGTCGTCGCTGCCGCCACCCAGGTAGCTCACCGCCGGCTGCCCCGAGGGCGCGAACGCCAGCGACACGCCATACACGCGCTGCACCGTGGCGATCTTCTCCGCGGTCGCCTGCACCTGACCATCCTTCACCTCGCGGTAGCGAAGCTCGGAGTCCTTGTCGCTCACCTTCACGAAGTACGCGATGCCGATGCGGTCCTCGGGCCCCACCGCCATCGCGATGGAGGAGATGGTGTGCAGCTCGCTCGGATCCGTGTCCACCACCAGCCGCACGAACGGCGTCTCCGTCGGTCCCGCATCCGTTCCGGGGCCCGGTCCCGCGTCGGGATTGGCCGGCTTGCCGCCGCCACATCCCAGCGCGAGCGCCGCTCCCAGTAGCCACGCGTGCCGTTTCATGCGGTTCTTCTCCTTGGTGAAAAGTCGGCCTGCTTGAGCGCGACATCCTATGCCAGCCGCGCGGCTTCCAGGTCGGACAAGCCTCGCGGTGCGAGCATCCTGCACCCCGGCGGTGGGCGGCCAACCGACTCCGGGCCCTTCCTCGCACCGTGGAGGATGCGCATTTGCGCTAGGCTCCCGGGCCATGGCTCGCGCGAGTTCGCTCCCCCGCAGGTTGTCCCGGCGCACCTTCATCCAGCGCCTCACCTTCTTCGGCGGTGGCGTGGTGCTGCTGGGCGGCGCCGCCTGCAAGCGCTCCAAGGATCCGGAGCCAGCGAAACCTTCCGAGCCGTCTGGAATCACCGCCACCGGTCAGGCCCTGCGCACCTTCTCCGCCTTCGAGTACGCCGTCGTCGTCGCGGCCACCGAACGCCTGCTGCCTCGCGACGAGGACCCCGGCGCGCAGGACGCGGACGTGGCCCTCTACATCGACCGCATCCTGGAGACGCAGGGCCTGGAGTCCATGCACCGCGACTTCCTCCAGGGCCTGGCCGCGCTGGAGCGCCGCGCGGACCGCATGTTCCAGAAGGGCTTCGCCAGGGCCACGCCCGCGCAGCAGGACGAGCTGCTCGCCATCTTCAAGGACAGCCCCGCCGGCAGCGGCGAGGCGCACTTCTTCGAACTCCTGATGACGCTCAGCCTGGAGGGCTTCCTGGGCGACCCGTCCTACGGCGGCAACAAGGGCCGGGTGGGCTGGCGCCTGATGGGCTTCGACACCGTGGGCACCATCGCCATGGCCCCCCCGGAGGGCTACGACGGGCCCAAGTGCCTGCGCGAGTGCGGAGGTCACCCGTGAAGGCGGTGGACGTCTGCATCATCGGCAGTGGCGCGGGCGGCGCACCGCTCGCGCTGGAGCTGGGCCGCGCGGGCTTCAAGGTCGTGGTGCTGGAGAAGGGCCGGCACTACCAGCCCAAGGACTTCGTCCACGACGAGATCCTCAACAGCCGCCGCAACTTCTTCATGCCGCTGCCGTGGGAGGAGCCCCACCTCGTGCGCCACGGCGCCAAGGCCCGCTACGAGCGCAGCAACGTCGCGTGGACCGCCAACTGCGTGGGCGGCGGCACCGTGCACATGAGCGGCTTCTTCTACCGCCTCAAGCCGGTGGACTTCCGCCTGCGCTCCACCCTGGGCGCCGTCCCCGGCACCACCGTGGCGGACTGGCCCATCGCCTACGAGGACCTGGCCCCCTTCTACGACAAGGCCGAAGCGGAGATGGGCGT
>SECN01000660.1 GCA_004173515.1 Myxococcaceae bacterium | reverse complement strand
ACGGGCGAGCCGGAGTTGCCGCCGATGATGTCGTTGGTGGTGACGAAGTTCATCGGCGTGGTGCCGGTGATGACCTTCTCCGACTTCAGCCACGACTTCGGCAGGGCGAACGGCTCCTGACCGGTGGCGTGCTCGAAGGTTCCGGCCATCTGGGTGAACGGCTCCACCTTCTCGCCGTTCTGCGTGTAGCCCTTCACCGAGCCGAACGACACGCGCGGGGAGAACGTCGCGTCCGGGTACTGGCTGGTGCCGTAGATGTCGAACTTCGCCTTGGCGACCAGCTCGCTGTTCTTCTTGATGACCGACTCCACCTCATCCTCGAACTTCTTGCGGATGGCGCGGGCGTCCGGATCCACCAGGGCCGCGAGCTGGACCATCGGATCCTTGGAGGCCTCCACGGCCTTCTTGCCGCCCTCGAAGAGCGCCTGGCGCGCCTTCACGTCCATCAGCTTGCTGCCCTTGACCACGCGGGTGGCGACCTGCTCGGGGGACTCCTTGCCCAGCACCTTCTTCACGAAGGGGTGCTTGGCGCCCAGGTCCTCGCGCAGCTTGGTGAGGCTGAACGTCAGGCGGGCGATCTCCAGCTCCGGATAGATGGGCGCGGGGCTGAAGAGCTGCGCCTTGAGGGCGGGCTGGTTCGCGTCGGTGAACTCACGCAGCCGCTGGCCGTTGTCCTTGGGCAGCTCGTCGCTGGCGCGCACCAGCGTCTTGGCGATGGAGTACAGGGTGGAGGACAGGCCGCTGCCCTGCTCGATGTAGGCCAGGTCCTTGCGCAGGTTGCCCAGCTGCACCTCGGCCTTGGCGATCTCTTCCCAGGCGCCGGCGTACTTCTTCTTCAGCTCGGGGTTCGCGTCGACCTTCTTGCGCAGCTCCTGCTCCGCGGCGACCTTCGAGCCGAAGAACTTCTTGTCCAGCAGCGCCTCGTGGCGGCCCTTGGAGGCCTTCAGCGAGTTCTCCACGCCGAACAGGATGTTGCTGGAGATGCGCTTCTGCTCGGGGCCGCGCTTCTGGAACTCGGTGAGCATGCCGCGCAGCTCGGACAGGTACATGAGCGTCTTGGGCATGGACACATCGCGGGTGTACTCCAGCTCCGCCATGGTCAGCGCGCGCGACGTGCGGCCCGGGTTGCCGGGAACGAACGTGAGCTCGTTCTCCTTGGAGCCGCTCTTGGACCACTTGAAGTAGTCCGGCGTCTTGGCCGGCTGCTTGTCCTGGTAGACGCGCACGAACGTGACGTCCAGGTCGTAGCGGGGGAACTCGAAGTTGTCCGGGTCACCGCCGAAGAACGCGATGGCGTGCTCCGGGGCGAACACCAGGCGCACGTCCTGGAAGCGGCGGTACTTGTAGAGGTTGTACTTGCCGCCCTGGTACAGCGTGACGACGTCACAGCGCACCTTGTCGTCGCCGGCGGAGCAGGCCTTCTCCACCTTGGCCATCTCCGACTTCAGCGTGTCCGAGTACTGCTTGCCGGTCAGCGACTGGGTCGCCTTGTTCAGCGTCTCGGTGACGTCGGTGATTTCAACGAGCTGGTTCACCTCCATCGCCGGGCACTGCTTCTCCTCGGCCTGGGCCTTCGCGTAGAAGCCGTTGGCCAGGTAGTCCTGCTTCGCGGTGGACAGCTGCTCGATGCAGCCGCGCGCGCAGTGGTGGTTCGTCATCACCAGACCGTCCGGCGACACGAAGCTCGCGGAGCAGCCGCCGGCCAGACGCACCGCGCCCAGGCGAAGCTTTTCCAGCCACTGCTGGGACGGCTCGAAGCCGTACTTCTCCTTCACCTTGGCGTTGGGGAAGTTGTTGTACGTCCACATGCCTTCATCGGCGAGCGCCGGTGCGGCCCCCAAGAGGGCGGCGATGACGACCAATCGCTTCATGAGTCGGGATCCTTTCGGGCCGCTGGACGGGAAGGTCAGCGGCGGGGACGGGGCGTTTGTGAGGGAAGGTCTGGCGACGGTCAAGCTGGGAAAACGCCCACGCAAGCCGCTCAACGAACGGGCGCCTGAACGATTCCTGAGGTGACCTTCCGGGCATGCGGATTTCAGCTCCAGCCCGTCGGAATTCCAGATGGGGAGGAGAGATCGGTTGGCGGCGGGAGTCCGACGCATTGCGTCCGATACGGGGCGGCAGGGTGGATCAGGAAATCGGGGGGCTGCTGCCGCGCAGCCACGCGCCCGGCGTGGTGCCCGTGACGGCGCGGAAGTCCGCGATGAGGTGGGCCTGATCGTAGTAGCCGACCCCGGCGGCGATGGCGCCCCAGTCCGGACGTTGGCCCCGGGAGGTGGACGCCTGGAGGGCGCGCCGGAAGCGGACGAGCCGCGCGAAGGCCTTGGGGCCCATGCCGAGCACGTCGTCGAAGGCGCGGCGAAGGTTCCGCTCGCTCACGCCCAGGGTGCGGGCCAGCTCCGACACCCGGGGGATTTCGACGGCTTCGGAGAGGAGCCGGATGCCGCGCCGCACGAGATAGGCGGCGGCGGGCTCGTACACGTCGTCGCGGTGGAGGCGCTCCACGAGGGCGGCCTCGAGCGTGCGCAGGCGGGCCTGGGCGCTGGGGGCCTCCGCGAGCGAGTCCCGGAGCCGCTCGCCGTCGGAGCGTCCCCAGAGCGTGTCGATGGACAGGGAGCGATGGGCCAGCTGCGACATGGGCAGGCCGAAGAACGGATAGGCGCCGCCGGGCTTGAACTGGAGGGCCAGCGTGTCGGGCGGCACCTCCGAGGGGGACTTGCGCTGGACCTGCTCCCGGGGCCCCAGGGCGTGCACGTCGCAGGCACCGGACGTCACGCGGATCACCAGCTCGACGGTGCCGTCGGGCAGCCGGACGTAGGCGTCCTCGGAGGGGTCGCGCCAGAGGATCCGGGCCCGCTGGATGAAGCGGGCCAGGTCGCTTCGGGGCGCCAGCGCGTTATCGGACGTCGAATCCGGGTCCATGGGGCCAGTCTGGGAT
>SECN01000659.1 GCA_004173515.1 Myxococcaceae bacterium | reverse complement strand
GGAGAACTTCCTCTACACGCACTTCGAGGAGATCTGCGAGATCATGAAGGCGTACGACGTCAGCTTCAGCCTGGGCGACGGCCTGCGCCCCGGCTCCATCGCGGACGCCAACGACGCCGCGCAGTTCGGGGAGCTGGAGACGCTGGGCGAGCTCACGAAGGTCGCCTGGAAGCACGACGTGCAGGTGATGATCGAAGGCCCCGGCCACGTCCCCATGCACCTCATCCAGGAGAACATGACGAAGCAGCTCGCCGTGTGCCACGAGGCGCCCTTCTACACGCTCGGGCCCCTCACCACGGACATCGCCCCCGGCTACGACCACTTCACCAGTGGCATCGGCGCGGCGATGATCGGCTGGTTCGGCACGGCGATGCTCTGCTACGTGACGCCCAAGGAGCACCTGGGCCTGCCCAACCGGGATGACGTGAAGGAAGGCGTCATCACGTACAAGATCGCCGCCCACGCCGCGGACCTGGCCAAGGGCCACCCGGGCGCCCAGGCTCGCGACAACGCCCTGTCCAAGGCGCGCTTCGAGTTCCGCTGGGAGGATCAGTTCAACCTGTCGCTGGACCCCGAGCGCGCCCGCGCCTTCCACGACGAGACGCTCCCGGCCGAAGGCGCCAAGGTCGCCCACTTCTGCTCCATGTGCGGCCCGCACTTCTGCTCCATGAAGATCACCCAGGACGTGCGCGACTACGCCGACAAGGTGGGCATCAACGAGGTCCAGGCGCTGGAGACCGGGATGCAGGAGAAGAGCGAGGAATTCAAGAAGGCCGGAAGCGAGCTGTACCGCTGAAGCCTCCAGGCGGGCGGGGGCCTTCTTGGGGCACCCCGTCCACTGGATGACAGGCACCGACACGGCGTGCCATGTTGCGAGCCTTCTGGGCGCGTCCCGTCGCGCCCCGTTCATTTTTTGGAGGGCGTTTCATGGAGCCAGAGCAGCGCGAGGATCAGCAGTTCGGTTCGTTCATCACCGGTTCGCCCACGGCGAGCTCGGATGAGAAGACGATGGGCATGTTGGCGCACCTGGGCTCCATTGCCGGCATCGTGGTGGGCGCGGGCTTCCTGGGCTGGGCGGTGCCGCTGTTCCTGATGCTGACGAAGGGCAAGGAGTCCTCCTTCGTCCGCTCGCACGCGGTGGAGTCGCTCAACTTCCAGATCACCACCTTCATCGCGATGGCGGTCTCCGCCGTGCTGATGTGCGTGGGCGTGGGCTTCCTGCTGGTGCCCATCGTGGCGCTGGGCTCCATCGTGTTCACCATCATCGCGGGCCTGAAGGCCAACGACGGCGAGCTGTACCGCTACCCCGTCAACCTGCGACTGGTGAAGTAGCCGTCAGCCGCCAATGCCCATCATGGGCAGGAGCGTGGCACCGTTTCCGGCTTCCGTGAAACGGTGCCCCTCCGGCTTGTCCCCCAGCGCGCGGCGCACGGCCATGGCCAGCTCCGCGTCGGTGGCCCCGCCCCGGATGAGCTGGTGCAGCGGCGCCTGCGCCCGGCCGCCCAGGCAGCTTCGCAGGTCCCCGTTGGACGCCACCCGCACCCGGTTGCACCCGCCGCAGAAGTTCTGCGTCAGCGGGGAGATGAACCCCACGCGTCCGCCCGCCGTGCGCCAGTAGCGCGCGGGCCCGGAGGTGGGCGAGGCGGCGCTCTCCTGCGGCTCCTCGGTGAGCGCCATGCCGGTGGCGGCCAGGCGCTCCAGCAGCTCCGCCGTGGGCACCGGCGTGCCCTGGCCGAAGGGCATCAGCTCGATGAAGCGCGGGGTGATGCCGCGCGCGTGCGCGAAGTCCACCAGCGCGGGCACCTCCGCGTCGTTGATGCCGCGCATCACCACGACGTTGAGCTTCAGCGACTGGAAGCCCGCTGCCGCCGCCGCGTCGATTCCGCGCATCAGCGCGTCGAAGTCACCCTGCTTGGAGATGCGCCGGAACGTCTCCGCGGACAGCGTGTCCAGGCTCAGGTTGAGCTGGGTGACGCCCGCCTCGCGCAGGGGGACGGCGAGCGCCTCCAGGCGGCTGGCGTTGGTGGTGATGGCCAGGTGCTGGATGCCCGGCACGGCTGCAAGCCTGCGGGCGATCTCCTGGATGTCCGGCCGGATGAGGGGCTCGCCTCCGGTGAGGCGCACGCGGCGGATGCCCATGCGCGCGAACACGGAGACGATGCGTTCGAACTCGGCCGCGTCCAACAGGTCCTTCTTGCCGCCCCAGGACGCCGGGGAGCAGTAGGAGCAGCGGAAGTTGCAGCGGTCCGTGATGCTCAGCCGCAGGTACGTCATGCAGCGCCCCTGCGCGTCGAGCAGCGGAGGGGCGAGCGGATTGGCGGCGGGCAGGGGGGCGATCATCACGGGGCCTTCCGCCTTCATAACAATCCGCCCCGGGAAATCATCGATCCCCGTGGGGGGCCCTCAGCCTTCGGTGCCCGACGCTGAACGGATCGCGATGGGCGCCGTCACATGGGCCGGGGCCGCGTTCGAGGCGGGGCCCACCGGCGGCGAATCCGCTTCGTCATCCAGGTCGGTGAGGCGCGCCAGCTCCGTCTCCGCCTCGGCGGCGTCGGCGGCGGCCTGCATCGGGTTGAGCTTCTTCTCCGCCATCTCCTTCTTGATGCGGATGAGCCCCTCCTCGCCGATGTCCAGGAACGCCTTCACCACGTCCGGGTCGAACTGCGTGTTGGCGCAGCGCTTGATCTCCTGGATGGCGTTCGCGAACGTCGTGCCCTTGCGGTACGGTCGGTCGCTCGTCATCGCGTCCAGCGTGTCCGCCACCGCGAAGATGCGCGCGCCGATGTGGATCTCGTTGCGCTGGAGGTTGCGGGGGTAGCCCGCGCCGTCGAAGCGCTCCTGGTGCGACAGGACGATGTCCGCCGGCGTGGAGAGGAAGGGGATGTTCTGGATCATCTGGAAGCCGATCTCCGGATGACGCCGCATCTCCAGCCACTCGTC
>SECN01000658.1 GCA_004173515.1 Myxococcaceae bacterium | reverse complement strand
CGCATCGGCTTCTACCACGCGGCGCTGCGCAACCTGGCGCGCGTCGTGGACCGGCTGCCGTTCCTCTACCTGGTGGGCGGCACCACCGCGCTCGTGTCGCGCTCGCACCAGCGGCTGGGAGACCTGCTCGCCGGCACCATCGTCGTGCGCGAGCGCCGCCTCAAGGTGCCCTCCGCGCTGGAGACCCGGGGCGACGAGGGGCTCCTGGCGGATCCGCTGTTCGTCTCCCGCGTGAAGCGGCTGTCCACCGAGGAGCGGGAACTCGTGCTGTCGGCGGCCCTGCGCCGCGAGGAGCTGCGCATGGAGGCCCGGCTGCGGCTGTTCTCCGCGCTGGGCGCCCGGCTCCAGGACTCGCTCGCGATGCAGAAGCCCGCCCACCTCTCGGATGAGAAGTGGACGCTGCTGGTCGCCGCCACGCTGCTGCCCGCCCCGAACAAGCGCCCGGGGCGTCCGGCCGCGCCGCCTAGAAGTACGCCGCCAGGCCCACCGAGCCGGTCAGCGACGTCTGCGTATCCTCGTTGAGGGCGATGTAGAAGTTGTACTGCGCCCGCACGCCCAGGCTCACCGAGTCCGTGACGAAGTAGTCCAGCCCCACGTTGGGCCCGATGCCCACGAAGTTGCTCGTCTGCTCCTTGAAGACGATGAGGTAGCTCACGTCCGTGCCGATGTAGGGACGCAGCGTCTCCTCCAGCAGCAGGTACCGGATGCCGATGGACGGCGCCAGGCCCACCACGCGCTTCTCCGGGGTGGCGAAGGTGTCCTTCGGGAACATCAGCTTCGACAGGGAGACGACCTCGAAGCCGTTCTCCACGTAGAGGCTGCCCTCCAGGCCGATGAACGGCGTGCCCGCGAGTCCCGCGGTGCGTTTGAAATCCATGTAGCCCAGCGAGAGTCCCAGGCTCCGGTTGGAGAACTGGGCGTGGGCGGGGGTCGCGCCCAGCAGGGCGGCGAGCAAGCCAAAGGCACAAAGGTAGGTCCGCATGGCGCGGCACTCTACAGCCCCCCTAACCCCTGGAAAACAGCGCTGATTCAGCGGCAGGCCGCCGTTGCCTCACGGGGTGGCGCTCTCCTACACTCGGCCGGCCATGCGTCTTCGCCTCGTCCTTACGCTGACCGCCGCCGCTGCCCTGACCACCACCGCCTGTCTCAACACGCCGCCGCCGCATGAACGGGCGCTCATCAACAACGAGCTGTGCGCGCAGGAGATGGCCAACGGGGATCTGCCCAAGGCGGAGACCTACTGCAACCTGGGCCTGGAGTTCTCCCCCCAGTACGCGGACCTCTGGGCCAACAAGGGCCTCATCGCCATGTATTCGGGCAACAAGCCCAAGGCGAAGGAGTTCTTCATCAAGGCCCTGCGCTACAACCAGGAGCACCTGCAGGCCTACCAGAACCTGGGCGTCCTCTACCTGGAGGAAGGCGCCTACGGGAAGGCCCACGACAACTTCAAGCGCGCCCTGCAGGTGAACCCGGACAACCTGGAGTCGCGCTACGACCTGGGCCTCGCCTACATGAAGATGGGCAAGACGAAGCAGGCCCGCAAGGAGTTCGACACCCTGCTCGCCGTCAACCCCAACGTCGCCAACGCCCACCACAACCTGGGCATCATGGCGTACGAGGAGAAGGACCTGGAGACGGCCTTCGAGCACCTCTCCCAGGCCGCCCAGCTCACCCCGGACTCCTCGGAGGTGTGGCACGACCTGGGCACGGTGCTGATGGAGCAGAGCCGCTTCGCGGAGGCCCGCGAGGCCTTCGGCAACTGCGCCCGTCTGGATGAGAAGAACTCCAGCTGCCTCAACAACCTGGCCCTCGCCCAGCGCAAGGTGGCCCTGACGGACTCGGCCCTCAAGGAACTCAAGGACACGCAGACGGCGGAGAACAGCGCCCCGGCGCTCTACCTGCTCGCGCGCCAGTACCGCGAGAAGGGCCTGCTCACGGAAGAGGAAGGCGCCTACCGCAAGTGCGTGAAGCTGGACGCCAAGTTCGCGCCCTGCCACTTCGGCCTGTTTCAGATCTTCTCGGACGCGCACAAGCAGACCCACGCCGAGGCCGCCTGCAAGAACTTCATGAAGTTTGGTACCTCCGAGGAATTCCCCACCGAGTATCAGACGTGTGAGAGATTCCTGGCCAACGACTCATTCTAGCCGTCCCTTCGGGTAGCGACTCCACGCGATGAGCGTCCGTCTGACCGTCACGCAGCGCAGCGAAGCCGGAGGCGCCTCTGGAAAAGAGGTCGTCCTCGACGATGCGATCATCACCCTGGGCCGGGACAAGACCTGCCAGGTGATGCTTCCCCAGCAGGCGGTGTCGCGCAACCACGCGCGCATCACCCAGGAAGGCACGCTCTACTTCCTGGAGGACCTGGGCAGTGCCTACGGCACGAAGGTCAATGGCAAGCCCCTGCCCCAGGGCGAGAAGGAGCTGCTGCGCAACGGCGACATCATCGCCATCGCGCAGTACGACGTCCGCTTCGACAAGGTCGTGGAGATCGTCCAGGACGTGAGCGACAAGACGTCCTTCATCGCGCGCGGCATGGTGAAGGACGTGATGCGCGGGCTCGCCGGGGGCGAGGAGCGCTTCCTGCGCTACATGAACGGCCCCAAAGAGGGCCAGCGCATCGAAATCTCCGACGCCCAGGAGCACGTCTTCGGCCGCGACGAGAAGGAAGCCGACGTCATCCTCAAGGACGACCTCGTCTCGCGCCGGCACGCCAAGATCCGCCGCGACTGGTCCGGCACGCACGTGGAGGACCTGGGCAGCCGCAACGGCATCAAGGTCAACAAGAAGCGCGTCAACCGCAAGGCCCTCAAGGACGGCGACGAGGTGGAGATTGGCGCCACGCGCTTCGTCTACGTGGACCCCACCGAGCCGCCCGACGAGCCGGTGAACATCTCCAGCGAGGTGGTCCCCGCCAGCGCCCCGGCGCCCTCGCCGCCGCGCCCCTCC
>SECN01000657.1 GCA_004173515.1 Myxococcaceae bacterium | reverse complement strand
CTCCAGGAGGGGGGCTCGAATGTCGCACGAATCCCCGGGCCCCACACCCTCCCGCACCGCCGAGCCACTGCCCGTCCAGCGAGGAGGCCCGCCCTCCGGTTCATGGCGCCTGTCAGGTCAGCTACCGGGCAGGCGGACACCGCGCATGCGGATGAAGCCCGCTCAGGCGGGCGCGGCCGGCGCGGACGCGACGCGGGACACGCCCAACTGGCGCAGCAGGTGGTCGGCCAGGTCCCGCGCCTGGGTGCGGATCTCCGGCACGGCGGTGGTCTCCCACAGGTCCCCCCGGCGGGGCGGCCCCAGGGTGAAGAGGCGGGAGGAGGGCCGGCCCGCCGCGTCGAGCACCGCGCCGTCGCCGGCCGTGGCCAGCCCCATGCCCAGCGAGTCCGCGCGCGCCTGCCCCGCCTCCAGCAGTCCGCGCAGCAGCGGCTGGCTGCGCGAGGAGAGGCTCGACTCGGGGCCGGTGCAGTTGATGACGTGGCCCACGCGCAGCACCTGGGCCTCGCGCTCTCCCCGGGGGCGCAGGTGGACCGCCACCGCGTCCGGCTCCAGGTCGAAGCCGAGCACGCGGCCCGCGTGCAGCGTCAGCCGCCCTTCGCGCATCCAGGCCTCCAGCACGTCGTGGATCTCCGGGGCCATGCGGTGGCGGTGGACCTCCCATTGCGTGCGCAGGTGGCGCAGGAAGCGCCGGCGCTCCGCCTCCGTCAGCCGCTGCCACAGGGGCGTCGTCACCGGCCGCAGCGCATCCACCGCCGCTCTCCAGTCCGCGCCCGCCGCCACCTGCGCGTCGACCTCCTGGCGCATCGAGCGCAGCACGTCGCGGATCCGCAGCGTGCTGAACGGCGCCGCGCCTTCGTCCCGGGGCGCCGCGGCGTGGGTGGCCGTCTCCGCGTCGCGACAGCGGTCCATCTCCCGGCGCACCGAGCGCAAGAGCTCCCGGATGCGCAGGGGCTCCGCGGCGGCGGGCGCCTTCGCCCCCGAGACGCGGTGCGCGTGGGGCAAGAGGCCGTGCCGGGACAGCGCGTGCACGTGGCCCCGGTGGCCGCGCTCGCCCAGCGACAGCACCGTGTCCACCATGGTGAGGCCCGCGCCGATGAGCAGCACCGGGTCCTCGGGCCCGACGCCCTCCAGCGCCCCGGGCGCCCACGGCGAGCGGTGGTAGCGGGCACTCGCATACAGCCCGCCGTCCGGAACGCGCAGGTCCGCGGGCAGCGCGTTGCCCAGGGCCAGCACCACGTCCCGACCCTCCAGCGTCGCGCCGCTCGCGAGCGACAGCTTCACGCCCTCCCGCGTGTCCACCGCCGCCGTCACCTCGTCGTGCACCGTCTCCAGGAGGACCCCGGACGCGGCCTTCTGCGCGGCCTCCTTCAGCACCGACTCCAGGTACTGGCCATAGCGGCGGCGCTCGGCGAACGCGGACGCCTGCGTGTCCGGCGCCTCCACGCGCAGCCAGCGCAGGAAGTGCTCCGGGTCTTCCACCCAGGCGCTCATGCGGCCGGCCGGCACGTTGAGCAGGTGGCGGGAGCTGGTGGTGGAGTACGCGACCCCACGCCCCAGGCGCTCCCCCTTCTCCACCAGGGTCACGCGCAGGGGCGAACGGGCGCCGCGCAAGAGGCAGGCCGCCAGCAGCGTCCCGCTGGCACCCGCGCCGATGATGATCACGTCCTGCCGGAAGTTCACCGCACGATTGTAGGGCCGGGCCTCGCGGATGACATCCCTCCTGGACTCCCGCCGAGGGCCCACTGTTCGTCAGCCGCCGTCGGCCGCGAGCCTGGGCCCACCGTGGGACGTCGGGGCCGCGTGGACCTCACATCGCCTGGGGTGCCTCGGGCGCGGCGGATGGGGTGGCGGGCGAGGCGGCCACGGGCAGCCGCTCTCCCATGCGCGTGAGCCCCTCGCCGTCCCGGGCGCGGGCATGCACCTGGGGATAGTCCTCGAAGGTGGTGCCGAACCACCGGTCCAGCAGCACGGTGTAGAGGCCGTAGTGCCCCTGGTAGCGCGCGTGATGCATCGCGTGGAACGTGGGCGTGAAGAAGATGCGGCCCACCCAGGACGTCACGAAGCGCTTGGGCAGCCACTCCGTGTTGCCGTGGCCCACCGCGTTGAGGGCGTAGTTGGTCAGCATGTAGGCGATGATTCCGACCTGCGTGCCGGGCATCAGGTGGAGCGCGGCGTAATGCAGGCACAGCCCGCCGCCCATCAGCACGACGCGCTCCAGCACGGAGAAGGACAGCGCGGTGAGGGGCTCCGTCACCCGGGCGACGTGGTGCTGCGCGTGGAAGCGGTAGAAGCGGGGCAGGTGCAGCAGCCGGTGCGTCGCGTAGAACCACACCTCGTAGCCCACGAACATCCACGCGTAGGTCCAGAGCGCGGTGGGCAGGCTGAACGGCGCATGCAGCGGGCCGGTCCAGGCGAGGAACCCGGCGATGATGGCCGCGTCGGCCAGCAGCACGCCCACCGCCGCCCAGGCCTCGTTGCGCAGCTGACCTTCGGACAGCTCGCGCCGGTACACCCGAAGGCGCTCCGCGGCGCGCGTGCGCCAGGCCAGCCAGCCGAACGCGACGGTGAGCAGCTTCACCATCCCGGAGATGAGCAGCACCCCCAGGACCAACATCGGCAGGGAGGGTCTGTCCAGCAGCAGCATCCCGGACCTCGCACGCGCCGGGACGCCCGGAAGGGAGCCCCAGGCCCGTGCCCACGCCCAGCGGCTTGGTGGTGAAGAAGGGGTCGAAGATGCGCTCGCGGTGCTCGGGCGCGATGCCGCAGCCGGTGTCGCGCACCTCCACCAGCACGTGGCCCGGCGCTCCGGGGCGGGCCACCACGCGGACCTCGTTGGCCTCCGCGTTGCCCGGGGGGATGGACTGCGCCGCGTTGAGCAGCAGGTTCAGGAACACCTGGCCCAGCCGCGACCCGTTGCCCTGCACCGGGGGCACGCCGTCGCACTCCACCACCAGGCGCGCGCGGTGCCGCAGTTCGTGCATGGCCATCTTCGCCGCCGTGCGCACCACCGACGCCAGCTCCGCGGGGCCGGGGCCCACGTCCTCCGCGCGCGACAGGGTCTGCAAGTCCCTCACGATGAGGCGGATCCGCTCCGCGCCGTCGCGCGTCTCCGCCAGCGCCTCCAATATCTCCTGCCGGTCCTGCTCCGACAGGCGCTCCTTCTGCTGGAGCTCCTGGTGGATGTACTCCAGGTTGCTCAGGATGAAGGCCAGCGGATTGTTGATTTCATGACCCACGCCCGCGGCGATGCGCCCCAGGGCGATGAGCCGGTCGGCGAAGAGCAACTGGGCCTGCGTCGCGTGGAGCTGCTCCAGGCTGCTGGACAGCTTCGCGTTGGCGGCCTCCAGCGCCGCGGTGCGCTCGCGCACCGTCTCCTCCAACAGGTGGTTGTCCGCGCGGGGCTCCCCCCGTCCGGAGCGCATGCTCGGGCCAGGTCCGGTGCCAAGGCCCTGGAAGGCCCGTCGCAGGGTGCTCCGCCGCCGCGTCATCGCCGCCAAACGCCCGACCTTCGCTCGTTCCGTCATCGCGGCCCACTCCAACCCCCGCGGCCGTTACCGCTCCTCGTGGCGGTGGTCCCTGCGGCGGACCGGCCTGCGCGGAGGGCATCCAACACCGCCGCCCGGTGCCGGGCAAGGTGCGCGCGGGTACGTGACGCCGGGGATTCGACAGGCGCGGATTCGTGCACCGTCGCCATCCGGTTCACGGAGCGTGGGGATTCAGGGGCTCAGGCGTCGGGAGTCGGGCGCGCGGTGGGAGACGCCGCACGCCCGGATGCACGGGCACGGACCCTGGGGGAGGCCTGACGTGCCCGGTGCCTTGGGGCTGCTGGGGAAGGACTAGGAGCAGGTGCCGCAGTCGGCCTTGCAGCTGTCCGCGGTGAGGCCGGTGCCACAGTGCTCGGTGAACTGGCAGGTGCCGTCGCCGCAGCGGTAGAGCTCCTGGGGCTGCACGCGCGTGGTGATGGTCGGGTACGTCTTCCCGTTGTACGTGCACTGCGTGTAGTAGGGCTGGCTCGCGTCACCCTTGGTGCAGAACTGCGAGCAGGCACCCACGTTGGTGATGGGCGCGCAGGTGTCCGACTTCAGCGTCAGGCCGCACGCGCGGGTGGTGCTCTCCGCGGAGCTGAAGTCGCGATCACGCGCCGCGAACAGGCCCTCGGTGGTGAAGAGGTTGCCAAAGAAGCACGCCTCCTTCTCCTTGAACGTGGACAGCTCCTCGGAGGAGTACGACAGCGCCGTGCCCTCGGCGGTGCGGCCCAGCACCGACAGCGAGATGTGCAGGCCGTACTTGTTCGCGTGCGCCGCCAGGCACGCGCTCACCACCTGCTGCTCCGCCACCGTCGCGGGCTTGCCGGACGCCCAGCCCGGCGCCAGCCCCAGGCTGCCCTGCCACGTGTACTTCGCCCCCGTGGCCGCGTTCTGGTAGGCGCGCGTCTGCCCGGCGGGCACCGCGCACTTCACGATGTACGCCATCAGCGACGGCGACGTGCCCGCGTTCGCGTTGAACCAGTCGTTGAAGCCGTTCGTCGACAGGCCGTTGGTGGACAGGCCGTTGGTGGACAGGCCGTTCGTCGACAGGCCGTTGGTGGACAGGCCGTTCGTCGACAGGCCGTTGTCCACCATCTGGGACTGATCCGCCGTCGCCAGCACCCACGCCTCGTCCGGGGTGTTCTCCAGGGCCGTCCCTCCGCAACCCACCACCGCCAACAACGCACCCGTCAGCAACAGCGCCTTCAGGGGTTGGGGTGAGGCACTCCGGTTCCACCACTCGCTGCATCCACTTCCAGGCTGAAAAGCAGGGGTGAGGCGCATGTAGGGGGCTCCCGCTCAAGGGAAGTCGGATGAACGACTTCCAGGATGTCAGGCAGTCCAGGCTTTCAACCAGAAAGTCGTTGAAACTGTCAGACAGGGGAATCGTGACGCATTCTGGGGGGGAAATAAATACCGCGTCTTCAAAAAAATACCGTACGGGTTGAATCGAGACGCGACCTTCAGTAGGCCTCTGGAGGGCGTGTCACCACAAGGACGATCGGGGTGGGGTGGCGGGAGGACAACTCACTGCGAGGGTGGGCTCTCGAGGAATCGCGAAGCCGGCGGGGTCACGGCGAATCCGTCAGGATCGCGGACGTTCCAGGTAGCCACATGCGTCACGGGTCCCCCTACCACCTCGGCCTCGTCCGCCTCGCCCCGGGTCTCCGCCTCGCCATGGTGGAGGCAGAGGTGGACGTGGGCGTGGGCGGCGTCCGCCAGGCACTGGGCTTCCGCGTGCAACTCGCGCAGGGCCTTGAGCGTGGCGG
>SECN01000171.1 GCA_004173515.1 Myxococcaceae bacterium | reverse complement strand
GGCGTCTGCACCGGTGGTGGCTCCGCCACGCCGCTCCAGCGGCCCACCTTGGCGATGAACTCCCGGGGCAGTTGCACGGGCCGGCCGGCGTCCACCAGCTCCGGCTCGAAGAGGTAGCCCATGAAGTGGCCCAGCTCGCTCTGGGACACGTCCGGCGCGGTGACGTGGAGCTGCCGCGCCAGCGCCTCCGCGAAGGCCTGCGCGGTGGGGTAGCGCTGCTCCGGGCTGGTGGCCATCGCGGTGAGCAGGATGCGCTCCAACGCGGCGGGGATGCCCGGCGTCCACTCGCGAGGACGGGCGAAGTCGCCCTGGGAGATCTTCCGGAGCACCTCCGGCATCGGGCCCTCGAAGGGCCGGCGTCCACAGAGCATCTCGTAGAGCACCGTGCCGGCGGCGAACACGTCGGTGCGCGCGTCCAGCGGCTGGCCCCGGGCCTGCTCCGGCGCGAAGTAGATGTACTTGCCCTTGGCCGCGTCGTTCTTCGTCTCGCTGCGGCCGGCGAGCCGGGCGCGCGCGATGCCGAAGTCCACCAGCTTCACCTGGCCCTCGTAGGACAGGAGCACGTTCTGCGGGCTGACGTCGCGGTGGACGATGTGCAGCGGCCGGCCGTTGTCGTCCAGCCGGGTGTGCGCGTACGCAAGGCCGCGCAGCATGTCGATGGCCACCAGCACCGCCAGCGGCGGCGGCAGCGCGGCGAGGCCCTTGTCCCGGGCCCGGCGCATCACATGCGAGAGCGGGTGGCCGTCCACCCACTCCATGGCGAGGAAGTATTCGCCCTCCACCTCGCCGAAGTCGAAGATCTGCGCGATGTTGCCGTGCGACAGCCCCAGCGCGATGCGGGCCTCGTTGATGAACATGGACACGAACGCGCTGTCGTCCGCGTAGCCGGGAAGGATCTTCTTGATGACCACCGGCTTCGTGATGCCCGCCACCGCCGTCATCCGGGCGCGGTAGATCTCCGCCATGCCGCCCGTCGCGATGCGCTCGAGCAACTTGTACTTTCCGAACTGGAGGCCCGCGGAAGGCTGCGGCACGTTCGAATCGGCTCCTGCTGTGAACTCTGCGGGAAAACCGCGAGAAGCTATCATGAGGCCATTCAGCCGCTCCGAGTGGAACTTTCCGCTGCGCTCGCCCGCTTCATTTCAGCGCGTCAATTGGTTGCTGCTCCTCCTGTGTGGCCTGCTGCTGGGGGCCTGCCGCGAAACGCCCCCCGCGCCGACGCCGTCTCCCTCGACGCCCCCCGCTCCCGGAGGGGCCGCCCGTCCCCTGGCGCACCGCGATGCAGGCACGTGGGCGGACGCGGTCATCGCGCCCGTGTTCGCGCAGGCCTTCGGAGAGCCCCTGCCGGAAGACGTCCTCCGGCTGGAAATGTCGGGCGAAGAAGTGCGACTGGGCGCGGAATCCTTCGTGCCCGCCCGTGAACCGGAGGCCGCGAGGCTGGCGGAGCGGGTCGGGGGGAGGGCCGTGCTGCTCGTCGTCCGCGACGCGGACACGTTCGTCGCGCAGGTGTCGGAGCTGCTGGCGGTGCTCCAGGCGAAGGCCGCTGGCGTGTGGCTCCTGCACCCGGACGCCCCGGTGGCCTACCGCGTGGTGCTGCGCGACGAGGCGGGGTTCCGGGCGTGGCTGGAGGAGGTGGCGCCCGGGAAGCTGCGCATCATCCAGCGCGCGGACGGCTTCGAGCTGACGACGAGCGTGGGCAAGCTGCCGGGACCGGACCGCAACGGCCCCACGGTGCCGGTGCGCGGCGGACGCCAGGACATCGCCACGCTCCGGCGCGAGCTGGCCCGGCTGAAGACACGCTTCACCACGTCCGAGGACGTGTGCCTCGTGCCGTCCTTCGGTACGGAGATGGTGCAGGTCGCTCGGGCGCTCGGCGGCACGTACGTCGGGCCGGAGGAGTCGCTCTTCGACACGCTCTGCCTCGTCTACCCGATGCCCCGCCCGGCACCTTCGGCCGCGCGGGACGCGGGATCCCCGTAATCGGGGACAGTGAGGCCTCCCGCCCACCGGTCGGGCACGCGCGGCAGTGGGAATGGGGCGCATCCGCTTGAGGTGACGCTTCCGTGCCGCTACTACCCCCGGCGTGTCGCGCGTACAGTGCCGCGCCTTGGATTTTCGCCGCAGACGGAGGGCGCTTGCCCCTCCCCGGAGGTCGTAGATGGTCGCCGCAACCGAGCCCGCTGCCCGTCCCCAGGATGTCCTCGCCGGTGGGACCTTCCTCTTCCAGGAGGTGGGCGCCACCCGCATCCTCACGCCGGAGGGCTTCTCCGAGGAGCAGCGGCTCTTCTTCAAGACGGCGCTCCAGTTCTGTCGGGAGCAGGTGCTGCCGCAGGCCGCGCGCATCGAGGGCAAGGACAACGCGCTCTTGCGCGACCTCTTGCGCCGCGCGGGCGAGCTGGGCCTGTTGAGCGTGGACATCGCGGAGACCTACGGCGGCACGGGCCTGGACAAGACGACGTCGCTGCTGCTCGCGGAGGCGATGAGCCTGCTGGGCTCCTGGTCGGTGACGTCCAGCGCGCACACCGGCATCGGCACGCTGCCCATCGTCTGGTTCGGCAACGAGGCCCAGAAGGCGAAGTACCTGCCGAAGCTCGCCACGGGGGAGTGGGTGGCCGCCTACGCGCTGACGGAGCAGGGCAGTGGCAGCGATGCGCGCGGGGCGAAGACGAAGGCGGTGCGCACGGCGGACGGCCAGCACTTCGTGCTCAACGGCTCCAAGCTCTACATCACCAACGCGGCCTTCGCGGACGTGTTCGTCGTCTTCGCGCAGGTGGATGGCGACAAGTTCACCGGCTTCATCGTGGAGAAGGACACCCCCGGCCTCACCGTGGGCCCCGAAGAGCACAAGATGGGCATCCGCGGCTCGTCCACCTGCCCGCTCTACTTCGAGGACGCGAAGGTGCCCGCGGAGAACCTGCTGGGAGAGCTGGGCAAGGGCCACCGCATCGCCTTCAACATCCTCAACTACGGACGGCTCAAGCTGGGCGCGGGCGTCATCGGCGGCATGAAGCTCCAGCTCCAGAGCGCGCTCAAGTTCGCGCAGGAGCGCAAGCAGTTCAAGGCGCCCATCGCCACGTTCCCGCTCATCCGCGAGAAGCTCGCGCGCATGGCGTCGCTCATCTTCGCGGTGGAGAGCATGACGTACCGCACCGCGGGGCTCGTGGACGGCCGGCTCGCCGCGAAGGAGCGCTCGGACGCGGACTACGACGCGCACGTCATCGCCGCGATGGAGGAGTTCGCCACGGAAGCCTCCATCATGAAGGTCTTCGGTTCGGAGGCCCTGGGCTTCGTGGTGGATGACGCGGTGCAGGTGCACGGCGGCGCCGGCTACATCGAGGAGTACCCGGTGGAGCGCGCCTACCGCGACGCGCGCATCAACCGCATCTTCGAGGGCACCAACGAAATCAACCGCATGCTCATCACCGGCATGCTGCTCAAGCGCGCCGTGAAGGGCGACCTGCCCCTGTTCGCCCAGGCCCGCTCCGTGTCGGAGGAGCTGAACCGGGGCGAGCGTCCCCGCGCCGGCCGCCAGGACGCGCTGGCCAACGAGGAGATCGCCGCCGAGTGCGCCAAGCACCTGGCCATCCACGGCATGCGCCTGGCCGCGGAGACGTTCGGCACGGAGCTGGACAAGCACCAGGAGGTCATGGCCGCGCTGGCGGACGTGGTGATGGACGCCTACGCGCTGGACTCCATGGTGACGCGCACCCGTCAGGCCGCCTCCAGCGGCGTGTTGGATCCGCTGCGCGTGTCCCTGGTGCGGCTGTACGCGATGGAGTCCACCACGCGCGCCTTCGAGCGCACCCGCCGCGCGCTGTGCGCCACGCTCAAGGGCGACGTGCTCGCGCTGGAGCTCAAGCGGCTGTCCGCGCTGGACGCCTTCACGGCGTATGATCCGGCGGAGCTGCGCGAGACCATCGTCTCCGGCCTGGAAGACGCGGGCGGCTACCCGTACAACCCGCTGTAGGACGGGGGTGGAGCGGGTGCCCGGCGCTCAGGGCATCCGCGACACGGCATCCAGCCCGAAGCTGACCCGCGCCCGCCAGGGGCCGGGCGGCAGGTGCTCCAGCGCCATCAGCGCTTCCAGCCGCTGGAGCATGTCCGGCCGCAGCCGGCCGAACGTCGCGCCGAAGCCCGGGGTGACAGCCTCCGTCGTGCCCTTGCGCGGCAGCGACGAGGTCCACGCCACCTCCCCGTGCAGCAGCAGCGGCCCCTCCTTCATGTCCATCTCCAGGAGGAAGGGCACGCCCACCTGCACCTCGCGGGGCAGGGCAGGGGCCTCCACCTCCAGGCCGACGCCGCCGCGCGAGATGTCCCGCACGAAGAAGTTCGGGGCCCGGGGGTCGCCTTCCTTCGCGCGCACGTGCAGCGGCAGGCGCGGGAAGCGGCGCAGGCCGTTCTGCTCCTCCTGGGCGAAGATGTGCTGGAGCACCGCGTCCAGGCCGCTGCGATCCTCCGAGCCGTCGTAGCGGATGGTGAGCTGGAAGCGCTCGCCGGGGCGGGGCTCCACCTTGATCACCTCGCCCAGCACCTCCACCGGACGCGGCATGCCGCCCGCGTGCAGCTCGAAGGTGAAGCGGGTGCCCAGAGGCAGCGCCTTGCGCGTCTCCAGGGTGACGCCGCCCTGGCCCACGCTGCGGGTGTACTCGCCGACCAGCGACTGCGGCGTCTTGTAGGCCACCTTCAGTCGAACGTTCGTGCTCACGTGCCCACCACTCTCAGCCTGGGAGCGGAAAAACTCAAGTTCGCCCCACCTCCAGGGGTAGGCCGCCCCGCGGGTGCCCTCCGGGATGTCCGGCGCCGGGCGCGCGGTGTTCCAACCTGTTGCGGTTTCTTGACCCCCCCGGGGGGGGCGCGTATGTATGCCGGCCGCAGAGGGGTAAGAAGTGGGAAGGAGTGGTGGTCCGACCCGTGCCAGGCTGAAAAGGTGGATCGTCCCGCGTGTTCCGAGGCGTCTATGAGCACCAGATCGACGCGAAGGGGCGCACCAGCCTCCCGGCCAGACTGCGGGAGACGTTGGTGGGCACCTACGACGAGCGGCTCATCGTCACCACGGCCCTGGACCCCTGCCTCCACGCCTACCCGGTGCGGGAGTGGGAGGCGTTGGAGACCGCGCTCGCCCGGCGCAACCCCATGGAGCCGGGGGTCAAGACGTTGATGCGGCTGTACGTGGCCAGCGCGCAGGAGTGCCCGTTGGACAAGCTGGGCCGGCTGCTCATCCCGCCGTCACTCAGGACGTACGCGAAGCTGGAGAAGGACGTGGTGTGGGCGGGGATGGTGAAGGTGATCGAACTTTGGAGCCTGGATGGTTGGGCGAAGGCGCAGGCGGATGCGCGCCAGGAAGCCACCTCCCAGGACGTGTTGCGGGTGCTGGGCGAGCTGCGCCAGCCGTAGCCAGGAAGTCGACAGCAGCCGGAAGTTCTCCGAGCAGTGCTCTGGAAGGGTGGCAGCGCATGGACCAGGTGCAGGAGGTTCGACGGAACAGGGCGGCGCTGGCGGCTTCCGAGCGCGTGGAGACCCTCATGCTGGAGGGCGAGCTGGGCGAGGAGGAGCTCACCCAGCTGTGCGAGGACCTGATGCACCGGCTGCACCGGGGCATCCGTCAGGTGGTGGTGGACTTCGCGGACGTGTCGCACCTGAACTACCGGGGCGTGCGCCCGCTGATGGCCCGCACGGAGGCGTTCCGCCGCGCCGGTGGGGACGTGAAGCTGTCCGGGCTGTCGCCGTACCTGGCCGCCATCTTCCGCGCGGCCGGCGCCCACGACACCTTCGAGCTGTACCCGCACATGAACGATGCCCGGGCCGCCTTCTCGCTCGCGCGCGCTCCCTTCGTCTGACCGCCCCCCGACCCCCGTGGACTTCCACCACCAGACCGTCCTGCTCCACGAGACGGTGGACGTCCTGCTCCCGAAAGAGGGCAAGGTGATCCTCGACGGCACCCTGGGGGGCGGCGGCCACACCGAAGCGCTCCTCGCCCGGGGCGCCACGGTGGTGGGCGTGGACCGGGACCCGGTGGCGCTCGCGGCGGCCACCGTCCGCATGGGGAACAACGCGCGCTTCCAGGCCCGGCAGGGCAACTTCGCGGAGCTTTCGCAGGTCGCGCAGGACCTGCTGCCCGTGGACGGCGTGCTGGTGGACCTGGGCGTGTCCTCGCCCCAGTTGGACGTGGCCGAGCGCGGCTTCTCCTTCATGAAGGACGGCCCGCTGGACATGCGCATGGGCGACACCGGCCCCACGGCCGCGGAGCTCATCGCCCTCACCGACGAGCGGGACCTGGCGCAGATCCTCCGCGACTACGGGGAAGAGCCCTTCGCCCGTCCCATCGCCCGGGAGCTCAAGCGCGCGCTGCCGCAGCGCACGCTGGAGGCCGCGGAGGTGGTGAAGCGCGCGGTGCCCCGCAAGGCGTGGCCCGACCGCATCCACGTGGCCACCCGCACGTTCCAGGCGCTGCGCATGGCGGTGAACGGGGAGCTGGAGGCGCTGGACGCGCTGCTGGCCTCCCTGCCGACGCTGCTCAAGGTGGGCGGCCGCGCCGCGGTCATCTCCTTCCACTCCCTGGAGGACCGCAAGGTGAAGGAAGCCTTCAAGGCCCTGGTGGGAGGGTGCACGTGTCCGCCGGGCTTCCCGGTGTGCGTGTGCAACAGCCAGGGCGACTTCGCCCTCGTGTCCAAGAAGGCCGTCGCGGCTTCCGATGCGGAAGTCGAGGCCAACCCCCGCTCTCGTAGCGCGCACCTGCGCGCGGTGGAGAAAGTCCGATGAGCAAGGCCCTCTCCCGCAACACCGTGTCCGTGGCGGGCGTGCTGATGCACCTGCTGCCCGCCGTGTTCCTCTTCACGCTCTTCGCCGCCGTGGGCATCCTCCACGTCACCAGCCGCGTGCTGGTGGTGGACATGGGCTACCGCCTGTCCAACGCGGAGGGCGACAGCCGCTCGCTGACCCGGGAGAACGACCGGCTCAAGCTGGAGCTGGCCACGCTCAAGGCCCCGGGCCGCCTGGAGCGCGTGGCGCGCGAACAGCTGGGCATGGCCATGCCCCGCGGCGGCGCGGTGGTGTCCGTGGCGGATGACCGCGTGAAGGACGCGCGCACCGCGCAGGCCCGTTCCTCGGCGCCGGGCGTGCGCGTGGCGGAGCGGGGTGCGCAGCGGTGAGGGACTTCAAGAGCGCGCGGGCGCCCGAGTCCAACGCGAAGTGGCTCAAGCTGCGGGTCCAGCTGCTGTTCGGGCTGTTCCTCGTGCTCTTGGGCACCGCGTTCGCCCGCGCGGTCTACCTCCAGGTCTTCCAGCAGGAGAAGCTGCGCGGCCTGGCGCAGGACCAGTACGTCCGGCAGATCGACATCCCGGCCCGCCGCGGCGACATCTTCGACCGACGCGGCACGCCGCTCGCCCAGAGCGTGGAGGTGGACTCCATCTGGGTGGACCCCTCCATGCTCCCCGACGTGCGGCAGGCGGCGCGGCTGCTCGCGAAGGCCGTGCACCTGGACCCCAACGACGTCGCCGCGCGCATCGGCCGCGCCCGGCGCTTCGCGTGGGTGAAGCGTCAGGCGAAGCCGCAGGAAGTGGAGGCCGTGAAGGCGCTGGGGCTGCCGGGCCTGGGCTTCACCAAGGAGCCCAAGCGCTTCTATCCGCAGCGCGAGCTGGGCGCGCACATCGTCGGCATGGTGGGCACCGACGGCCACGGCCTGGAAGGGCTGGAGCTGGCGTTCGAGGACGAGCTGTCCGGGCAGAACTCGCGCACCTCCGGCTTCCGCGACGCCAAGGGCCGCAAGCTGATGGTGCAGGGCGCGTTGGATCCGCTGGAGCGCCAGGGCGCCGCGGTGACGCTCACGTTGGACCGCCACCTCCAGTACGTGGCGGAGAAGGCGCTCGCCAAGGCGGTGGACGACTCCAAGGCCATCGCCGGCATGGCCGTGGTGCTGGACCCGCGCACCGGGGAGCTGCTGGCGCTGGCCAACAACCCGCGCTTCAACCCCAACACGCCGGAGGATGGCGTGAAGAACGCCATCCGCAACCGCGCCGCGCTGGACGCCTTCGAGCCCGGCTCCACGATGAAGGCCTTCGTGGTGGCCGCCGCGCTGGAGGAGAAGGTCATCACCCCGGAGACGCTGACCTTCTGTGAGAACGGCGCCTTCCGCATCGGACGCCACACCATCAACGACACCCACCCGCACGGGTGGCTGACGCCGCAGGGCATCCTCCAGGTGTCCTCCAACATCGGCGCCGCGAAGGTCGCCGACGCCCTGGGCCGCGAGAAGATGGTCGCCGCCTACCACGCCTTCGGCTTCGCGGAGCGCACGGGCCTGGCGCTGACCGGGGAGAGCCGGGGCGTCATCCCGTTTCCGAAATCGGACATCTCCCTGGCCACCCAGTCCTTCGGCCAGGGGATGACCTCCACGGCCGTGCAGCTGGCGGCCGCCTACGGGGCGCTGGCCAACGACGGCGTGCTGATGCGCCCGTACCTGGTGTCCAGGGTGGTGGACCCGGACGGGGTGGTGCTCCTGGAGAACCAGCCCACGGAGCTGCGCCGGGTCGTCTCCCAGAGGGTGGCGCGGCAGGTCGTGGGCATGCTCGAAAGCGTGATGGTCAAGGGAGGAACCGCTCCCAAGGGCGCCATGGACGACTACCGCGTGGCCGGAAAGACGGGCACCGCCCAGAAGGCGGACCCCGTCGCGCGTGGGTATTCGGACAAACGCATCGCGTCTTTTGCGGGCATGGTGCCGGCCGAGGCCCCGCGCGCCGTGATTCTCGTGGTAGTGGACGAACCGAAGACGGACGTATACGGGGGGAACGTGGCTGCCCCCGCCTTCAAGGAAATCGCTACCGCCGCCATGGCCCACCTGGCCGTGCCCCCGTCTCGTACGGTGGCACCCGCCGAGGTGGCCGCGGCCGCCGCGCCCTTGGTGCCCCCTCCGGCATCGAAGGCGTCGGCGAAGGCCGTCCCGGTACGGGCCGTCCTGGCGGAAGCGGTGACCGAGACCCCGGAGCCCGGCACGGTGCGTGTGCCGGACGTCCAGGGTCAGGCGGGACGCGAAGCCGTGGTGAAGTTGCTTGCCGCGGCGTTGGAGCCACAGCTGCAAGGCAGTGGACGAGTGGTGTCTCAAACCCCCCCCGCCGGTGCGCTGGTGGAGAAGGGGGCCCGGGTGACGCTGGAACTGGCGACGCGGCAATGAGGCCGTGTCCATTCCAGGCCCCGCATCAGCAATGCGTGTGAAGGGGAAGAGATGAAGCTGACGGATGTCCTCGCAGGGTGTGGAGCCGAGCAGACCTCGGGCGGCCGTTCCGCGGTCGACGTCACGGGAGTGACGCAGGATTCGCGGCGCGTGAAGCCGGGGGACCTCTTCATCGCCGTGCCCGGCCTGAAGGAAGACGGGGCCCAGTTCATCGGTGAGGCCGTGTCTCGCGGTGCCGTGGCGGTGGTGTCCGAGAAGCAGGGGCAGTCCTCGCAGGTGCCGTTCTTCAAGGTGAGCAGCGCGCGCAAGGCGCTGGCCCTCATCGCGGCGAACTTCTACGGCCGCCCCGCCGACAAGCTGACGCTCCTGGGCGTCACCGGAACGAACGGGAAGACGACGACGACGTACCTCCTGGAGGCCATCCTCGCGACGGCCGCCATGTACTCGGGCTCCTCCGCCCCGGGTGTCATCGGGACGCTGGGCTACAAGTTCGGCGGCAAGACGACGGAGCTGGCCAACACCACGCCGGATCCGCTGGAGCTGCACCGCATCTTCCGCGAGATGGTGGATGCCGGTGTGGAGAACGTGGTCATGGAGGTCTCCAGCCACGCGCTCGCGCAGGAGCGCGTGCACGGGCTGACCTTCAAGGCCGTGGGCTTCAGCAACCTGTCGCGCGACCACCTGGACTACCACAAGGACCTGGAGGAGTACTTCCAGGTCAAGCGCAAGCTCTTCGCGGAGAACCTGGCCGCCACGGGCACCGCGGTGGTCAACGGCGACGACGCCTTCGCCAGCCGCATCTACAACGAGCTGCGCGGCCAGAAGCGCATGGCGTGGAAGTTCAGCCGCCTGGGGCCCGGTGAGATTTCGGCCGCGGACGCGTCCTTCTCCCTCAAGGGCATCGAGGCCACCCTGAAGACGCCCGCGGGCGACATCAAGGTGAAGAGCAAGCTGCTGGGCCCCCACAACCTGGAGAACATCCTCCTGGCCACGGGCATCGCGCTGGGCGCGGGCATCTCGCGCTCGGACGTGAAGAGCGGCATCGAGCTGGTCTCCAAGGTGTCCGGCCGCATGGACCGCGCGGAGAACCACCGCGGCGGCCCGGCGCCGGCCGTACTGGTGGACTACGCGCACACGGATGACGCGCTCAAGCGCTCCATCGAGGCGGCGCGCACGCTGGCCAAGGGCCGCGTCATCGTGGTCTTCGGCTGCGGCGGCGACCGCGACAAGGGCAAGCGCCCGCTGATGGGCACGGTGGCCGCGGAGGGCGCCGACCTGGTGATGGTGACCAGCGACAACCCCCGCACGGAGGACCCGGAGGCCATCATCTCGGAGGTGACGCCGGGCCTGGAGAAGGGCGGCCTGCGCCGCATCTCCGAGGGCAAGGCGAAGGTCGGGGAGAAGGGCTACCTCGTGGACGCGGACCGCCGCGTCGCCATCGAGAAGGCCATCAACCTGGCCAAGGACGACGACGTCGTCCTCATCGCCGGCAAGGGCCACGAGACCTACCAGACGGTGGGCTCGGAGAAGCACGCCTTCGACGACCGCGAGGTCGCCGCGAAGGCGCTGGCCAACCGCATCCCGGGCTGACCTCCCAAGGCCGAACGCCACCCCCCTTCATGGCCGCTCGATTCTCCGACGATGAGGTGGTGCAGGCGACCGGGGCGACCCGCCGCGGGGATGCAGTCCCCGCGGGGTTTCCCGACGTCTGCACCGACACGCGGTCGCTCACCCCGGGGTGCCTGTTCGTGGCGCTCCAGGGCGAGCGTTTCGACGCCCACGACTTCGTGGACGGCGCCATGCGCGCCGGGGCCGCGGGGGCGGTGGTGAAGAAGGGCAGGGCGCTTCCGGCCCTGCCCGCCCACTTCGCGCTGTACGAGGTGGAGGACACCCTGGCCGCGCTCGGCGGCCTGGGCGCGCTGCACCGCCGTCGCTTCCGCATCCCGGTCGCGGCGGTGGGGGGCTCCAACGGGAAGACGACCACCAAGGAGATGGTGGGCGCCATCCTGGCCACGCGGGGCCCGGCGCTGAAGACCGAAGGCAACTTCAACAACGAGATCGGCGTCCCGCTGACGCTCTTCCGGCTGGAGCCGTCCCACGTGGCGGCGGTCATCGAAGTGGGGATGAACCAGCCGGGTGAAATCGAACGGCTGACGCGCCGGGTGCAGCCCGACGCGGGCGTCATCACCGTCGTCCAGCCGGAGCACCTGGAGGGGCTGGGCAGCCTCCAGGGCGTGGCCGAGGCGGAGGGTGAACTCTTCCGGGAACTGCTGCCCCAGGCCACCGCGGTGGTGAACCTGGACGACGAACACATCGTGCATCAGGCCGCGCGCAGTGGCGCGAAGCACCTGACGTTCGGCCGCGCGGAGGCCGCCGACGTGCGGCTCACCGGCATCCAGACGCTGGGGCGCGACGGCATGGTGGCCACGGTGCGCTACGCCCAGCAGGACTGGCCGGTGCGCCTGCACTTCGTGGGGCCGCACAACGCGCAGAACGCGACGGCGGCGTTCGCGACGGCGCTGGCGCTGGGCTACTCCCCGGAGGAGTGCGTGCGGGGCCTGGAGTCGGCGCGGCCGTACTCGCGGCGGCTCAACATCCTGGACGGCCAGCACGGCGTGACGGTGGTGGACGACTGCTACAACGCCAACCCCGCCTCCATGGAGGCGGCGCTCGTCACGCTGGGCACGCTGGTGCCCCAGGGCGGACGCGCGGTGGCGGTGCTGGGCGACATGCTGGAGCTGGGCGCGGGCGAGGCGGAAGAGCATGCGAAACTGGGCACGCTCGTCGCGAAGCACGCGTCGCTGGTGGCGTTCTTCGGGCCCCGGTCCGAGGGCGGACACCAGAGCGCGAAGCTGGGAGAGGCCGCCGCGCACTTCACCGACGTGGAGCCCTTGGTCGCGTGGTTGACGCCCCGGCTCAACCCCGGTGACGTGGTGCTGGTGAAGGCCAGTCGCGGCATGCGACTGGAGCGCGTGGTGGCCGCCCTGACGGGCACGGCCGCCCCCAAAGGGAGTCACTAAGTGCTGTACCTCCTGTACGAGCTCATCCAGAACACCGAGGCCGGGCGCGTCCTCAACTTCCTGCGCTACCCGACCTTCCGCATCATCGCCGCGGGCGTCTTCGCCCTGCTCCTAGGGATGCTGATCGGCCCGCGCCTCATCGCGCGGCTGCGCCTGAAACAGCACGGGCAGAGCAACGTGCGCGAGGACACGCCGGACTCGCACCAGAAGAAGAAGGGCACGCCCACCATGGGCGGCGCGCTCATCCTGCTGTGCATCGCGGCGGGCACGCTCCTGTTCGCGGACCTGAAGAGCCGGGGCGTCTGGGTGATGATGCTGCTCACCTTCGGCTACGGCTTCATCGGCTTCCTGGACGACTGGCTCAAGCTGTCCAAGCGCAACTCGAAGGGCCTGGCCGGGCGCAAGAAGATGGTGCTGCAGACCGTCTTCTTCCTCATCGCCGTCTTCGGCCTGATGTGCACGTGGACGCACGCGGACGGCAGCTTCGGGCCCACGCTGCTCATCGACACGCGGCTGACGCTGCCGTTCGTGCCGTCGCGTTGGTTCAACCCGGACCTGGGCTGGTTCTACGTCGTCTTCGCGTGGATCGTCATCGTGGGCACGTCCAACGCGGTGAACCTCACGGACGGCCTGGACGGCCTGGCCATCGTGCCCACCATCGTGTCGGCGGTGACCTTCTGCGTGCTCTGCTACGTGGCGGGCACCACGCTGCACATCGCGGACACGGAGACCGTGAACGGCGTCGCGAAGCTCACGGCCACGCCGCTCTACCGCTACCTGGGCATCCTCCAGGTGCCGGGCGGCGCGGAGCTGGCCGTGTTCTGCGCGAGCATCGTGGGCGCGGGCATCTCCTTCCTCTGGTTCAACACCTACCCGGCCTCCGTGTT
>SECN01000170.1 GCA_004173515.1 Myxococcaceae bacterium | reverse complement strand
CTGGCGGCGCGGGTGGCGGACCGTCCCGGGCACCTGCTGCTCATCCAGTCGCTGCGACGAGCCCTTCGTGGCAGCGCGGCCCGGCTGCTGCCCCTCATGGGCGGCGAGTCGCTGCGCCCTTGGGCCTGCTGCGCGATGGCGGCCTTGCAGGAGCGGGACGTGCAGGCGCTCCAGCACGCGCTGCCAGCGCTGCTGAAGGCGTGTGATGAACGGGTGTTGGAGCGATTCGTGCCCACCCTCCATGAGGAGACATTGGAGGCCCGCCCATGCGTGGAGAAGGGGTGTGCTGCGCAGGGGCTGGAGCGATTCGCGCCCGCTGTCCAGGACGAGGTACGGGAGCCCCACCTCCGAGAGGGAGCGCGTGGCCTCGACCGCATCACGCTGGCCGACGAGGACACCTTGGCACTCGGAGAGGCACTCCGCCCCCATGCGCAGGCCCTTCTCGTGGAGCTGGACCTTGGGGCGCTCCGGACTCCGGCCGCCCTGGGCTCCAACCCCGGTGAGCCTGGCGAGAAGAGCGCTGGAGGAGACGTGACGGGCTCCGCCTTGGGAAACCTGTCCGACTGTCTGACAGGCTGGGACGCTTCGTCCGCAAAAAGGGGCTTCCAGCCCGAGCCCTCCCCGCCGGCGTTCGTGGACGAAGCCGAGGGGCGGCGCTCAAGAGGGACCGACTGCTTCACGACGCCCGGAGCCATTCCCCACCCACCACCAGACCGATGGCCGGCTCGCCTCTGGATCCGCCAGGACCTGCGCCGCGGTCCTGGGTGGACACAGCCCTTCGCCTCTTCTCGCGTCCATGCGGCTCAGCACTCCTGCCCCGAGGAGGAGCGCCTGCGTCAATGGACCTCGGAAGCAGCCACTTGAGCCAGGCTTCCGCACCCGATTCGTCCACGAACTCCTGGCGCCCTGCCTGGACATGAGGCGGGCCCCCAGCCTTTCGGAGTGGGCGGCCCGGAACCTGCTGAGCACCGCTGAAGCGACAGCCGTCTTCAGCGGTGCTCAACCCCTCACGGTGCGTACTTCCAGGTGGCCGTCACCGCCGGCTGGAAGCAGTGCACATGGGCCTTCGTGGCGCTGGGAATCTCCTGCACGACGCCCGCCCCGTAGCCCTGGGCCCGGCACCACTGGCTTACCTCCAACCGCGAGCCCGGCACCGTGTAGTCGCCCAGGTTGGACACCGGCCCCAGCACGGACTTCTCCACGTCCACCCGCAGGCCGGAGTTGAAGCAGCCCACCCACGGCCGCGACGTCACCTCGAACACCTGCCCCGTGGTCCACCCCTGGGCGTTGCAGAAGCGATGCGCCGCGGCGGTGCAGTGCGTCCCCGTCACCACGCGCTCATCCGTGCACCCCGAGTGGATCCGTGCCAGTTCCTCGAACGTCACCGCCACGCTCTGGTGCTGGATGGGCGCGCACGCCACCGTCAGGTCCGTCGCCGTGGACGCCACCGGCGCGCCCGCGAGCGAGATGGGCGGACGGTTGCTGACCAGTTGCAGGATGGTGTCCCAGGTGTTGGACGTGCTCGCCATCGCATCCCCCGCGCCCCGCTGCGCGCAGCCCCGGTGCATCGCGGACGCGCACGCCTGCGTGTTCAGCGCCGCCGCGCCGGTGCAGGTCGGTGCTTGCGCGCTCATCGCGAACTGGCCCGCGGAGGGCGCGTGCTGGATGGCTTCCTCGCGGCAGTTCGCCCCGTGCGCCGTCATGCAGACGCTGCGGTTGGAGCGCGCATGCGTGAAGATGCGCACCTCGTCGATGGCGCCCCGGAACGACCCCTCTCCGTTCACCGGGCAGCGCTGCGTGTCCAGGTTCGCGCCCGCGCCGATGGAGAGCGTCCCCGTGCCCAGACGGGCCGTCCCCGGCGCGACGGGCAGCGTGCGGTTCGTGGGCACGCCGTTGAGGTACTCGTTGAAGACGCCGGTGACGCCATCCCAGGTGTACGCCAGGTGGCTCCACTGGCCCACGGGCAGGGCGGGACTGAAGCCCAGCCGCACCCGCGTCCCGTTGACGACCAGGGAGAAGTTCACCTGGTTGCCGGCCTCGTAGATGATGTCCAGCCCACCCGATTTCTGCATCAGGTAGCGATACGGATTGCCGGTGGTGCAGCCCGTCTGGATGTCCGCGTCCGGCCGCACCGCGAACTCCACCGACAGGCCCTTCACGTACGCGCCCACGCCCGGCACCGTGCCGGAGGCGTCCGTCAGGTTCACCGCGAGCGCGCTGCCCCCGGGCACCCGCAGCGCCTTGCCCTTGCCGTGCGGCTGCCACAGCGAATCCGTCGGCGCCGAGCGTGTCACCGCGTTGTCCGGGGAGATGGAGGCGCTGCCCAGCATCGTGCCCGTGTAGAAGTGGCCGGACAGGTCCGGCGTGCGCGTCAGGTCGTAGGCGCCCGCGCGGGTGACCAGCTCGTTCATCGGCAGGAAGAGCAGGTGGAACGGATCCATCAGCTCGCCCAGGTCCACCTCGTTGTAGTCGCCCGTGTTGCTGCCGAAGAGTGCCAGCACGTCGTGCGTCTTCGTCACCGGCAGGTAGTGCGCCTCGTTGCCCTGGCCCGGCGGGAAGCTCTGCGACGGCAGGCGCTCCTGCTCGAAGTTCCACATCGGTCCGGAATAGAAGAGGTGCGCCAGGTCCATGCGGTCCGTGTTGATGGCCCCGTCGATGTGGTACGCGGTCCAGTTCGTGTCCGCGCCCACCAGGCTCACCGCCTCGCGCCGAGCGCCGTCGGTGTACGTGACGGCGATGTAGACGAGGTTGCGCCCCTCGTGGTCCACCCAGGCGTACGCGCCCCGGACGAGCGCCCCGGACGTCGTGTCACCGAAGTCCTCGCCCGTGGCCGCCTTCAGGCGCTTCCATGCGAGCGGGTAGCGCTTCACGCCCGCGTCCGGGTCGTTGAACATCATCGACAGCGGACGCGGGTTGCTCCAGCCCGTGTTCGCGCACGGCGTCGGGTTGTAGGCGTACATCATGTGGTCGATGTTGCCGTTGTTCGCCGGCCCGCCCTGGTAGATGAGCAACCGCCCGTCGGACGTCATCGTCGGCTCGATGCCCCGGATGGCCGCGCCCGTGACGGTGGTGAGCTGTTCCAGCGCCCCCGTGGTGAAGGACGCGACCTCCGCCTGCGTCGTGAACGGCTGCGACACACGCACGTCCACCGGACGACGGCGGAAGATGTTGTCCTCCCCACCGTACATCCGCGAATCGAAGAGGAACGGCTGATACACCGCGACGCCACCCGACAATGCATACGGCTGCGCCGGGTTGGTGAAGCAGAACGCCAGCGCGTTCTCCCCATTGTGCACGTCCACCGTCTTCCCCGAGGAGAAGGCCGTGGAGAACGACGGCAGGCCCGACGCGTCGTACGTCACCGCCTCCGGACGGAACACCCGGGCGCGCCACGTGGTCGTCATCGTCGCCGCATCCTCACGGACGTTCCCGATGAAGACGCGTCCATCCACCGTCGAGGAGTGCCCGTTCGCACCGAACGGCGTCCGGATGCGCGTGTTCACCAGCGACGGGCGCCCCTCCGCGAACACCGCCGAAGGCACCACCGCGAGCGCCGCGCCCAGCAACGCTCCCAGGCTCCAGGTAAGTTTGTTTTGCATGGAAAGGAGGATAATCAAACCTCCCTCACCTACCCAACCCCACCCCTCCGTCAGGGATGGGGGAGGACGTCGCGCAGGAAGCCGCGGACCTCTTCCAGCACCTCGCCGTCCACGCCATGCGCGAGCGTGGGCAGCACGCGCAGGCGCACGCGGGCACCTCTGGCTTCGAGCCCTCGCGCGGCCTTCTCGGAGAGTCGGGCGGGGATGACGGCATCGCGGGCGCCGTGCACGAGCAGCACGGGCACGGAGGTGGTGTCCGCGACGGCGGGCCCGTCCTCGGCGAGCCGCCCGGACAGCGACACGACCGCCATGGGCTCCGGCTCACGGTGGAGCGCCAGCCACTGGGCCACGATGGCGCCCTGCGAGAAGCCGACCACGACCAGCCGCTCCGGGCCCAGGTCCCGCTCGGCGAGGGCGCCGTCGATCCACGCGGAGACCTCCGTGCCGGCCTGCCGCACGCGCGCGGGGCGCCCCGGTTCGGTGATGCCCTGGAGGCTGAACCACTGCCGGCCGCTGGTGGCGCCGTCGAACGGGTGCAGGCCGTCCAGGACCACGACCTCCGCGTGAGGCACGTCGGGGGCCAGCGCCCGCGCGATGGGGAAGAACGACTCCGCGCTCGCTCCCACGCCATGCAGCAGCACCACCAGGTATTCGGCGCGGCCCGAGGCCGGAGGGAGCGTGAGCACGCGCGCGGGGGGCTTCGGGGCCATGGGCGTCTTCTCCGTCGAGGAAGGAGGGGTGCGGCCACAGCCCGCCCCCAGGAGCGCGAACATCAGACACGCCGCGAGGTCCGGGCGCATCAACTTCGGGGGGCGGCCTTGGGCTCGCCACCCACGCCCCAGTTCTCCGCCGGCAGCTCGCGCAGCAGGACTCGGATGCTCTCGCGGGGCACGCCCAGCACCCGCTCGGTCGCGTCCGTCAATTCGCGGATGAGCGCCGCCTTGCGCTCAGGCGTCCGTCCGTCGAGGAGGGTGACGTCGATGATGGGCATGACCGGACTCCCCGGGGTTCGCAGGTGCTGTATGGCTGTTCCAGGTGGGCTACCAGCGGCTTCTTGGACAACAGCCTCTTGCACGGATGGAACAATGGACCTGAACCTCCTCAACCTCTTCGTAGCCGTCGCGGAGACGAACAGCTTCACGGAGGCGGCCCGGCGCGTGGGCCTGCCCAAGTCCTCCGTGAGCCGGGGGGTGGCGCGGCTGGAGGCCTCGCTGGGCACGCAGCTCATCCACCGCACCACCCGCCACGTGTCGCTCAGCACCGCGGGACTGGCGCTGTATGAGCGGACGGCGTCGCTGCTCGACTCGCTCAACAAGGCGGTGGGAACGCTGCCGGAGCGGACGGAGGAGCCATCCGGCGAGCTGCGGCTCACCGCGCCGCACGACATCGGCGCCACCTTCCTGCCGGAGGTCCTCGCGCGGTTCATCGTGCGGTATCCCCAGGTGCGCATCGACTGCCGGCTGACGAACCGGCAGGTGGACATGGTCGCGGAGGGGTTCGACGTCGCGTTGCGCGCCTCGGGTGGGAAACTGGCGGACTCGTCGCTGCGGATGCGCAAGCTCGGGACCCTCGACCTGCAGCTCTTCGCCTCGCCGTCCTACCTGGCGCGCCGGGGCGTGCCCCGCGCACCGGAGGACCTGGCGCAGCATGACCTCATCGTCTACCGGGGCCTCAAGCACCTGGCGGAGCTGGGCCTGACGGAGAAGAACGCGCACGTGCTCGCCGACGACATGGTCTTCCTGCGCGAGGCGGCGAAGGCCGGTGCGGGCATCGCACCCCTGCCCTCCTTCCTCGCCCTGGCGGACCTGACGGCCGGGCAGCTCGTTCGCGTGCTGCCGCGCTACTCCCAGTTGAGCACCACCCTGACGCTGCTCCATCCCCGCGCCCAGCACGTGCCGCGCAAGGTGTCCGCCTTCCGCGACTTCCTCATCGACTACCTCCAGGCACGGCCGCTCTCCGCGGTCCCCGGAGCAAGCTGAGCCAGACGCCCACGCCTCCGTTCCGGCTCGTTCCATTTCGGCAACGGTAAAGTGTCCTGCCTCCCACTGGTTGCAATCCGGCAACAGCGACATCTTGCGTTCCTGTCAGCACGGCGGCGCGGAACCCAATCCGCGCCGCCCTCCGGAAGGAACCCACCATGAAGACCCAGACCCCGTCGCTGAAGTCCCCTCGCGCCACCATCGCGCTGCTGGCCCTGACCCTGCTGGGCCCCGCCGCGTGCACGAGCGCGGAGGAGGAACTGGAGCGCTACCAGCAGGACGAAACGCGGGTGGCCACGCACCTGGGAACGTTCGACACGCTGGACTTCGACGTGTTCACCCACCAGAAGTGGGACCAGCTCCAGCACAGCCACGCGCAGGACATCCTCGTCCACTGGCCGGACGGCCATCAGACGCAGGGCATCGACGTCCACATCGCGGACCTCCAGGCGATGTTCGTCTACGCGCCGGACACGCGCATCCAGGAGCACCCCATCAAGCTCGGCTCCGGAGAGTGGACGAGCGTCGTCGGCATCATGGAGGGCACCTTCACCCAGCCCATGCCCCTGCCGGACGGCTCCTCCATCGCGCCCACCGGCAAGTCCTTCAAGCTGGTGATGAACACCGTCTCCCGCTGGAAGGACGGTGTCATGGCCGAGGAGTACCTGTTCTGGGACAACCAGTCCTACCTGCAGCAGCTCGGGCTCGCGCGGTAGCACACCCGCCCGACAGTCCCCACGACCCCTTCCTCCAGGAATCGAACAAACTCTTGAGGTTTCCTCGTTTTTCATGCAAGTCCGCTTGAACCAATCCCGGACCACCCTCCCGGTCCGGGCCTACCTTCGAGGGTGATTTGGCTTCGAGACCGAGCAGGACGCAGGGGCTGTGGGCGCTGGGACTGATGCTGGGGCTGACGGCGTGTGGTGGGGCCCCGGCTCCGACGGCGCCCGACGAGGTGACGCCCTCGGCGCTGGTCGCGCAGGAGCAGTCGGCCACCGCGGCACCGCTGGGCCGGACCGTCTGGCTGCGGGCGTGCGCCACGCAGAAGTACGTGTCCGCGGACAAGAACCTCAACGCCACCGCGCCGCTGGTCGCCAACCGCGACACCTTCCAGGGCTGGGAGCAGTTCCTCGTGGGGGACGCGGGCAATGACTTCATCTCGCTGCGCGTGAGCGAGACGGGCCTCTACGTGTCGGCGGATCCGAACGCGGGCGGCCAGGTGACGGGCTTCCGCACGGCGGTGGGGGACTGGGAGCGCTTCACCTGGGTGCCCTTCCCGGACGGCACCGTGGCGCTGAAGGCGAAGAGCACGAACCTGTTCGTGTCCGCGGACGCCAACCAGGGCGGCACCGCGCCGCTGTACGCCAACCGCGCCACCGCGGGCTGCTGGGAGGCGTTCTCCTTCGGCATCGTGGGCGGCGGCGGCGAGGACCGCTGGGTGCAGATCTGGAACGACGAGTTCGACGGCACCAGCTACAACACGGCCAACTGGGCGCCCAACACGGGCGTGCACGTGAACAGCGAGCAGCAGCAGTACACGAACTCGCCCGACAACATCTCCGTGAGCAACGGCACGCTGAAGCTCACCGCGCGCCTCCAGTCCAACAACGGCTATCCCTTCACCTCCGGCCGGCTGGAGAGCGCGGGCAAGCGCGAGTTCAGCCACGGCCGCATCGAGGCGCGCATCAAGATGCCGGTGGGCCCGGGCCTGTGGCCGGCGTTCTGGATGCTGGGCAACAACATCAACACGGTGGGTTGGCCCGCGTGCGGTGAGCTCGACATCATGGAGAACGTCGGCTACGGCGACTGGGTCTCCGGCGCGCTGCACGGCCCGGGCTACTCCGGCAACACGCCCATCAACGGCCGCTTCTACACGAATTCGTCCGTGAGCGACTGGCACACGTACCGCACGGATTACTCCTCCACGGACATCAAGTGGTACGTCGACGGCGCGCTGGTCAAGACCACCCTGCGCGGCGAGGTCGAGCGCTACGGCGCGTGGGCGTACGACAAGCCCCTGTTCATCATCCTCAACCTCGCGGTGGGCGGCGGCTATCCCTTCGGCGTCAACGGCGCCTCGACGCCCTACTACGGCGTGCCGCAGTCCACCCTGAACCTCATCCGCAACGCCCCCCAGACGATGGAAGTCGACTGGGTGCGCGCGTACCAGTGGCGGTAGTCCCCGCTTCACGCCTCACGTGAGCAGACGGGGAGCCAGCAGTGGCTCCCCGTCCCCACCCCTCCTATCCTGAAGGGCATGCCGCTCCCGCCCCTGCTCCTGCTGGCCGACAGCGCCCCGTTGTTCTGGCGCGTGGAGGGACGCCCCTTCCTGGACTTCGTGCGCGTGCTCACCGGCGCGGAGCTGCGCGTGCCGCCCGTGCGCGCCGCCTACCTGGGCGCCTCCAACGGCGACGTGCCGGCCTTCTACGAAATCTTCACCGCCGCCATGGAAGGCATCGGCCTCACCCACTGCCGGGCCATCCCCGCCGCGCCCTCCCCGGAGGACCTGGAGTGGCTCGAGGGCGCCAACGTCATCCTGCTGGCGGGCGGCGACCCGCGCGTGGGCTGGGAGGCGTTCCAGGCGCACGGGGTGGACACCCTCCTGCGCGAGCGGCATCAGGCCGGCGCGCTGCTGATGGGCGTGTCCGCGGGCGCCATGCACCTGGGCCTGGGCGCGTGGTGCGACGACCTTCCCCAGGAGGGCGAGCCCTTCCCCACGCTGGGACTGGCGCCGTACCTCATCAGCGTGCACGAGCCTCCGGAGTGGCCGGGCCTCAAGCTCGCGGTGCGGCAGGCCGGGCTGCCCACGCGGGGACTGGGCATTCCCCAGGGCGGCGGGGTGCTGCTGCACGCGGACGGCAGCGTGGAGCCCGTGCGCCAGCCCGTGGTGGACGTGTCGCTGGACGTGGAGGGCCGGCTGCACGAATCGCTGCTGCTGCCTCCCGCCGCGCCCTACCGGGGGGAGGCTCCCGACGCGCCGGTGGACCGGCGGAAGCTCCAGTAGCCCTTCGCTTCTTCACGCAGTCCGCGGCTGGAATCACGCCCCCGCGCGGGGCACACCTTCTAGGAGCACCGCCATGGCATCAAGACCGAGCAGGACCGTGGGAGCGTGGGCACTGGTGGCGGGACTGACGGCCTGCGCGGGAGCGCCCGTCGCCCCCCAGCGCGAGGAGGTGATCCGCACGGCCGACGGCTGGATCCAGGTGTGGCGCGACGAGTTCAACGGCACCGCGGTGGATGCCTCCAACTGGATCATCAACACCAACGTGCACGTGAACCAGGAGCAGCAGCAGTACACGACGTCGCCGGACAACGTGTCGGTGGGCGGCGGCACGCTGAAGCTCACCGCGCGCATGCAGACCCACAACGGCTACCCGTTCACCTCCGGCCGGCTGGAGAGCGCGGGCAAGCGCGAGTTCCACCACGGCCGCGTCGTGGCGCGCATCAAGCTGCCGGTGGGCCCGGGGCTGTGGCCGGCGTTCTGGATGCTGGGCAGCGACATCGCGAAGACGGGGTGGCCGGCGTGCGGGGAGCTGGACATCATGGAGAACGTCGGCTTCGGCGACTGGGTGTCCGTCGCGCTGCATGGCCCGGGCTACTCCGGCGACACGCCCATCAACGGCCGCTTCAACCCGAGCACGCCGGTGAGCGACTGGCACGAGTACCGCGTCGACTCGTCGCCCACCGACATCAAGTGGTACGTCGACGACGTGCTGATGAAGACCACGACGCGCGCGGAGGTGGAGCAGCACGGCGCGTGGGCGTTCGACAAGCCCCTGTTCATCATCCTCAACTTCGCGGTGGGCGGCACCTACCCCTCCGGCGTCAACGGCGCGAAGGAGCCCTATTTCGGCGTGCCGCACGCGACCGCGGAGCTGCTGCGCCAGGGTCCCCAGACGATGGAAGTGGACTGGGTGCGCGTCTTCCAGCGCGAATAGCCGGGGCCTGCCTCCCCCCTCCGGGGTATGGGCGGCCCGCGCCGCGCTCTCTACGTTGTTCCTCTTCGCGGAAGGAGCAACGCATGGCGATCACGGTGGTGGCGGTGTCCGGGCCCATTGGCGCGGGAAAGACGACCCTCGCCCAGGGGCTCGAGCGGCGGTTCGGCGCACGGCATCTGAGCACCCGGCAGTTCCTCCGGGAGCGCTTTCCCCAGGACGGTGAAGGCCGGCGCCCGCTCCAGTTGCTGGGCGCCGCGCTGGACGAGGAGACGAAGGGCCGGTGGCTGGCGGAGGACGTGCTCGCCGCGCTCCAGGCCCACGCCCCCGCCTCCTGCGTGGTCGTGGTGGATGCCGTGCGCATCGCGCCGCAGTTGGAGTGGCTGCGCAGGAGGCGGGGCCTTCGCGTCCTGCACGTGCACCTGCATGCGCCGGAAGACGCACTGGCCCGGCGCTACGCGGAGCGGCGGGCGCATGCCCCCAGGGACACGGAGCTCTCCACGTTCGAGGAGGCTCGCGCCCATCCCACCGAGCGCGCGGTGAGCGAACTGGCACCGCTCGCGGAGCTCGTCCTGGACACGGCGAGGACTCCGCCCGACGCGGTGCTCGTGCGGGTGGCCAGCCGGCTGGGGCTGTTCGGGCGCCCGGACGAACGGCTGGTGGACGTGCTCATCGGTGGCCAGTACGGCAGCGAGGGCAAGGGCCACATCGCGGCGCACCTTGCGCCCGACTACGACGTCCTGCTCCGGGTGGGAGGGCCCAACGCGGGACATCGCGTGCACGACGCGGAGGGCTTCTACACGTTCCACCAACTGCCCTCCGGCACGCGCGTGGCGCCCCATGCGAGCGTGGTGCTGGGGCCCGGGGCCGTCCTCTCACGGGAGCGCCTGCGCCAGGAGATGGAGGACTGCGCGCTTGCGCCGGGCCGGCTCTTCATCGATCCCCTGGCGGTCATCATCGAGGAGGCGGACCTCGCGCTGGAGGGCGCGTCGCTGAAGCAGCAGATCGGCTCCACCGCCCAGGGCGTGGGCGCGGCCACCGCGCGCAAGGTGCTCCGGACCGCGGCCATTCCCGCGGTGCGGCTCGCCAGGGACATCGCGGCGCTCGAACCCTTCCTGCGGCCCACCGTGGACGTGCTGGACGACGCCTTCGGCCGGGGCCACCGCGTGCTGCTCGAAGGCACCCAGGGCACGGGCCTGAGCCTCCACCACGGGGACTATCCGCACGTCACCTCCCGCGACACGACCGCGAGCGGCTGTCTGGCGGAGGCCGGCATCGCTCCGGGCCGGGTGCGCCGCACCCTGATGGTGTGCCGCACCTACCCCATCCGGGTGCAGAGCCCGGAGGGCACCTCGTCCGGCCCGATGGTGGAGGAGCTCACCTGGGAGGAGGTGTCGCGCCGCTCGGGGCATCCGCTGGGCGACCTCCAGCGCAGCGAGCGGACCTCCACGACGAACCGCCCCCGCCGCGTCGCCGAGTTCGACTGGGTGCTGCTGCGCAAGGCCGCCTCGCTCAACGCGCCCACGGACGTGGCGCTCACCTTCGTGGACTACCTGTCCGCGAACAACTGGTCGGCCCGGCGCTACGAACAACTGAGCGAGGAGGCGCACCGCTACGTCGAGGAGGTCGAGCGCGTCGCGGGCGCGCCCGTGTCCCTGCTCTCCACGGGCAACGAGGCCCGCAACATCATCGACCGGAGGACGTGGTGAAGGGCATCTCCGCGGAGGAACTCGTCCGGCGCCATCCCCGGCTCTTCCACATGGCGGAGGTCGGCAGCTGGCCCGGCATCGAGCGACACGGGCTGCTGAGCACCACCGCCCTGCTGGACCTCTTCGGACTTCGCGGCGAGGAGCGCGAAGCCCTGGAGGCCCGCCGCCGTCCCCGCTCCGTGAGGATTGAACACCCGCTCCACGGGCAGGCCGTCATCCGGGACCAACAGCCGATGCATGACACCGGACTCCTCAGGTGCCTGGAGGGAGGCCTCACGCCCACGCAGTGGTACCGGATCCTCAATGCCCAGGTGTTCTTCTGGCTGGACGGCGAACGGCTGGAGCGGCTGCTCAAGGCACGGGCCTACCGCAACCGCCGACAGACGGTGCTGACCGTGGACACGGCGTGCCTGTTGTCCCGGCACGAAGCCCGGGTGCGGCTGTGCGCCATCAACAGCGGCGCCACCCTCTACAAGCCCCAACCCCGGGGACGCGACTCCTTCATGGCCCTTGCCGACTGGACCCACAAACACGGGCCCCGGGGGGACATCGTCGAGCTCACCGTGCAGCACTCCGTCCCGGACCTCCAGGCGTGCGTGCTCCATGTCGAGGAGCGGGGAGGAGGACTTCCGACGAAAGTTCTCCTCACCCGGTAGCGCCCCAGCCGCCCCCTCGCGCGAATCTCCGAAACCGTTTCTGATTCTCCGGGTTGAAGTGTCCGTAGAGGACCTGCCCCCGTTTTTCGGAGCCCGCGTGCCCCCATTTCCTGAAACCCCGAGCCGCTGGCTGCTGCTCGGGTTGCTGCTGGGCGTCGCGACCCCGGCCGTGGCCAGACCCAACGGCCCCGCTCTCTTCTGCGCCGAGTACCCCACCGCGCCCGCCTGCCAGGGCACCCAGCCCGCCTGCACCTACTGCCACGTGGCCCCGCCCCAGCGGAACGCGTACGGCGCCGCGCTGGAGACCTGGCTGCTGCCGGGCAGGCCGCGCCCCCTCTCCGACGCGGACTTCGCGCAAGGACTGCCCGCCGCGCTGCGCGCCATCGCCAGCGAGGACGCGGACGGCGACAAGGCCCCGAACCAGTTTGAAATCGAGCAGGGCTCGCTGCCCGGCGACGCCACCAGCCTCCCGCCCAGCGGCGTCTGCGGCGGCGGGGAGAACCCCCAGTTCAAGGTCTGCCAGTACGACCCGCGCTTCGTGTACCGCCGGATGCTGAGCGACTTCTGCGGCGTGTCCCCCACCTACGCGCAGCTCCAGGCGTTCCTCGGCCTGGGCACCGAGGACCTGAAGCGGGCCTTCATCGACCAGGAGTTGGACCGCTGCCTCCAGTCCGACTTCTGGCGCGGCAAGCACGGGCAGCTCTGGAAGGTGGCCCACCCGAAAATCAGGCCCGTGGGCTCCATCAAGTCCGGCGAGGACGCGGGCCAGATTCCCCTGGCCGACTACTACGACGATTACGCCCTCTTCGCCTGGTCCCAGACGGACGACCACGACGCCCGCGAGGTGCTCACCGCGCGCACCTTCGTGAAGCGCTCGGGCACCAACCCCACCACGTACACGTCCGTCAGCACGCTGCCCTCCCAGACGGTGGACGCCGCGCACCGCGCCGGCAACATGACGAGCGCGTGGACGCTCACCTCGTTCGTGATGTTCACCGCGCTGCCGCGCAACGCCGCCTCGCAGATGTACCGCGCATACCTGGGCCTGGACATCGCGAGGCAGGAGGGCCTGCACAGCGTCACCAATGAGCCGCGCGACTACGACGCCAAGGGCGTGAAGGCCGAACAGTGCGCCGCGTGCCACGCGACGCTCGACCCGCTGTCGTACCCGTACCGCAACTACAACGGCATCGGCGGGGCGCTGTCCAACCG
>SECN01000169.1 GCA_004173515.1 Myxococcaceae bacterium | reverse complement strand
GATGCGGGGGGCTCTTCGGGAGGCGTCCTCCCACGAGGCGCTCCAGGTCGGCGCGGGTCGTCCAGTAGTCGCGGACGGTCTCCAGGTAGGCCCTCCAGGCCTCCACCTGTTCGCGCCGGGCGATGAGGAGCGCGGGCAGGCCGATCTGCATCGCGTTGTACTGGCGTTGCGACTCCTCGACGATGGTGGAGCGCAGCGGGAGCACGACCTTCTGGTAGCGCTCCGCCATGTTTCGGAGCGTCATCAGCCGGGCCCGCGCGGCGCGCACCTCCGAGCGGGCGTTCACGGACAGCTCCGTCAGCCGGTCCTCCCCCTGGCGGTATTGGGCTTCCAGCCTGGCGATGAGGGCCTGGCGTTGATCGAAGAGAGGCAGCTCCAGCGACAGCGTGGGGCCGAAGAGGCGCGGTCCGTTCGCGTCGCGGTGCGTGTGCACGCCGACCTCCACGCGGCCGAAGAAGCGCGTGCTGCGGGCCAGCTCCAGCGCGTTCCACAGCAGCGAGGTCTGCTTGCGGGCCGCGTCGATGTCCAGCCGCTGCCGGATGGCGAGGGTCTCCAGGTGCTCCAGCGACGTCTCCGACGGGGGCACCTCCGGCAGCTTCTCCGACAGCGTCCACTGGATCCGTGCGCCGTAAAGGCCCATCAGTCGATTGAGGTGTTCGCGGGCTTCGAACAGCGCCAGCTCGTCCTGGGCGAGCTCCAGGCGGGCCTGCTCCAGCGCGGCCTGTTCGGTGGCCAGCGCGAGCGCCGTGACGTTGCCCGCGGTGCGCTGCCGGTTCGCGAGCTCCGCCGCGGCGTCGGCGGCCTGGAGCACTTCGCCACGCAGGGCGACGAGCTGCTGACGGGCCTGGACCTCGGTGAAGGTCTGGCGGACCTCCGCGGTGATGGCCAGGGCTTCGTGCGCGACGCGCAGCGTGTCCGCGATGAACTGCTCCTTCGCCACCCGTTTGCGCAGGGGCAGCGTGAAGAGGTCCACGAAGCTCTGGACGATGGAGAACTCCGACTCGGTGACGCCGTCGGAGGACAGCGGGAAGCCGATGCTCCCGTCGAACGACGGGTTGGTCAGCAGGCCGGCCTGCACCATGTCCGCCTGGGACACGCCCAGCTCCTCGTATGTGCCCTGGAGCGCGGGGTTGTTGAGCAGGGCCACCTCCACCGCGCGGTCCGACGTGAGGGCCTCCGCGAGCAGCGCATCCATGTGTTGTTGCACCTGCGCGTCCTCCGGCGTGCCCTGGTCCCAGCGCGTCTTCAGCCCCGTGCGTTCCTCCACGAGCGTCGCCACCTCCGAGTGTCCGCGCTCCTTCCGCACGGAGGCGCAGCCGCCCAGGAGGAAGACCGCGAGGAGGCAGGGGTATTTCCAGGGCACACGGGACCTCGAAAAAGGGCGTGCCCGTACGGCACGTCAGGGTGCAGGCCGCTGTCGAGCAAGGGATGGGCCAGGACGTTGGTTATCGCAAACCCACGGAACCACGGCGTTGGAAGCGACACGCTCGCGCGGCATCGAGGGGCGGAGTGTGACCGTCGACGTCACACTGTGATGCCTTGGGCCGTGGAGACCGTGAGGCGACCCACGCCCGGCAGGAAGCGGCCCACGCGCTCCGCGTAGCGTGCGTAGGCCTGGCCGTGCAGGCGGAGCAGGTGGTCCTCTTCCAGCCGGACCTGGAGCGAGACGAGCAGCACGTAGTCGAGCCAGCCCATCACGGTCCAGGCGCTGGGCGTCGCGAGGACCACGCCTGTCACCACGGTGAGCATGCCGCTGAAGATGGGATTGCGCACGAAGCCGAAGAGGCCTTGCGTCACCAGCTCCGTGCGATCGGAGTCGATGCCGATCCGCCACGAGGTGCCCATCTCGAACTGGGCGCGGACCGTGAAGACGAAGCCCATGGCCACCAGGGCCCAGCCGCTCCACCGGAGGAGGGCGGGGACACGCCAGAGTCCCAGGGCCTGTTCGCCGAGCGCGAGGTGCGCACCACTCCAGAGCACGATGGCGCTCATGAACAGCGCCATTCCCACGCCGATGACGCGTTGGAGCGGAGGTCCCGAACGGTGCAGCACCAGGGCGGGCCGACCCGTGCGCCGGCGCAGTCGCACGGAGGGGAGGACGAAGGCGAAGAGGAGGAAGGCGAGGGTGGTGAAGGGCAGGGCCGGTCGGGTGAATGCGGTGATGTCCATGGGGCCTCGTGAGGCTGGGAGCGGTGTCGCTGTCCCTGTTTCCCCAGGCTGACGCCCGGACCCGCGAGCCCTTACACCGGCATTTTCAGGAGGGGGTGCAGGCGCAGTCCACGCACCCCTCCGCGCAGCAGTGTCCGCACAGCTCCACCAGTTGTCGTCCCAGGGCCTGCCGGGCCCGGTGCAGCCGCACGGAGGCGTTGTTGGCGGAGATGCCAGCCTCCTGGGCGAACGCGGCGACGGAGACTCCCTCCAGGTCGACGCGGCGCACGGCCTGGGCGTATTCGGGCTTGAGGGTTCCGGCGAGCCCGGCGACGCAGCCGCACACGGTGGCTTCCAGGCCTGGGTCGTCCTCCGTGGACAGCGGCTGTTCGCGGCCCAGGGATTCCAACGCCGAGGCTTCGCGCCGCGTGCGGCGGTGTGAGTCCACCAGCGCGTTGCGAAGCAGGCGGTAGAACCAGGCCACCGCGCTCTGTTCCTCGCGCAGCGCGCCGCCCTGTTCCATGCCTTTGACGAAGGCGGCCTGCAACACCTCACGGGCGGCTTCCTGGCTCCCCACGCGCGGCGTGAGGAACGCGAGGAAGGCATGGTGGTGGCGCAGCAGGGTATCGAGCGCCTCGGGCGACAGGCTCATGCGGTGGCCTTTCGCGCCGCGCCCCGTTCCTGGATTCCATGCCGGTCCATGCCCACGAGATAGCCCGTGGGTCGCGGAAGGTGCAACGCTCGCGCGTGAAGTGGCCCTTGTTGGATCAGGGACAGGGCCGCCGTGTCGCCTGCCTCCGAGTGAGGGGGCTGGGAGTGGACCGATGCGAGCGGACATCGTGGTGGTGCTCCTGGCTTTGGGGGTTGCTGGCTGCGCTGGGGTGGAGTCGTCCTCCGGAAGAGGCGGATCCAGAACGCTTCGGCAGGGCACGGAAGAAGAGGACCTCGAGTACCCGCGTCGCCGTGCGCCGGTGCGCCTGCCAGCGGGGACGGTCATTGTTGGCTCCCGCCCCGGAAAAGTGTCGCGGGAGGCGCTGGAGCTGGGCCTGCTGGATGTGGATGCCTTCGAGAAGTTGCTGGTGCGCGCGGGGCTGGAGGACGTGGACGAACTGCCCGTCCGCCGGAATCCCTTCACGCCCGAGGACGCGGTCGAGGTGCTGGGCCGGTTGATGGAGAAGCCGGTGTCGCTGCGCGCCTTCCCGCCGCGCATGGCAGCGGGCTTCCTGCTGCGCGAGGTGCTGGAGCGCGGTGATGTCTCTCGGGAGGAGATGGTGCGCCGGGTCGCGCGCTTTGCTCGGGAGCAGGTGGCGGTGCTGCGGCCTGACGGCTACCTGGCGTGGGCATTGGATGGGAGCACGCAGCAGAAGGTGGCACCTGTCTCATGGAAGGACGGAGCGTTTCGCGCGGGCTCCTTCGAGCTGGGTCGCTTCTACAGTGGCCGGGGGGGTGTCTTCCGTCAGGTTGATGCACAGCTGCGAGCCTCGGACTGGAGGCCTCTGGCAGAGGTGTACGACGACGCGGATGTCATCAACCGCTCGTTGGATGGCGCGGAGGATGCCTTCGTCGGGCTGTACCACGCGCTGGGGCAGGTGCTCTCCCGTCCGGCGGACAGCCTCGCGGGATTGAGACACCTTCCAGCGGGCGTGGTGGCACTCATCGCCTCCTCGCCCGAGTACTGGGAACGCTTCCAGCTCATGACGGCGGGGGAGCAGATCCGCGAGGTGGCGCGGCTGGCGACAAATGTCCTCGTCACCTGGGGGGCGGCCTCAGCCACGACGCGCACGGTGACGGGAGTGATGGCGGGAGCGGAAGCAACGGTGCCGGTGCTCTCGCTGTCGGCGGAGGGGGCACTGGTCCTGGAGCGCATCGCGGTGCCGGTGGGACGCACGGCGGCGGTGTTGAGCAGAGGGCCTGCGGCGGCCATCGTGCTCCAGCGAGCCAACACCTCCACGAGTGGTGCCTCACCTGCGGCGGGGCCCGGCCAATGGGGGCCCGCGAAGGAGTCGATGTCCGAACGCGCCCGGCGCTACCAGGAGCAGATTTCAGGGCACTCGGCGGACGAGGCCTACTGGGTCGGAGAGGTGAAGTTCGATGGCTTCAGGGACGGAGTGCTCCAGGAGGCCAAGGGACCGGGCTATGCGAACAAGTTCCTCGACAACCTCACACCCAAGGTTTGGTTCGAGATGTCGGGAGCGCGAAGCCTGGTGAACCAGGCCCTGCGACAGTTGGCGAGGAGGCCACCAGGAGTTCCCATCAAGTGGTACATCGCCGAGGAGAAAACGGCGGAAGCCATCCGACTCCTCTTTCAGCGGGAGAGGATCGTAGGCATTGAAGTGATTCATGTCCCTCCAAAGTAGAAAGGAGCGGTGCGAATGCACGATGCTCTTCAGCGCGAGGAAACCTATTTCGCTGGCGCGTACTGGGGCGCCCGAAAGGAATCTTCAGAACAGTGTGCCCAGCGCGCAGGCGCTTTGTTCTCTGCCCTGCCAAGCCTCGACCCTTCATTCTCTCCGTGGTTCCGGCAGGGCAGGTCGCGCAAGGACGCACTAAAACGACCCGTTGAACCCACCTTCGCCGAGTTGGAGGAACTCATTCGCAAGGGAAAGGATCGGGTGGTCGAGGAACTGGGGTTCCGCTTCGGCGTGTGGAACGGCGCGCCTGATGACCGTGACGGCATCTCGTTCAACGTGACATGCGGCGGCTACAGCGAGCGGGTGAGCAACGTCTGTGTGTTCAACCTTCCCAGCAAGGGCCCCACCGCGGACCGGGTGCTGAAGGCGCCTGTCCTCTCTGAACTCGTGAGGAGCATGGCGATCGCCTGGGAGCCGGACTTCGCGGCGGTCATGTCGACGCCGCATCTCCAGTCGATCGAGGCGGGTGGCCCTTCTGCGATCTGGATCGGATGGGTCACCTATCTGGCCAGCGCTCGTGGCCCCGTGCCCCCGCTGCCCGCGCCCGTGCGCATCGAAGCCGTCGAGGACCAGGGCACGCTGATCATCCTGACCCCGGACCGATTCACCGTCAGCAACCCGGAGCACGTCGCGCTGGCCGACCGCGTGCGGGGGCTCCTGGACGAAGCAGGCCTGCTGAAGCCCCTCGTGCCTTGAGCCCCGCTCGACAGGCTCACACGGTGGCCTTTCGCGCCGCCCGGCGGACCGCGAGGCGTTCCTGGACTCCGTGCACCAACGCGTAGAACGTGGGCAGCGCCAGCAGCGTGAAGAGGGTGGACGTCACCAGCCCTCCCACCATCACCACCGCCAGCGGCCTTTCGATCTCCGTGCCATGCAGGGGCAGCACCAGCAGGGGCAACAGGCCGAGGATCGCCGTGCCCGCCGTCATCAGCTTGGGCCGCACCCGCCCCAGGCTCGCCTCTCGCACCGCCTCCGGGAAGGGCTTGCCCCGCGCGATCAGGTCCTTCGTCTGGGACACAAGCACCAGGCCGTTCTGCACCGCGATGCCGAACAGGCCGATGAGCCCCACGAGGCTGGACACGTTCCATGTCTCTCCGGCGATCAGCAGCGCGAGGATGCCGCCCACGAACGCGTCCGGCAGCGTCGCCAGGATGACCAGCGCCTCCGCCACCGAATCCAGCGCCAGATACAGCAGGATGAACACCGCCAGCAGCGCCACCGCGATCGCCGCCGTCAACGACTGCGCCGCGCGCTCCTGGCTCTCCACCTTGCCGCCCACGTCCACGAAGTAGCCCGTGGGCAGCTTCAGTTGCGTGGCCAGCACCTCTCGCAGTTCCTTCGCCGTGCTGCCCAGGTCCCGACCGGACACGCCCGCCTCCACCGCGATGCGCCGGCTGCCCGCCTCCCGCCGCACGCTGCCCGCGCCGAACGTCTCTTCGATCGTCGCGAGCTGTCCCAGCGGGATGCGCGTGCCGTCGTGCCCGTCCACCAGCAGGTTGCGCAGCGCGTTCACGTCGCCCCGGCGGTGGTCCGCCAGCTTCAACACCAGGTCGTAGCGGCGCTGACCCTTCCAGATCTGCGCGGCCTCCTCTCCCACCATCCCCACCCGGATCGCCTTGATGACGTCCCCGGGCGTCAGCCCCACCCGCGCCACCGCTGCGCGGTTCACCTGGATGCGCAGCTGCGGCAGCCCGCTCAGCTTCTCCACCCGCAGGTCCTCCACGCCGTCCACCTTCGCCATCAACACCCGTGTGCGCTCCGCGAGCGCCGCCAGTGTGTCCAGGTCTGGTCCGAAGATGCGCACCGACAGGTCCGCCGGACTGCCGCCCAGCCCCTCGTCGATGCGCATCCCCAGCGGCGTGGTGAAGAGCGCGGACACGCCCGGCACCTTCTCCACCGCCTCGCGCATCCGCGACTCCAACCCCTCCCGGTTCCCCACGACGTCCTTTTTGAGCACCACCAGCACGTCGGAGAGCGTGTGCGGCATCGGATCCTCGGTGCGCTCTGCGCGGCCCGTGCGGCGCACCACGTCCTCCACCTCCGGGAACTCGCGCAGCACGTCCTCCACCCGGTGGTTGAGCCGGTCCACCTCATCCAGGGAGGCCTCCGGGGGGAGCACCGTCTGGATGAGGAACGCACCCTCGTCCAGCCGGGGCATGAAGTCGCTGCCCACCATGAAGGCCAGGCCCAACGCGGGCACCGTGATGGCCAGCGCCACCACGCGCACCAGCCCCGCCCTTCGCATGCACGCTTCCAGCAGCGGCGCGTACACGGCCTTCGCCTTGCGGATGATCCACACGTCCTCCGGTTCATCCTCGCGAGGGGCTCGCAGCAGGAGCCCCGACACCACCGGCACCAGCGTGAGCGCCAGCGCGAGCGACGCGGCCAGACACGCCACCACCGCCGCCGCGAGCGGCTGGTACATGCGGCCCTCGATGCCCGTCATCGCGAACAACGGGATGAACACCGACACGACGATGAGCGTGGCGAAGGCGATGGGCCGCCCCACCTCCAGCGCCGCGTGCAGGGCCTCGTCGCGCACCGAGCGGCGGCCCTTGCCCTCGCGCAGGTCGTGGATGACGTTCTCCACGACGATGATCGCCGCGTCCACCAGCAGGCCCACCGCGATGGCCAACCCTCCCAGCGTCATCGTGTTCAACCCGATGCCCGCCGCCTTCAACAGCAGCCCCGCCAGCGCCAGCGACAGGGGCAGGGTGAGCGTGACGATGAGCGCCGCCCTCCAGTCCCCCAGCATGAGGAAGAGCACCAGCACCACCAGGAACGCGCCCAGCAGGATGGCCCGGCCCACGCCCCCCAGCGCGGAGCCCACCAGCTCCGACTGATCGTAGACGACGCGCAGCTCGACGCCCGGCGGCAGCGAGCGGCGCAGCTCGTCGATGGCCGCGCGCACGCCTTCGGTCACCCGCACCGTGTCCGCGCCGAACTGCTTGCTCACCCGGCAGCTCACCACCTCGCCCTTGAGCCGGTGGGCCAATCCCCGCCGCAGGGCCGGGGCCTCGCGCACGTCCGCCACGTCCCCCAGCAACACCGGGGTGCCGTCGCGCAGCGCCACGACGGTGTTGTTCAGGTCCTCCACCGTCTCCGCGCGGCCGATGGCGCGCACGGTCCACTCCATGGGCCCCTGCACCACGAAGCCTCCGGATGCGTTGACGGTGGCGCCCTCCAGGCCGTGCTGCACCTCATCGAGCGTGATGCCTCGCGCCACCAGCTGATCCGGATCCAACAGCACCTGGAACTGGCGCAGGTAGCCGCCCAGCCGCTCCACGCCCGCGACCCCGGGCACCGCGAGCAGCCGGTTCTTGATGTCGAACTCCGCCAGGTCCCGCAGCGCCATCAGGTCCGCGCTGCCGGGCTCCGCCTCCAGCGTGAACTCGAAGACCTCATTGAGCCGGCCGGTGAGGCTGGACACGAGCGGCGCGTCGGTGCCGGGCGGCAGCTCCTGCTCCGCCTGGGCCACGCGCTCCACGATGTACTGGCGGCTGCGGAAGTAGTCCGCGTCCGGTTCGAACTCCACCGTGACCTGCGTGACGCCCAACTGCGAGGTGGAGCGGATGCGGCGCACGTCGGGCAGGCCCGCGAGCGCCACCTCCATGGGGATGGCCACCGCCGTCTCCAGCTCCTCCGCGCCCATGGCCGGGTTCTGCACGATGATGTTGAAGATGGGCGCGGACAGGTCCGGGAAGACGTCCTGGCGCAGGTTCTTGAGCGCCACCGCGCCAAACGCGGCCAGCGCCAGCACCAGCACCACCGTCAGGCCGGGCCTCGCGAAGGACGCGGTGAGGATGCGTCCCGGCAGTGACGCGCGTGGATCAGTGGCCATGTTCGTCGCCCCCGCCCTTGGACTTCTCCACCTCGGCCTTGAGCAGGAACGCTCCCTCCACCACCACCTGCTCTCCGACGGTGAGTCCCGACAGCACCTCCACCAGCGTGCCCACGCTGCGCCCGCGGCCCACCTCGCGCTGCTCGAAGACGCCGGGCTCCGCGGTCGGGATGAAGGCCACCCAGCCGTTCTCCACGCGCTGGAGCGCCGCCGCCGGCACCGCCGTGAGCGTGGCGTTCGAGTCCCCCAACGGCACGGACGCCGTCGCGGACATGCCCGGCCTCAACAGCCCCTTGCCGTTGTCCAGCTCCAGGCGGACGGGGATGGTCCGGCTGGACGGGTCCACCCGCTGGCCCACGTGGCCCACCTTCGCGGGGAACTCCTGGCCCGGGAACGCGGCGAAGGTGACGCGCGCCTCGGTGCCGGGCTTCAGGCGCACCGCGTCCCGTTCGAACGCGTGCACGATGAGCCACAGCGACGACAGGTCCCCGATGCGGAACAGCGGCTGGGAGGGATCCGCCATCTGCCCCAGCCGCGCCGAGCGCTCGATGACCGTGCCGTCGATGGGCGCCTTGAGCACGAAGTTCGGGGTGCCGTCGCTGGAGGCGCCGCTCGTGCCCAGGGACATCAGCGACGCCTTCGCGGCGGCGACCTCCGCCTCCGACGCGGCGGCCTCCGCTTCGGCGGCCTGCACGTCCTTGCGCGCGACGATGCGCTCGTCGGCCAGCGTGCGCTTGCGGTCGGCGGCCTGCCGCGCGGCGGTGGCGCGGGCCTGCGCGGCCTGGAGCTCCGCGCGGGCGCGGCCCAGCTCCGGACTCTGGAGGTCCGCCAGCCGCTGGCCCTGCTTCACCGCCTGGCCCGTGGTGACGACGACGGCGGCCACCCGCGCGGGCACCGGCGTGGACACCTCCGCGTAGGCATCCTCGCTGAAAGTCAGCTCGCCCAGCGCGGTGACGCTCTCCCCACCGGGGCGCGCCTCCACCTTCGCGGTGGTGACGCGCAGGTCCCGGAGCATCTCCTGGGGGACGTGCACGTGGTGTTCGTCCTCGGGCTCGTCGTGGGGCTTCGCCGGGGCCGCCTCGTCGTGTCCGTCTTCGTGCGCGTCGTCGTGTCCCCCCTTGGAGGACTTGCAGGAGGTGAGGCCCACGACGAGGGCGGTCAGCAGCAGGAGGGTGGACTTCATGGCGTGACTCCCAGTTCCACTGCGTATTGGACGCGGGCGAGGGCGGTCTGGAGGAGGCTGTCGAGCCACTCCGTCCGCGCCTCCAGCGCATCGCGCCGGATCAGCATGAAGCCCGCGAGATCCAACTCCCCGGCGTCATAGGAGCGCCGGGCGAGCGATTCGTTGTCGGTGAGCAGCGGCAGCGCTTCTTCTTCCAACAGCTTCAGCGCCTGCACTCGCGCGTCGTAGCGGAGGCCCGCGGCGGTGCGCTGTTGCGCCACGCCCGTGCGAGCGACCTCCAGCGCGCCCTGGAGGCGGATCGCCTCCGCCTGCGTCGTGGCCCGCGCCTCCTGTCCCCGGGCGAAGACGGGCAGGGGCACGCTGAGCGTCCCCAACAGGACGGTCTCATCCGCCTCCTGCTGGTAGCGCACGCCCACCGTCACGTCCGGCAGCACCTCACGCCGGCCCAGCGTGGCGGCGGCCCGGGCCTGCGTCCGTTCTTCCTCCAGGGCGGTGAGGTCCGCGCGCTCCAGCGTCGTGCCCTCGGCCCCGGGCAGCGTCGCCAGCGCCAGCGTTCGCAGCTCGCCCTGGAGGCCGGGCACTTCCTGGACGGTCGCGCCCAGTCGTGCCCGCAGCTCCGACAGCAGGGCCTCCACCTCACCGACAGTGACGGCCGCCTCCGCGCGCGCCCGGGCCCGCGCCACCCGGGCCACGTTCACGTCGACCACCGGCACGTCCCCGGCTTCGAAGCGGCGCTCGGTGGCGTGCGCGGTGTCGCTCGAGGCCTCCACGGCGCTGTTCGCCAGCTTCATCCGCTCTTGCGCGTGCAACACCCGCAGGAAGAGGCCGGCCACCTCGCCTAGGACGAGCCGTTCGGTGTCCCGCACCCGGGCCTCCTCCCGAGAGAGTCCCGCCCGCGCGGCCTCCCGGCGCAGGCCCTGCTGGCCGCCCAGCTCGACGGGCTGCGAAAGCCCTATCGCGATATCCGTCCCCCGCTGACCCGTGACGAGCCTTCGCGGGCCGGCCTGGAAGTCGAGCTGTGGATTGCCATTGAGCAGCGGCGCGGCACCGGCCACCGCCCCCCGTGCCGCCTGCACGTGGGCGCGTGCCTCCAGCAGGGCGGGGGCCCGCTGCCGGGCCAGGGCCAGGGCGGCTTCGAAGGTGAGCGGGCGTCCCGGCGACGGAGGCCGGGATGTGGACGCATCAGGGGGGGACGCGCCGACCGGGCGCGCCCCAAGCAGGGCAACGGCGAGCCCGAAGGCTGCCGTCGCGGAACGGATGGACACGGGTGGGACCTCTGGCGAAGGGCGGGCGCCGCGCGCCAGCGTTCCCGGACAGGAGCCGGGCACACCGGTGGCGCGAGCGCGTGCGAACGGACGACGGACGCGGGCCTAGACCAGGGAGGCTATGGGGACGTGCAGGATGTCATCCGCGTCGGCGGACGACGGCTCGACGGCATCGAGCGTGATGCGGGAGGGACGGGGCGCGGCGCTCACGAAGCCCGGCAGCGGGACGGCGACGGCCAGGGGCTTCACGTGGCTGCAACAGGCGCAGTCCACGCAGGTGGGCGCGCACTGCCCATGGGCGTCGTCATCCGAGCACCCGGTGGCGCAGATCTCCGACGGCGCCGGTCCGAAGGCGTGCGCGAGGCCGCCTCCCACCGGAGCGAGGATCATCAGGCAGATGAAGAGCCAGAGTCGGAGCACCGAGGGCCTTTCTAGCACGCTCCGGCGCGACTTCGCACCCTGGCGGGTGACGGAGCGCTCCCGAGGACTGTTGCCTCAAGGGAGCGCTCTCGCGTCAGGCCCCTCTCAGGTCCCGATGCCCTTGCGCAGCCTGGCCCAGTCGAAGTTGGCCGCCGGGTCGTCCTTGCGGCCCTTGGGCACCGCGACGTCCTTGTGGCCGACGATGTTGTTCGCCGGAACCTTGTACTCCTGCTTCAGGTAGCCCACGAGCTGCGTCAGCGCCTTGTACTGGGCATCCGTGAAGGCCGTCTTGCCGCTGCCGTCGTTGACGATCTCGATGCCGATGGAGCGCGCGTTCACGTCCGTGGGCACGCCGTGCAGCTCCGCCTTGCCCGCGTGCCAGGCGCGCTTGTCGTCACCGACGAGCTGGTAGATCTTCCCGTCCGTGTCGAGCATGTAGTTGGCGGACACCTTGCTCGCCGGGTCGCGCATCCACGCCAGGTCGCCCTTGCCGTTGTTGGTGCCGGTGTGGTGCAGGACGATGGTGTCGATGTCCGCGCCGTTGCGCGAGTCGGAGTTCGGGGACGGCGCGCTGATGACCGCCGGCTTGGTGAACTTTCCCGGCTGGGTGGGCGTCGTCGGCGTCGTCGGCTTCGCGAGCGCCTTCTTCAGGGCCGCGGCCGTCTGGTCGCCGTAGAAGCCGGTGGTGGGCAGCTTCTGGGCGGCCTGGAACTTCTTCACCGCCGCCTCGGTCAGCGACCCGAAGGTCCCCGGGCCCGTGGCCGCCTGCGCCTTCGTCATGTAGCCCAGCTTCACCAGGCCGTCCTGGAGCTGCTTCACCTTCGGGCCGCTGTCGCCCTTGCCCAACCCGGCGGGCGGCGCGGTGATCGCGGGGGCCGCGGCCGCCGTGCGCGGGGTCGCCGTGGACGCGACGCGGGAAGCCGTAGGACGAATGCTCATGGTGGAAAATCCCGGTAAAAGTGAACAGAGGCTGCTTTCGCGATTATCGCCAGGAAGCTCCAGGAGTTGTGTGTTCCGGCCCCCACGATGAAAACAACCCCGACGCCCGGGGTTCATGCCGGGCGTCGGGGCTGGGGCTGATCCGCCTTCCGGCTGCTACTGGAAGAAGGCGGGCGGGAACGCGTCCGCAGGCTCCGAGTCGACGAAGTTCTTGTCGTCGAGCGTCGCGGGCGTGCCCGTGTCGTTGGTGTTGTTCTCGATCTGCTCACGCACGAAGGCCGTGAACTCGGTGGTCGTGGGTCCGGCGTCCGGGGTGCCGGAGTCGGGCGTCCCGGAGTCCGGCGTGCTTCCGCCGTCCGGCTTGTCGTCGTCGTCGTCGCTGCATCCGGTGTAGGCCAGGGTTGCGCCCAGCGCGAGGAGGCAGGCCATGGCTCTCAGGCTGCGCATGGCATCACGTCCCGTCGCCGTTGGCGCCCGCGTTGGGCGTCCGCAGATAGGGGAAGGTGGCGTCGAACTGCGACGCATCCTGGAGGACGGCGTCGTGGAACGCGGTGTTGCGCGACGGGGCCTGGGTGTCGTCGGCCAGCAGGTAGCCCATGGCCACGCGCAGCTCGATGTCCACCACGTCGTCGCCGGGGCGACGGCCGTTGGGGAAGCCCGCCGGATCACAGCCCGCGAGGCCGGTGTCCAGCGTGCCGTCCTTGAAGCAGCCGGCGGCGCCCAGGTTGTTCTGGGTCGCCTTGGCGGTGGCCGGCAGGGCCATGTTCAGCCGCTGCATCTCCGCCGTGGAGCCGTTGGCGTTGACGCCGGTGACGCCGGTGAGGAACGCCGTCACCAGGTCCGTGCGCGGGAAGACGGTGGGCGCCTTCGTGCCGAAGAGCTTCTCCAGCAGGGCGGGCA
>SECN01000168.1 GCA_004173515.1 Myxococcaceae bacterium | reverse complement strand
GTTGGGCGGAGGCGTCGGCCGGGAGGGGGCGCCTGGAGGCGCGGCGGGTGATGGCGGCCGGGCCCCAGGTGCCCCCGGTGGAGCCGCGCCAGGGCCGTTGGGCCTCTGGGCCGGTGCTCCTGCCGGGGGCGCTCCTACTGGCCGGGCCGGGGGTGGTCCCCGTGGCGGGCCCGCATTGGCGTTGGGCGCCAGCGTCGCACCGCCATTCACAGTCGGGTGTCCCACTCCGTTGCGGGGTGGCGTGGCCGGTCCCTGGGTCGTGTTCTTGGTGTTGTCAGACATGGTGGCGATTCCCCCCGCTAGCGGCGCGGCTTGCGTCCGTTGAAGTACTGAAGGCTTCTGTCCGCCTGTGCGTAGGCGTCCTGGATGAGGCCCTGGAAACCGTCCTCGCCAAAGGCACTGCGACAGGTCATCTCCGCGACATCCAGCAGCATGGGAAATCCCAGCTCCGGGCGCAGGACGCTGTCCGCGATGGCGATCGCCGCTGCCACGTGGACGTGGTCGACGTGCGCATAGAAGATGCGCGGCGGTGCGTTGTTGGAGGCACGGAACAGCCCCATCACGACCTTGGGGCAATACGTCTCAACGAACTTGGACGCCCGCCCCAGGCCCTCCGTGTCGTACTGCCACACCCGGAGGATGTCGTCGCCGAAGCGCTTGAGGTTCTCGAGGATGGCGAACTCACCCGCGTCGAGCGCGTGGCCCAGGGTGAGGATGCCCCGGTTGTCCATCTTCGACGGGACGAAGACGAACCGGGGCTGCTCCTCCATGAGCCGGGTGAGCATCGTGATTGAGTATTCCAGCAGCCCCGCATAACCAGAGCCCGTGATCAGCTCATAGGCAAAGGGGTTGCCGTGGCCCATGCGCCACTCCGCCTTCAACTTCTCCACGAGGATGGCGCGTTCGGCGTAGGTGCGGATGCCCCGCCGCGCCAGCCGGGACAGGCTGTCCGGGCCGTTGCGACCGGGGTGCGAGCGGTTCTCCCGCATGTTGATGTAGGCCTCCGCCTCCGCGTAGGGATTCTCCACGTCGATGGCCACTTCCCGGCGGAAGAGCCGCTGCGAGAACGTTCCCGAGCTCCCCCTGTAGCTGACCGCGCCAATGCCAATCTGGGTGATGTCCAGGGGCAGGGTCTCATGGGAGACGGAGATGCCATTGACGCCTTCCACCTGACCCGCGAACAGCAGACCGTCGTGGACGGCGGCCAATTGCTCGGGGCTCACCCGATACACGCCCGCGCCAATCGACGCGTGGGGGCCGTCCTTCAACTTCGGCAGGAGCTCCTGACGGATGACGGACCGGAGTTCGTCCTCCTTCCGCATGGCGCCACCGATTTCGTCCTGGTAGCGCTCCATGATGGCCTGGATGTCGAATCCCTCCGCCCAGGTCTCCAGGTTGAGCGTTTGGCCCAACTCCTCTCGAAAGGAGGCCTGGAAGTCATCGTCCCCCGACAGCTCGTCGTCGTCGTCATCCGGCGGAATGCGGCCGCTCATGATCACCCTTGTTCGTCACCGAGTAATGAAGCGATGGAGAAGCGGGGCCGGCCTTCCTCGCGCCGCAGCGCCCGCGCATAGCTCTGGGCCTCGTCGGCTGGCAGTCCGAAGAAGCGCTCGAGCCGCGCCTCTCCGTCCTCCGCCGGGCCGTCCTTCAACACCTCGCGGGCGAGCTTCGTCGGCGCAAGCCACTCCAACGCCAGCCGGTCCGCGCGATGCTCCGCCCTGGCCACCCGTCCGGTCGCGACGGCCCCGGACGCACTCCGATCCATGAGATGGATCTGCACCCCGATGGGCACCCCATCCAGCGCGGCCGCCAGGGATTCCTCGCGGGTGGCGGCGCGCTTGCGGTCCAGGACGTCCCGGATGTCTTCACCAAAGAAGTCCAGGGCCCGGCGCCGGGGCTGGAGGTGATCCAGAACGAAGTGCCCCAACTCATGGGCCAGGGTGAAGCGCTGTTCGTTGGGGGGGTCGTTCTTGTCGTAGAAGAGGATGCCCTTGCCCGAGAAGGCCACCATGCACCCGTACATGGAGCGATAGGCGATCTCCTGGTCCCATCCACGCTGGGCCAGCCACTGACGCACGCGCTCCGACGTCAGCCCCCGAAGCCCCACCAGCGTGACGGGCAGGGCCATGAGTGCGTCGGACGCGAGGTCGCGGGGAAAGGACTCCGGCGGAGGCAGGCCGCCTTCACGAAGGGCCTCACTCAACCAGGGGAGGGTCATGGCTTGCGGCCGCCGTCCCGGGGACGATCCCTCGCGGCGAGCATGACGGGGCCCCTGTCCCTGCTGGTTTCTCCGTTCGAGGTATCCGCGTCCAGAGCCTCGATGACCTCGACCCGGCGGAGCACCGAGACCAGGGCGGAGGGCGTCACGTCGAACCGCCGGCAGATGTCCTTCACCTGTTCGATGAACGCGTCGCCTTCGGGCCGGCGGCACAGGGCGAGCAGATTCAAGGTGTCCGGCGTGCAACCGAGTTCCTCGGCGAGTGCCTCCGCGGTGCAGTCCTCCAGGACCTGGTAGGTGCTGAACACGTTGCCGAGCATGCCGGGCTCCACCGTGCTGCGCTCCGCCGCTCGCTTCAGCCAATCAGGATTCTTCATCGGGGTCCTCCTTGCAGAGGCTCTTCAGACGCTTCATCAGCCGGTCGTAATGGCGCTTCACGACCTGCCGCATCTGGTCCTGGGGGAGGTGCGTCAGGCCCAGGACCTCCGCCCATGACTCCGTGGAGCGTGAATCCGTGATGATGAGCCGGATGCAGGCCAGGTCCCGTTCATTCAGACCCGCGCCTTCAATCTTCCGCACCAGTCTCTCCACCAGTTGCTTCATCTCCACGTACTCCTCCAAGGAGACATTCGGAGGTGGCGGGAGGACTTCGACCAGCACCCGTACTTTTTCTTCCCGCCGCTCCCTCGCGGTGGAGGAGCGGTAGCGGTCCCCCGCCTTGTTGCGGGCGATCTGGACCAGGTAGGCGCTCATGCCGCCCTTGAGCGGGTCGAACTTGTCGGGTTCCTTCAGGTAGGCGAACAGCGCGTCGATGGCGGAGTCATGGGCGTCATCATCCGAGCACCTCGTGTGTCTCTTCAGTGTTCGGACCAAGAGGTCCATGAACGTCAGGAAGAGGTCCACGGAAGCCGTCGGGTCCTTGCCCAGAATTCGTTCGTGAAGGTCCCACTCCTTCTCGCTTTTCATCCCCCACTCCTCATCGGCATTCGCTCGCCCCTTTCAGGTTTGGCTACGGTCCCGTCTGGACTTTCGCTACAGCCCTGTTGAGTTCGACAGCCGAGCGTCAGGGCCCGAGCCGGGAGGTTGGCGAAGTCGAGGATCGGTGTCTGTACCCCAGAGGGGGTAGTGCCCTCTGGGGCGGTGAGTCCGCGGCGATCCCCTGGATCGACAAAGACCCTGGCCTCCGTGTTGGAGGCCAGGGTCTCTGGATTCACCGGTATCGCTGGATTGAGACGTCTCAGTATTCGTCGAACATCCGCTGGATGCGCTCCGGCCTGCACGTCTTCGTCAGCGCCAGTTGCAACAACACGCGGGCCTTGGGTGGGTTGAATTCACCCGAGGCGACGAAGCCCTTCTGGTCGTCGTTGATTTCATTGTCGCGCAGCACCAGCCCTGTCGGGACGCGTGAGCTGCGCACCACCGCCACGCCGTGCTCCTTCTGGACCTTCTCCAGCGTGTCGATGGACTCCTGCGTCATGTTCCCGTCGCCCACGCCCGCGATGACCAGACCCTGCGCGCCGTGCTCCACCGCCGCTTCGATGAGGTCCGGGCTCATGTTCGCGTGCGCATAGAGGATGTCCACGCGCGGCAGCGACTCCAGGCCCTTCACGGAGAACTCCGTGGCCTTCGTGTGCTTCCTGTCCACCGGGTCCATCCAGGTGATGGCCCCCGTGTTGACCAGCCCCGCGGGCCCCCGGTTCGGGCTGTGGAACGTCTCCACGTTGGTGGTGTTCATCTTCGTCACGTTCCGGGCCGCGTGGATTTCGTCGTTGATGACCACCAGCACGCCCCGGCCCCGGGCCTCGGGGGACGCCGCCACCGCCACGCCGTTGTAGAGGTTCGCGGGCCCGTCCGCGCTGACCGCCGTGGCCGGGCGCATCGAACCCACCAGCACCACCGGCTTGTCGCTCTTCACCACCAGGTCCAGGAAGTACGCCGTCTCCTCCAGCGTGTCCGTGCCGTGCGTCACCACCAGGCCGTCCACGTCCGGGGACGCGAGCAACGCGTTGACGCGCGATGCCAGCTTCAGCCACACCGCGTCGTTCATGTCCTGGCTGCCAATGTTCACGACCTGCTCACCGCTCAGCGTCGCGAGCTTCTCCAGGTGGGGCACGCCCTGGATGAGGTCCTCCACCTTGAAGGTCCCGGACTTGTAGCCGTACGAACCCGAGTCCCCCTGCGCCCCCGCGATGGTCCCTCCGGTGGCGACGATGCGCACCTTCGCCTTCGGTCCCTGCTTCGCCTGGCTCTTCCCCGCGCTCACGGCCGGTTTCGTCACCGGCTGCGCGGAGGGGAGGGTGGGCAACAGGAGCGCGAGCAGGGCCGCGAGCGTGCGAGAGAGGGATTGGCGTCGCATCTTCATGGTCGTTCCTTCCTGCTTCAGTGCAGGTCCGGAGGGAGCACGCCTCCGGCCTTCGTCCACTCGTCGATGGCCCGGCGCACCACGTCCTTCAGGTCCTGCCCGATGCGCGGGTAGGCGTCGTCATCCAGGTTCGCCAGGGACACGCGGGCCGACCAGGGCGGGCCCTCGAAGCCGCTGCCGTTGAGCAGCACCACGCCGTGGCGCCGCGCCAGCGTGAAGACGATGTCCAGCGGGTCGTGGTGCTCCTCGACGAAGCGGACGAAGTCCTCGCCAATGTGCTCCCGGCACCACGCCTCCAGGTCGAGCGTCTGGTAGTAGGCCGTGCGCAGCGGGTCGTCCCGCAGGGGAATGCCCATGCCCTCGAACAGGGCCTTCAGCCGGTCCTGGCAGATGCGCTGACAGCGCTTCTTGTAGGTGTTGTCCTTGTCCAGGAGGGAGAAGAGCGAGAACAACGTCATCTGGAGCTGCTGCGGCAGGGACAGGCCCGCGGTGTGGTTCAGCGCCACCGCGCGGCTGTCCGCCACCAGCCGATCGATGAACTTCAGCTTCCCCGGGTTCAACGTGATGGAGCCATACCGCTCCTCCATCAGCTCCCGCTGCGCCTGGGGCTGACGCGCGAGCGCTTCGTCCAGGATGTTGTCCTCGTGCAGCGCCACGACGCCCAGCCGCCAGCCCGTGCAGCCGAAGTGCTTGGAGTAGGAGTAGACGAGCAGCGTGTTGCGCGGCAGGTCCGCGGCCAGGGAGCGGAAGCCGTTGACGAAGGTGCCGTAGACGTCGTCGGTGAGGATGAGCAGGTCCGGCCGACGTGTGCGCACCAGCTCCACCAGCCGGTCGATGGACTCCTGCTGGATGGCGACCGCGCCCGGGTTGGAGGGATTGACGACGAAGAACGCCTTGATGCGCGGGTCCTCCAGCTTGCGCAGCTCCGCGTCCGGGTACTGCCACGTGTGGACGTGGTCCTTGGTGTGGGCGCTCTGCTGGATGTCCACCGTGTTCAGGGAGAACTCCTCCAGGCGGGGAATCTCCAGGTACGGCGTGAAGATGGGCGCGCCCAGGGCGATGGTGTCTCCCTTCTGGAGCAGGCCGTTCACCATCAGCGAGCGGAAGATGTATGTCATCGCGGCGGTGCCCCCTTCGACGGCGAAGAGGTCGAAGTGCCCGGGCGGTGGCCGGCCGGCGAACAGCTCCCGGGCCAGGTACTCGTGCACGATGCGCTCGCCGTGCACGAGCATCCGGTCCGGCACCGGGTAGTTGTCCCCGATGGCCGCGTCGGTGAGCTCCCAGACGAAGCGGTCCGGGTTGAAGCCCAGCGTGGCCTCGCCGTACTCCAACGCGTCGCGCAGCAGTTGCACGCCCGCGTCATCGTCGCTCGCGTCCAGGAAGTCGTGCAGGCGGCGCGCGATGCCCGGGGACCTGGGCATGCCGGAGAGCCCCACGCCGGGCTCGTTCCAGACACGTCGGCTCTCCGCGAGCGCGAACTGACCGAGCAGGAAGAAGGCCTCGCGGGGCGTGGTGGCGATCCAGTTGGGATTGCCCCGCCCGGCGTTGAGCATCACCGCGGCGCGGGTCTTCACGGCCTCGTCGGCGACCTGGATGAGCTCGTCCTTGAGCTCGAAGGGGCTGAGCCTGCGCAGCTCGCTGTCGGACGGGGACTCCTGGTCTCCCGCCGACAGGGTGTCCTGGGACGTGTCCTCGGTCATGTCGCCTTCCTTCCGTGTCTGCTCAACGGTGCCTCGCCCCCGGGACGCAGGCCACATGCCTCCAGGGGAGGGCGGGCGGTATCAGCGGGCGTTGCCCTGGTGGGGCACCCGAGCCAGACGCGGCGGGTGGGCCCGGTCGGCGAAAAAAACACGACGCGTGAGCGCACTCGGGCAGGCAGCGACGAAAGAAGGGGCAAGGTTGGACAGACAGTCCGCCGCTGACCGCCGGAGTCGAGACCCGCCATGAACTCTTGGAATTGCCGTGTCGCTGATACGCAGCGCGAGCTGGATGACGCGCTGCGTGTCCGCTGGGAAGTGTTCGGGGTGGAGATGCGGATGCTGGGCGACAAGAAGCCGCAGGCTCCGCGTGAGGCCAACTGCTTCGACACGCTGCCGACCACCGCCCACGTCGTCGTCTATTCGGGCCAGGAGGCGGTAGCGACCGCGCGGCTGCTCCTGCCCAACGCGGAGGTGGCGGCCTCGGCGGGCAGCCTGCTGGGGCTCGATATCGAGCGGAAGCTGGACCTGTCGGAGCTCGCCGCCCCGGGGCGCGTGTTCGCGGAAACGACGCGCTACTGCGCCTGCAAGAAGCTGCGCAAAGCCGCGCTGAAGCGCCTCCAGGCGTGCCTCTATCGCGAGAGTCTTCGCCGGGGTGTCACCCACTGGATTGCCGCCGCGAACATGGAGACCGACAGCGCCGAGGAGGCCGCGCTCATCTACCAGGCCGCCGCGCGCCTGGGCTGGGTGAGCGATCGCTTCCACGCGCGGACCCTCGAGTTTCCCGAGCCGCCGCGTGAACCCGTGGCGACCCGGTTCGAACCGGCGCAGCTCGAGCGTGCCCGGCAGGGCGAACTGGACACGCTGAAGATGCCGCCCGTGCTGTCGCTCTTCGCGGACAAGATGGGTGCGCGCTTCATCGGCCCTCCACATTACGACACGGCGTTCCACCGCTTCACGGTGCCGCTCGTCGCAGCCCTGGATGAGATTCCCCAGGGCACGCTGCGCCTCTTCGACTCGCTGGACGCTGACGCCGCCTGAAGCCGGGCTGGCGCGCTCCCTTCTTCCCCTCCACCCCTTCAACCACCACGCCGGACCCTCGCGGGCCCGGAGCAGGAGACGTGTATGTGCAAGCAGCCGAAGCAGGAGCAGACGACGCAGAAGGACTGGCTGGATTCCCTGCGGCGTGAGGCGCGGGGGCTCGTGCGGGAGCTGGAGGCGACGCCCGGCGCCCGGCGCCTCTTCGAGGGCCGCATCCAGCAGGACGAGTACATCCACTACCTGGTGCAGACGTACCAGTACGTGCGCTGGAGCACGGAGTTCCTCCAGGAATCGGGCGAGCGCATGAAGAGGGAGGGCCAGCACACCGCGCTCGCGGACCTGCTGATCCAGAAGGCCCGGGAGGAGAACGGCCATGAGCGGTGGCTGCTGGCGGACCTGAAGAACCTGGGCTTGACGCAGGAGCAGGTGGAGGGGGCGCCGGTCTGCTCCGCGGTGCGGGCCTACGTGGAGTGGAACCGCTTCACCACGTTGTCAGGCGTGCCCACCGCGTTCCTGGGCACGGCCTACGTGCTGGAATACCTCTCCGTGGAGCGCGCGCCCGGGACGGTGGACCGGCTCATCGCGGACAGCGGCATCCCGAACATCCAGAAGGCCGTCACCTTCCTGCGCGGCCACGGCAACGCGGACGGGGACCACGTGGCGGAGCTGGAGGCGGTGCTGGGCCGGCTCACGTCGCCGGAGGAGCAGGCCGCGCTGCACCTGTCCGCGCGGACCACGCGCGCCCTGTTTCCGAGCTTCTTCCGGGAACCCTGACGGCGCCATCCCTCCTGGGAGGTAAAGACAGTCCGCGCCGGCCTGGACATCCTGCGCCCCGAACACCGACCTCTTGGGGCGTCACACAGGCATGAAGATTTTTCGGATGGTGGCAGTGGTGGCTGGGCTGGTTCTCGCGGGCTGCGGCGGGAGCGAGGAGCCGGGGGACGACACGCCCCCGGCGACGTGCTCGGCGGCGAACTGCACGGGCTGCTGTTTCAACAACACCTGCCAGACGGGGAACACTGCTTCCGCGTGTGGCAAGGCCGGGGCCGCGTGCCTGAAGTGTGCATCCGTCCAGGTGTGCAAGACGGACCAGACCTGCGGTGTGGATCCTGCCAGTGTCTGGCGGGTTCAGCCCGTGTCGGCGCGCATCTCCGCCTCCAACAATGGATCGTCCTGGGATGGAGACAATTCGCCTCCGGACGTCTTCGTCGCGATGGCGTGTCCTGGAAGCACGGTCGCGACAGTGACGCCCGAGGTGGAGAGCTATACCCCTGCGTGGAGCACGGGCGGGTGCACCGCGACGGCCGGTCAACTCCTGGCGGAGCGTTGGGGCTGCCAGCTCGGGGACAGTGACCTCAGCGTCAACGATCCCATGACGGACGTGCTGACCTACCAGCTCACCGAGGCGCATTTCGTCGAGGGGAACCTCACACTGGCTGCTTCAGGCGGGATGATGTCCATGACGGTGCAGTTGCAGAAGCAGCCGTAGGGCAGCGTGGGGATGAGAAAGGGCCCGGAGGTGACATGCCTTCGGGCCCTTTTCCTTCCCGCCCCTCACCCCGGCTTCTGCCTCCAGGCCGCGTGGTAGAGGAGGTCCGTGCGGCTCTCCATCCCCAGCTTGGGGAAGATGTTCCTCAAATGGGTCTTCACCGTGTTGAGCGTCAGCCCCAGCTCGTGCGCGATGGTCTCGTTCGCCCAGTTGCTGAGCACGCCCTGGACGACGTCCGCCTCGCGCTTGGAGATCTTCTGACGCCACTGCTCCGGCATGGGAATGGACCGGCCGCACTCCTGGAGCACCAGCGCCCAGGGCCGGCTGCCGCGCTGCTCGGGCAGCTCCACGAACGTCACCTTGAGGTCGTGCTGCTGCCCTGAGCGCATCCAGGTGTCCACCCCCAGCTTCCGCTGCGTCCCCGGCGTTCTCAGCCTCCGCAGGTGCTCCCGCAGCTCCGATGGAAGGTGGGTGTCGTGGAGCTTCATCTCCGGATACCAACGCTTCAGCAGGGCCGTCGCTCCCGGTGTTCGCAACCGCTCGCGCTCCGGTGGATCGAACACGATGCACTCGGAGCCCTGGTGGCGGAAGAGCGCGTCCAGCAGGTCGCCTCGCGTCGCCTCGCTTCCGAACATCCGGCAGTTGCGCACGGTGTTCACCAGGTAGGGCGTCAGCCAGTTGAGCAGCGCCTGCTCGTGCACGGAGAAGGGCTGGGCGTGCTCCCGGTACAGCGTGAAGCCCCCGTGCCAGTCCTGGCGCAGGTCCAGGAGCACCGCCATCACGTGCTCCAGTGGCAGCCCCAGCTCCCGGCAGCGCAGGTACAAGAGGCTGCGCTTCAGCTCCCGGCGGGAAATCATGTCCGAGTCCCGCAGCGCCACGTTGGGCCGCTTCATCACCGAATCGCGCACGAAGTCCACCGCCGCCAGCTCCGGGTAGTGCGCGAAGAGCACCCCTGGCGCCCCCAGGCCCAACCACTCGTAGTCGCCAGGGCGCTCCGGCCGCGACACGCACAGCGCCGCGTAGTCGGCGGGCAGCAGTTGCGTGATGGTGCCCTGCGAGCGCGCCAGCACCTCCGCCAGGTCCAGGGAGCTGGAGAGCGCCTGGGTCAACTCGGAGATGAGCGCGTGCTCGCGCGCGTTGAGATTCATTGGGCCTCCCAGCCGGTACAGCCAATGACATATCGATGGGAGGCCAGCGGGTCTGTAACCCGCAAGGGGTATGGACGGGCTCCCCTATGGGAAGCCCGTCCATGACTGCCATTCATTGCAAGCGGGTGAGGCTAGTTGCCGGCGCTGCCCTGCGCGGGCGGCGTGCCCGTGGTGGGGCTGGCGGAGCTGCCCATCTCCTTGTTCTTGTCCCAGGCCGGCGGCGTCACTTCCATCTGCGCGCCCTTGTTGCCCGGGGTGCCGGTGTTCGGGACGCTCGGCTGCAGGGTGGACCCCTGGCCCGTGGTGTTGCTGCCCTGCTCCGGGGTGCCAGAGCCGCCCACGCCTTCATCGATGCGGTCCGGATCCGCGACGCTGTCCGCGCCGTCGTCATCCGGCTGGAGGACGCCCGAGCTGCCCGAGCCTCCCGTGGCCCGGTCCCAGCGCTCGGCGCTGTCCTGGGGCGCGTCGGTGCTCGGCTGCTCCAGCGGCGGGGTCTGGTGGTCGGTGTGGCTCTGCGCGAAGGCCTGCCCGGAGAATGCGAGGGTGGCCAGTGCTGCCATCAGTGGGAGCTTCATCGGTGTCGCTCCTTCGGGAGAACGGGTTGGTTCTCCCAAGGTGGCGACCGTCGGGTGGGAAACAAGCGCTTGACCCACATCCGGCCCCGGGCCGCATTCCCGCTGGCAGGGCGGGCAGGCAGCCTTCAGCCGGCGAGCGCCTTGGGCGGCACGATGCCCACGGCCCAGGCGGTGAGCTTGCGCAGCAGCCCCGCGCGGTCCTCGGGCACGGAGAAGAGGTGGTCGGCGCGCGGGTAGAAGGCGTACGTGACGCGGTGCTCCAGCTTCAGCGGCGAGAACATCTCGTAGAACTGGCGCTCGTAGTTGAAGGAGAGCCCCATGCCCCCGGAGAACACGAAGCAGAGGTTCACGCCCCGCTCCAGCAGCTTCGCGTAGTCCTCCGTCAGCCGCGCCTGCTCCGGGTACTCGCGCGTGTAGACCTCGTCCGCCTCGCCGGCCTCGCGCAGCTTGGAGGGCAGCTTCCGCTTGCGCAGGAAGCGCGTCCACCTGCGGGGGCTCAGGTAGCGCAACTGGAAGCGCAGGTGGTAGCCCGCAGTGCGGTACGTGTAGCCGTCGATGAACGCCGCGCCCACCACGCGCGGATCCTGCACCGTCACGGAGTGCACGCTGTCCACGCCGGAGCACAGGCCGATGAGCGCGAAGTTGCGCTGGCCCTTCTTCTGCTCCAGGTAGTCGAGCGCCGCGCGCGTCTCCTCGCGGGCGCGCGCGAACTCGTCGGGCCCTCCCTCCCGGCGGGGGCGGCTGTCACCCAGGCCGGACAGGTCGAACCTCAGCGTGGTGAAGCCTCGCGCCGCCAACTGCCGCGCCAGCTCCACCCACAGCCGGTAAGGCCCCACATGGTGGTTCAGGCCCACGTTGGAGAGCACCACCGCGGGCGCTCCCGGCAGCACCTTCGCGGGGTCGGGCTCCGTCAGGATGCCCACGAGGCTCTGCTCGGGACCGAAGGAACAGATGCGTTCGCGGATCACGCGACCTCCTTCAGGATCGAGGTAATCGTCTGCAGGACGCGGGTGGACAGGAGCGCGGACTCCTGCCCGCCTCCCGCGCCCCCTTCCTCCTGCACGAGGTGGTGCTGGAAGGGCAGGCCGGTGGCCTCCAGGCGCTGCTGGAGGCGCTGGTACTCGGGCCTGGGCGTCCCGGCCACCAGGTGCGTGCGCGTCGAGGGCCAGGCAGGCATCGCGGCCAGGTCCAGCGCGAGGATGTCGTCGCGCAGGGCCCGGGGAAAGGCGAAGCCGAGCAACTCCTCGCGCACCTCCAGCGGACTCTCCACCTGGGGAAAGAGGGTGCGGGCGGCCCGGCGCGTCTGGAGCAGCTCCAGCTCCTTCAGGTAGGCGTCGCCCTCCACCAGCGGCTCCCAGAGCACGAGCCCCGCGACGGACAGCCCTTCGGCCGCGGCGCGTGCGGCGAGCGCCGCGCCCAGCCGCATGCCCACGAGCGCCACGCGCTGCACGCCCGTCATGTCCTGCAATTCCGCGACGGCCAGCCGGATGTCCTGGATCCAGGACGCCACGCGGCCCTCGTGGACCTCGCCGGCGGAGTCCCCGGTGCCGTAGTAGTCGAAGCGGAAGACGTGGAAGCCCTCACGCGCGAGCATTCCGGCCAGCTTCCGGAAGGCCCAGTGCGTCAGCATGTACTCCTGGGCGGCGGGATAGCAGAGCACCACCCCGGTGGCGCGTTCAGCGCCCTGGGCGGGGTGGTGCATGCCGTAAAGCTGTCTTTCGGAGCTGCCGAAGAAGCAGGGCGTCACGGTGGGACCATTCTCCTCGAAGGGTCGCTGGGTCCTAGCGTCCCGGAATCTTTCCCTTCAGCTTATTGAACAAGCGTTGCGCCAGGGGAACAGAAGTCTCCGGAACGGCAATCTTTGTCGGGGTGGCAGGCTGTGGCACGGTCGCCGCCGGGGCCACGGGCGTGAACTGCGACGCCACCTGCTCCAGCGTGTTGAGCAGCAGGGTGCGCGGGTGCAGGACCTGTCCCAGCTCCTTCTGCACGCGCATCACCACCTGGAATGACAGCAGCGAGTGGCCGCCGATGTTGAAGAAGTTGTCGTGCACGCCCACCTGCGCGATGCCGAGCACCTCCCGCCAGATGCGCGCCAACTGCTTCTCCATCTCCGTGCGGGGCGCGACGAAGGCGTCCTCGGTGGGACGCGCGGCGCCGGCCGGGGGCGGCAGGGCCTTGCGGTCCACCTTGCCGTTGGGCGTGAGCGGAAGGGCTTCCAGCTCCACGAAGTGCTGCGGCACCATGTACTGCGGAAGCTGTGAGCGCAGGTGCTTGCGCAGCTCCGTGTCCGTGTAGGCCTGTCCCGGCTTCGTCACGAGGTATGCGACGAGGCGGCGGTCGCCGGGCCGGTCCTCGCGAACGAGGGCGACGGCCTGGGCGAGGGAAGGGTGCGAGGCGAGCGCCGCTTCGACTTCGCCCAGCTCGATGCGGAAGCCACGCAGCTTCACCTGCGAGTCATTGCGCCCCAGGTACTCGACGGTGCCGTCGGCCAGCCAACGCGCGAGGTCGCCGGTGCGGTACATGCGCTCGCCCTGGCGGAAGGGGTTGGGCAGGAAGCGCTCCTGGGTCAGCTCCGGGCGGTGGAGGTAGCCCAGGGTGACGCCGTCGCCGCCGAT
>SECN01000656.1 GCA_004173515.1 Myxococcaceae bacterium | reverse complement strand
GGAGGCCCCTGTTGCCCCGGTTCGAGGAGCCCTCCACACCGTGCCCTCCTGTCTGTCCGTAGCGCTCCCGGTCCTGCTCTGGTCGACGTGCCTCCTGGCGGCTGCTCCCCACCAGGAGGAGATGGTGAAGGGGGAGGCAGGGGAGGTTCTCCGTGTGGAGGTGGGCCCGGAAGGAACCCTGGCCAGGCCCATCCGGATTGGCTCCGGGTTGAGCACGACGCTGCTGTTCGACACCGACATCCAGCAGGACCAGGTGATCCTGGAAGGGCGCGCGCAGTTCGCTCGGGTGAGCACGGGCAACGCGCTCCTCGTGCTCGTTCCCTCCAGGGAGCTGCGCCTGGGAGAGACCCTGAAGGTGTCCATTCCGTACAAGGACGCGACCCTTCCCGCGCGCCTGGTGCTGACCCTTCAGGTCCAGGACGAGGCGGTGGATCGGCAGGTCGAAATCTACCGGCGGTCCCGTTCCGCGGAGTCCTACCGCCAGGAAGCAGAACAGTTGCGCGCGGAGCTGGAGCGTTTGCGCCAGGGCGACAAGCGAGCGCCGGCGACGGTGGCTGACAGGCTGGATGGATTTCGCGGTCTCGTGTTGGGAACGGGCCCGGTGCAACGCTTCACCGTGTCCTTGGCCGGGAGGAGCCTGGCCTGTGAACACCCGTGTGCGTTGAGCATGGAGAACACCGTGGCATACAGCGCGGGGACAAGGCGTGCCATCCACTTTGATCTGCGGTTGACCGGGGGCTTGCCATGGAGCCTCGGGCGCACGGTGCTGCTCGATGGCAAGGGGCATGAGTGGGAAGGGCTGACACCCTGGCAATCCGCGCCAGCGACGTCCGAGTCGCAAGCGCAAGTGACCGTGGAGTTCGAGGTGGATGGGGCTTGCCCGCCTGGGATTTATTCGATGAAGGTCTGGGACGCGGCGGGGAAGCGCAGCGCGCTGTTCAAGGGCATCGAGTTCAACTGAAGGCAGGGCCTCCGGCTCAACCGAGGAACCGGCGCTCCCAACGGCGCAGGGCTTCATTCTCCCGATAGGGACGCGCCGCTTCTCGCGAGGTCAGCCAGGGCTCCAGGACCCGCGCCAGCTCACGGTAGGCCGGCAATACGTTGCCCTGAGAGGTATCACCCGCGTCGGGTGCGTCCCCCAGGGTGACCACGGCACGGTCCTCCCCGAGCGGTTGTACGGCGGTGCCAGGGTGCGTGAGCCGGGCCCGCAGGGCTTCCGCGCCGCCCAGTTCCTTCAGGACGGACGGACCCAGGAAGTTCATCCAGTGGATGCCAGGCACGCGGGTTCCCAGATACCGCGAGGCATCCTCATCAGGTACATCCATGCCTGGGTACAGGGTGCGTTCTTGTTCCAGGCGTTCACTCACGCCCGCAAGCTGTGACAGGGCATGGAAGGCAAACCCTGCGTGACCGGTGTCGAAGGGGAGGCTTGTCGCCAGTTCCAATGCCAGTTCTTGAACGCGCGCGGCACCCTGTCGTTCGAGGAACTCCGTGGGAAGCCAGCACGAAATGGCGCAGACGGCCTGGGCGGCCTCTTCCTCTGGCAACGCTCGCAGGTCCTGGCCCCGATAGTTGAATTCATGATCCGCGACACCGCTCGCCCTGTCGGTCAAATGCAGCCTGGGCGCGCTTCCTTGGCGCAAGGCATTGCGATGAACCGCCCACGCTTCGGCATCGATTTCCTGCCAGTCCCCTTCCATGTCGGGATACCAGGCCAGAACCTCCCGGCCCACCGCTTCCAGGTAAACGTCCAGGGCGCGCAGGACGCTGGGCCCGATATCCTGGTGGGAGCGGTGCATGTAGAAAGAAATGCAGATGCCTTCCTGGAGCACGACAGCGCCGTTGCGTGCTTGGACGCGAATCCGGGGCGGGGCGTTCATTCAGTGGGCTCCCCATGCGGGCGCGACCAGTGAGACGTTGTCGCCGAACGCAGCGCGATAGACTTCCCCCTGGTCCCTGCCCTCATGCGGTGGTCCCTCTGGATACCTTCGCCAACTGGGGTTGTTGCTGATGGGGCAGGGGAACTTGAAGTCGAAGACCCACAGGACCTTCAGTGGATTTCCCACGTGGATGACCACATCCGGCACCAGGGTTCCCCTGAGCTTGACGGTACGTCCTGACAGGATCAATGCCTGCTCCGCCTCGGGACTGATCAGCTCCAGTGCCTTCGTCTTGGGATCATACCGGTAGCGAGGCTTGAGGCTGAACCCGCCGGGACGTTCAACGGACAGCCGCGCTTGGACGCAGCGCATGGCCGCCTCGTGCTTCATCTGGCCCAATTGCATGGCCCGGGTGATGGAGTTCCCTGTCGCGTCCGTCCCCACGATTTGCCTGCACTGGTCCGCCGTGGGCGTCTGCCCGGCGAAGAGCTGCTTGTTGACTTCCCAGCTGGCGTCATTCGCACACGTCTCCATGATCTCCCGGACCCGTGCTCGCGCTGCCTCGTCCATCACCTTGATTGCACCCGCGACGGAAGCTCCCGCTTCGGCGGTGGCCCGGGCGCGCGCGGGCAGGACCATGTCCTCGCCCACGGTCCGGGTGCAGTACACCGGGTTCTGCCGACAGGCGCTCGAGCCTGAGTCCATCGACTGCTTGAGTTCGCGCCGCGTCTGACCCGCGCCGGAGGACTGACACGCGGAGAGAAACAGAACCCCCAGCAGGGCCGTGGTGGAACGGAATCGCATGCCCGGGAGCCTGCCAGAATTCCCGCCATCCGCGTCCCCATGCCGGCCGCGCCGCCGTGTAGGGTTCCACCTCAACGATGACCTCCGACCTGACGCCCGAATCCCTGCGCTGCGTCCGCGCCGATGCGCGCGAGCCCGAGGGCTACCGGGCCGCCCTCGGCGACACGCGCGCCTCCCTGCTCCACACCGATCCCCCCTATTGCCTGCTCACCCGGCGCCGCAAGGGCGGGGACCTGCGCGACCCCCGCGCGCACAAGAAGATCGACCGCAACCCCATCGTCCGCTTCGAGTCCGT
>SECN01000655.1 GCA_004173515.1 Myxococcaceae bacterium | reverse complement strand
CGGATGCTGAGCACATCTCGTACCACGTCCTCGAACATCTGTGGATTGAGCGAGCACGGACCGTCACACAGGGCACGGTCGGGGTCTTCGTGGACTTCTGTGAATAAAGCGTCAATCCCGGCGGCCGCGGCGCTGCGGGCCAGCAGTGAGACGAACTTCCGCTCGCCGCCCGTCTTCCCGTCGCTGGAGCTGGGAAGCTGCACGGCGTGGGTGGCATCCATGCACACGACGAGGCCCGCTTCGCGCATCTGCGCCAGGCCCCGCATGTCGACCACGAGGTTGTTGTAGCCGAAGGAGGAACCCCGCTCGGTGACGAGGATGTTGGGGTTGCCCGTCTCCACGGCCTTTCGCGCCGAGTGGACGATGTCCTTGGGGGCCACGAACTGTCCCTTCTTCAGATTCACCCCCCGCCCCGAGCGCGCCACCGCCTCCACGAGGTCCGTCTGCCGGCACAGGAAGGCGGGTATCTGGATGATATCCACGACTTCAGCGGCTGGCCCGACGTGGCTGGTTTCATGGACGTCCGTGAGCACGGGGACGCCCACCTCCCGCTTCACGCGGTCGAGGATTCTCAGACCTTCCTTCAAACCCGGTCCACGGAACGACTTACCGCTGGTCCGGTTGGCTTTGTCATACGAACATTTGAAGGCATACGGGACGCCCAGCCGGTCGGTGATGCCCTTGAGCAGGTGGGCGTGGCGCAGGGCCATCTCCTCGGACTCGATGCTGTCCGGGCCGGCGATGACGAAGAGCTTCTCGCCGGGACCGACCTTGTGACCGCACAGCTGGATGGAAGGCGTCGTGCTCATGCGCGCACCGGGGTGGCGGGGGCCGCGCCTCGGGAGGAGTCCCGCTGGGCGAGCGCCGCGCCGATGAAGCCGGAGAAGAGGGGATGGGGGGCGAAGGGCTTGCTCTTGAACTCCGGATGGAACTGACAGCCGACGAAGTAGGGATGATCCGACAGTTCGATCATCTCCACCAGATTCAGCTCCGGGTTGTGGCCGGAGATGACGAGCCCCGCCTCCTGGAGCCGGCCTCGGTAGGCGTTGTTCACCTCGTAGCGGTGCCGGTGGCGCTCCTGGATGGCTTCGTGCGCGTAGAGCTTGCGCGCGACGGTGCCGTCCTTGAGCGCGCACGCGTAGCTGCCCAGGCGCATGGTGCCGCCCTTGTCCTGCACCTTCACCTGGCTCTCCATCAGCGTCACCACCGGGTGGGCGGTGTGCTCGTCGAACTCCAGGCTGTTGGCGCCCTGCAGGCCCAGCACGGAGCGGCTGAACTCCACCACCGCCATCTGGAGGCCCAGGCAGATGCCGAAGAAGGGCAGCTTCTGTTCGCGCGCGTAGCGGACCGCGGCGATCTTCCCTTCGGTGCCGCGCACGCCGAAGCCGCCGGGCACGAGCACCGCGTCCACGCCCGCGAGCGTCGTCTCCGGCCCCTGCGCCTCCACGTCCTGGCTGTCCACGAAGCGCAGCTTCACGCGCACGTCGTTGGCGATGCCGCCGTGGAGCAGGGACTCGTTGAGGCTCTTGTAGCTCTCCGTGAGGTTCACGTACTTGCCCACGATGGCGACGGTGACTTCCCCGCGCGCGGGCTCGTAGATCTTCCGGACGATGGTCTCCCACTTCTCCAGGTGGGGCGCGCGGCTCCAGATGTTGAGCACCTCCGCCAGCCGCTCATCCAGGCCCTGGCGGTGCAGTTCCAGGGGCAACTCGTAGATGCTGCGCACGTCAGGGGACGTGAACACGTTGCCGTTGTCCACGTTGCAGAACATGGCGATCTTGTCCTTCAGCTAGACCGCGTTCTGGCTGCCCACGTCGTAGCGCATCTGGCGGATGGCCTCGAGGAAGGGCAGCGATTCGATGTCGCCCACCGTTCCGCCGACCTCCACGATGACGACGTCCACGTCCTGCGAGGCCTGGCGGATGCTGGCCTTGATCTCGTCGGTGATGTGGGGAATCACCTGGACCGTCTTGCCCAGGTACTCACCGCGACGTTCCTTGGTGATGACCGCGTTGTAGATGCGGCCGGAGGTGAAGTTGTTGAGGCGGCTCATCCGGGCGTGGGTGAACCGCTCGTAGTGGCCCAGGTCCATGTCGGTCTCGCCACCGTCCTCGGTGACGAAGACCTCGCCGTGCTGGAAGGGGCTCATCGTCCCGGGATCCACGTTGATGTACGGATCCAGCTTGATGAGCGTGATGTCGAGCCCGCGGTTCTCCAGGAGGGCGCCAATGGATGCGGAGGCCAGTCCCTTCCCCAGCGAGCTGACCACGCCGCCCGTCACGAAGATGAACTTGGTTTTCTTGGAGCGCATGTCCCTTCCTGCCAAGGAGGCCAGGGGGCGTCAAATAATCTCTGCCGGGTGACCGGCTGGCTGGCCCCGGGAGGCCGGCCGGCACTTCACTGCGCGTCCCAACCCCCCGGACGGGCGACGGCGAACTGCTGGGCGGACGGCTGCCCCACGCGGAAGCGGCGCAGGTCGCAACCACGGCAACTCCAGCCTTCCCAGCCTTTCTTCACGACCTGATGGAGGCACGCATCGTAGTTGGGACAGAAGAGGTTGCGCTGGTCGTCCACGGTCTCCTCGTCACGGAGGGCGGAAGGCAGGGGGATGGGACACGGCGTGATGGACACGGAGCTCTCCGATGGGCGACCACGGCAGTCGTGGACGGCGCTGCTTCCCCCCGGCGGCTCGAACCGGCAGGCGGGGCGGACATTCCCAGGGGGTAGGGCGGACAAAAAAAGTCGCCCCCGTCGGGTGACGAGGGCGACCGGTACCGCGGACGTCAACCACCGCCGGGAGACCCCTGGGCTAGCAGGAAACCGCGACGGAGGTAGACGCCTGATTCTTGCTGTCGATCAAGGCATCACCTCCTTTCTTGAGGCGCTTGAGATAATGCGCCCCCGGATTTCGCGCCACGAGGACTGCGGGGTGGGTGGACCTGGCGGGGGAACGACCGTTCAGGCGGCGACCACCTGGTGCTCCACGAGGCGGCGATAGATGCCGTCCTGCGACATGAGGCTGGCGTGGGTGCCGCTCTGCACCACGCGGCCGGACTCCAGCACCAGCACCCGGTGGGCGTTGGCCACGGTGGACAGGCGGTGGGCGATGATGAGGGTGGTGCGCCCTTGCATCAATCGCTCCAGGGCGTCCTTCACCAGGTGCTCGCTCTCCGCGTCCAGGGCGGAGGTGGCCTCGTCCAGCACGAGGATGCGCGGGTCCTTGAGCACGGCGCGGGCGATGGCGACGCGCTGCTTCTGGCCGCCGGACAGCTGCACGCCTCTCTCGCCCACGGCGGTCTGGTAGCCGTCCGGGAAGCGGCTGATGAAGTCGTGCGCGTGGGCGGCCCGTGCGGCGGCCTCCACCTGCGCGTCGGTGGCGTCCGGGCGGCCGTAGCGGATGTTGTCCCCGATGGAGCAGGAGAACAGCAGGGGCTCCTGGGCGACCATGCCCACGTTCGTGCGCAGCCAGCTGGGGTCCAGCGTGTCCAGGGCGCGTCCGTCCAGGAGCACGCGGCCGTGCTGCGGGTCGTAGAAGCGCGACAGGAGGGCGGCGAGGGTGGACTTGCCGGCGCCGGAGGAGCCCACCACGGCGACGACCTCTCCGGCGTTGAGGGTGAGGTTGATGCCCTGGAGCACCTGCACGTCCGGGCGCGAGGGATAGGCGAACTTCACGTCCTGGAACTCCACCCGGCCCTCGACGGTGGCGGGGCGCTCGCCTTCGGCGATGGGGATGGTGGGCTGCCGGTCCATCAGTTCGAAGACGCGCTCCGCGGCGCCCGAGGCGCGCATGAAGTCCGCCCAGAGGTCCGCCAGGGAGCCCAGGGACATGGCCACGAGCATCGTGTAGATGAGGAACGAGGTGAGGGCGCCGATGGTGAGCTGTCCGTCCACCACCTGCCGGCCGCCGTACCAGAACACCGCGACCGCGGCGATGTAGCCCGCGCTGGAGACCCCGCCGATGAAGAGGGAGCTCTGGCGCACGCGGTTGCGGGCGACCTCGAAGGCGTGCTGCACGGAGTTCCCGTAGCGCGTCACCTCCGACGGCTCCGCCGCGAAGCTGCGCACGGTGCGCAGGCCGGACAGGCTCTCCTCGGCGACCTCGCCGGCCTTGGCCAGCGCGTCCTGCACCTGACGCGCGAGGTGGCGCACGCGCCGGCCGTACATCACGGCGCCCACCACCACCAGCGGGACGACGGCGAGCATCAGGAAGGTGAGCGAGGGCGAGGTGTAGAACAGCAGCGCGATGCCGCCCAGCGCCTGCATGGCGTGGCGCAGGCCCATGGAGACGTTCACGCTCACGGTGTTCTGCAGGACGGTGGTGTCCGACGACAGCCGGCTGGTGAGCTCCCCGGTGCGGTGGGTGTCGAAGAAGGCCACCTCCTGGTTCATCAGCCCCCGGAAGAAGTCGCGGCGCAGCCGCGTCACCACGCGCTCGCCGGAGACGCTGAAGAAGTAGGCGCGCAGCGCGGTGGCGATGCCCTGCACCAGGAAGACCGCCAGCATGATGAGCGCGGCCCGGTTGATGAGCGCGTGGTCCTTCCCGTTGAGGGCATCGTCGATGAGGATCCGGATGCCCTGGGGATAGACGAGGCTGGCGGCGCTGCTGAGCAACAGGAAGACGGTGGCCATGGCCAGCGTCGGAAGTTCGGGGCGCGCCAGGGACAACAGGCGGCGCACGGTCACGCCCGGGGGTGAACGTCGGGGGGGCGGAGGGGTTTCAGGAGGAGGCACCGGCGGAGCCTACTGGAGTGTCGGCGGGCACGCAGCCTGGCAGGTGG
>SECN01000654.1 GCA_004173515.1 Myxococcaceae bacterium | reverse complement strand
CGGGAGCTGGACGTGCCCCCGGCGCTGCTGATGGACGTGGCCAACCGGGTGAGCCCCTACGTCGCGGGCTACCTGGAGGACGTGCCCGCGGCGGGGACGCTGCTGCTGGACATCGCGCGGCGCAAGCTCACCGGCGCGCAGCTGGCGCGCGTGCGGGCCTTCCTGGACGCGGAGTTCCCCCTGCGGGAGGCGCGCGGCGACGAACCCGTGCCCGCGCTGGGCGCCCTGCTGTGCGCCGAGCGGGTGGTGGTGCAGCTGTCGTGCGAGGACTACGAGGACGCGCTCGACGTGGTGGCCGGAAGGCTGGCGTCGGCGCTGCCCGGCCTGGACGCGGCGGCGCTGGCCGAAGGGCTGCGCCAGCGCGAGGGCGAGGCCCCGTCCCAGGTGGGCAACGGCGTGGCGGTGCCGCACGCGTTCGTGCCGGGAGCCGCTCCGGTGGCGGCGCTGGTGACGCTGGCGCGGCCCCTGAAGACGGGCGCCCCGGACGGCCAGCCGCTGCGGCTGGTGGTGGCGCTGGTGGACGGGCACCTGGGCCGCGCGCGGCTGATGCGGCTGGCGCACGTGGCCCGGCTCGCCGGCCGGGGGCTGGCGGACCGGCTCCAGGGGGCCGGGGAGGCCTGGCAGGTGCTGGAGACGCTGGAGGAGCTGGAGGCGCTGCGCTGACGGCGGGCGCTATCGCGCTGGGGGCACCCAGTGCTCCCACTCGCCCAGGTCGCGGTAGCCCAGGTGCCGGTAGACGCGCAGGCCCGCGGCGGTGGACTGGAGCACCGTGGCGGTGCAACCGCGCGCCCGGGCCCCGGCGATGAGCCCGCGCATCACCGCCGTCGCGAACCCCAGCCCCCGGGCCTCCGGATGGGTGGCCACCAGGTACACCCCCGCCGTGTCCGCCACGTCCACCGCCAGCCCGCACGACAGCGGCCGGCCCGCCTCCCGGGCCACCACCGTGTGCACCGGCATCCGGGGCGGGCGCTGCCAGACGGTCAGGATGTCGCGCCACTCGGCGCCGTAGGCGCTCACGTTGAGCTCCACCATGTCCGTCATGTCCTCCACGGACTCCACCGGCACGCCGGGCGCCGCGTCCGGCAGGTCCTTCAGCCACGCGCCCATGGCGGGCACGGTGAAGTCGAACCGGTAGCCGTGGGCGGCCAGCACGTGCCGGGCGTCCTTCTGGCCGGGCGTCAGGGTGATGCGCCAGCGTGGCAGGCCCAGGCTCCGGTAGAAGTCCTGGAGGGCGGGCAGCGCCGGGGCCAGCGCGTCCACCCGGGTGCAGAGGACCTGCTGGAAGTGCGTGTCCTGGTACGTCGGCAGGGCGAACGCGTCCACGCCGGCAAGGCGCAGGTGGCGCAGCGAGCCGCGCTCGGCCTGGAGGCCCTTGAAGGCGATGAGGTTGGTGTGCAGTCGCGAGGTGAGTTCGGCATCCGTCATGCGGGGCGGCAGCCTAGACTCGGGGGCGACCGCCAAAGAACAGCCGAGGAGGAAAGGACGCGCGCACCGTGCGCCTGGGGATTAGGTTCCAGCCCTCGCCCGCCATGAGCCAGCGCTTCTTCTCGTTCGATCCCCGCCCCACCCGAATCGCTCTCTTCCTGGGGGCATGCCTGCTGGCCGTCCTCACCGCCTGGGCCCTGGCGGACTACCGGGGCGGAGGGGGGCTGCTCGCCATGGCGCGGGCCGGCATCAGCGCCGGCCTGATGCTCACCTTCCTGGTCTCCGTCCACCGCCTGCGCCCCCGCGAAGGCTGGGGCATCACCCTGGACGCCGCGGGTGTGCGGGTGTCCCGGCCCTTCACCGGCAAGCCCCTGGAGCTGCACTGGGGACAGATTGATTCCGTGCGCCGGGTCGGCCGCAAAGGGAGCGTGCTGGGCCTGTTCCTGAAGGAGGAGGGAAGGGTGCTCGTGACGCGGCATCTCTTCGCCCGCAGGGCTGTTTATGAAGAGTTGCTCGCGGCGCTGGAGGACCGCCTCCCGCCTTCGCGTTTCGACGCCTGATTCATGAATCTTTCCGCAGCCTTGCGCGGGCTCCCGAACCTTGTCCGGGATGCCCGGTGGTGGTAGCACAGCAGGCACAGCCCTGTCGCAACGGCAGCCTTTCCCAAGGACACGCTTCACATGGAAAAGACCCCCGCTACCGGCGCCGCGCTGGCCGCGCCGCCCGCCGAGTATGGGACGGACAGCATCACCAAGCTCGAAGGCCTGGAGGCCGTCCGCAAGCGCCCCGGCATGTACATCGGCGACACGATGACCTACGGGCTGCACAAGCTCGTCTACGAGGTCGTCGACAACTCCGTCGACGAGGCCCTGGCCGGCTTCTGCACGGACATCGACGTCATCATCCACGTGGATGGTTCGCTCAGCGTCCAGGACAACGGCCGCGGCATCCCCGTGGGTCCGCACCCCGACCCCAAGTTCAAGCACAAGGACACGCTGGAGGTCGTCCTCACGGAGCTGCACGCCGGCAGCAAGTTCGGCAACGGCGCGTACAAGGTCTCCGGCGGCCTGCACGGCGTGGGCGTCACGTGCGTGAACTTCCTGGCCGAGTGGTTCAAGGTCCGCATCCAGCGCAACGGCAAGGTCTTCGAGCAGGGCTACGCGCGCGGCGTGCCCAACAGCCCGCCGGTGGAGGTGGGCACCACCGACAAGCGCGGCACGATGATCCACTTCAAGCCGGATCCCACCATCATGGAGACGGCGGACTTCAACTTCGAGACGCTCAGCCAGCGGCTGCGCGAGCTGGCGTTCCTCAACGCCGGCCTGCACATCACCATCCGCGACGAGCGCACGCAGAAGGAGCACGACTTCAAGTTCGAAGGCGGCATCGCGTCCTTCGTGGAGTACCTCAACAAGGCCAAGACGGCGCTGCACGACAAGCCCGTCTACATCAAGTCCGAGCGCGAGGGCGTGTCGCTGGAAATCGCCATGCAGTGGAACGATGGCTACGACGAGCGCATCTTCACCTTCGCCAACAACATCAACACCCACGAGGGTGGCAGCCACCTGTCCGGCTT
>SECN01000167.1 GCA_004173515.1 Myxococcaceae bacterium | reverse complement strand
GTGAGTGACTGACCGCCGCCTGGGCGCCGGGGTTCACCGCGGTGCGCAGAGACTCGAACGCCTGGGCGCGCACATCCACCATCAGTGCCTGATCTTGGGGCAGCACCGACATCATCCCCGACATGCTCGCGGTGGCACCTTGCGCAATGGCCAGCGGCGCGCTGTAGGCCCGGCTGGCGGCGCTGTAGGTGAAGGGCTCGGCAGGAAGCGAGCCGTCCGTCTTTCGCGAGAGCTGGTGGAACGTTGCCACGTCACCCGATGCAGCGTCGACGAGGTGCGCGTTGCGCATCTGCCAGTATTTCAAGGGCTGCGCCCACTGATGGGCCCCCACCACGGGCGACGTACCCGTCGGCCCCAGTGCCGACACGCTGGACGTCCAGAGCCCCGTTCCCTGCGAGAAGACCTCGATGGAATCGCCCGACTTCCATGGCGCCAAGCCCTGGAAATCCACGGCGAGGAACGTGCTGGTATTCGCGGGAATCGCATCCGGACGCCCCTGTCCATCGCGTCCCAGGTCCGGGGCCCGTGAGGACGTCACGACGTAGTCCGTGCCCAACCGCAGGTAGTACAGCCCCGAGGGGACGCCCTCGATGGAGAACGTTCCGTCCACCGCACCAGTCCCAGAAAAGGTCATGAAGGTGCCGTTCGGCTGCTCCACCAGCGCCTGGATGACGGAGCTTCCCAGGTCCGAGCCCTGGGTCGCCATCGCATTGCCCGTGGTCAGGTAGTGGTTCAGTGACGCGCCCTGGATGGCGAGTGGATGGATCGTGAACGCCTGGCTCACCGCCGAGGGCAACCCTGGTACCGACGCCACCAACGTGTAGCCCACACCCGAAGCATTGAGGCTCAGGTCCGCGAACGTGGCGATGCCCGACACAGGTGCCACTTCCACCGTGCCCGACAGCGTGGCCCCACCAGGGTTCGCCCCCACCTCCAACCGAACCGGTCCGGAAGGAGCCAGGGACGTACGCCCCAGGCTGTCCATCAACACCACCTGCACCGCGGGCGCCAGGGTCTGCGTCGCGAGCCGATCCGTGGGCTGCGTGAGGAAGCCCAGCGTCGTGGCGCATGCCGGGCCGTTCCACGTCAGGGAAAAGGCCTGGAGGGCTTCCAATCCTTCCGCGTCCGTCACTCGCACGCGCACCACCGGCGTCGACCGCGCGTCCACGCAGGCGGGCGCCGTCCATGCGACTTCGCTGCCGTCACCGAGGGGGACGGGCACGGCCAGGCTCCCCACCGGCGCCTCCCACGCGAAGCTCAGCGCCGTGCCCTCCGGATCCACAGCACGGACGTTGAAGCGCACGGTGTTGCCAGGGCCAACGGTCCGGGCCGTCTGGAACGCGCTGGTGATGCGCGGCGCGACATTGGGGGACACTGGCGCGCCCACGCAGACCCCCAGGTGGCCCAGGCCCTCGCCGCCCCGACCGTCCGTCACACGCACGGTGAGCTGGCAGTTGTCGCAGGTATTCTGGGCGGGCAACTCTGTCGGGGTGAAGTGCGCGCTCGCGGAGCCCTCGTCCGTCCAGGTGCCCGCGCAGCTCGCGGTCCAGGCGTAGTGGAGGGATGCCTGGACGTCATCGTTGTCCGTCGCGTGGACACTCACGCCAATGGACTGGCCCGGGACAACCTGCGTTGGGAAGCCAGACAGGGCGATTACTTCCGGCCAGGAGTTGAAGCGTACGAATACCTCCGCTTCCCCCACGCCCGTGCCTTCCACCTGGATGGGAAAGCTCACGGAAGTCGAGGCCCCCAGTTGATCCGCCACCATGAGCGTCAGCGTCTGGACGCCCTCCGTCAGAGGCGCGGTCCAGCGGGACCCCAGCGCAGTGGGCGTGTTGAAGCTGCCCGCCGTAGCGGTCCAGGAGAACGTGAGCACATCGCCGGTGTTCGGGTCGCGCGCGGTGGCCTGCACGTCGACAAAACCGCCCACCTCGACTGACGAGCGCGACACGACAAGCGCGGTGATGAGCGGACCGGCGTTCTCGAATGCGGGAGAGGGGTCCACCTGCTGGAGCAGGATGTTCACCTGGACCGTTTGATTCGCGGTGATGGTGACCTCCGTGGCTTCTCCTTGATAGATGAGGCGCGCGTTTGAGTCATACGCGAAGGCCCGGAAGCGACGCCCGGTGCCCGCGCGCAGTTGGCTCAGCAAGCCCGTCCACACCGACCCATCCGCAGCGAGCTGGACGGTGGTCTCCGGGAGATCCACGGCATCCACCGTCAGGTCCACGCCGGGCGAAGCCACGGGCGCGGAGGCCACGGGCCGCGCGGTCAACTTCGGCGGGGCTTCGGCCGTCGCCTGCACCGGCGCATCCGTGGGGCGGGGCGCAACCTCCACGGGCGTAGGCACCGCCACCACCGATCGGTCGCGCTGGACCTCCTTGCGCACCGACTCGAAGTCACCCTCCACCTTGGGCGACACCTTCACCGGAAGCTTCGCCTCTGGCGTCAGCTTCAGGCCCGCCCGGAACGCCGCCATCGCCGCCTCGCGCTGGCCCATGTCCGCCAACACGATGCCCTCGAAGATGGCCGCCCCCGAGCGCTGGGCCTCCGTCCGGGCCAGCCGCCTCGCCCGGGTCACCGAGGCCAGGGCCTGCTCGTACTCCAGGTCGTCATACAGCCGGGCCGTCTCCGCCATCGCCGCCGTGAAGTAGTCCTGGGAGGCTGATGGGATCCCCACCGTCGAAGGGCCGCCTGCCTGCCCGAAAGCCGGCCCCGCCCCGACCAGGCTCAGGACCAGCAGGCCCCCGAGCAGCCGGAAGGAGGTCAAGACATGAGGAGTTTTCATGGAAGGCCACTCTAGCTGGCCCCCGTGTCCCGTCATGAACCGTTCAACCCCGGCAGGCGACCGGTCAGCGGAGGCGGGGGACCGGCCGGACACGCGCCCGTGGACGCGACGCGGCGCCGCCGCTAGGGTGCGCGGCTTCATGGATCGCCCCACCGTGCTGCCCACTCCTCTCGAGGTCCAGGTCAAGGCCCGGCCTCTCCCGCGCCATGTGGGCATCATCATGGACGGCAACGGGCGCTGGGCCGAGCTTCGCGGCCAGCCGCGCCTGGAGGGCCACCGCGAGGGCAGCGTGAGCGTGCGCGAGGTGACGCGCACGGCCCGCCGGGTGGGCGTGCAGGCCCTCACCCTCTACGCCTTCTCCTCCCAGAACTGGGCCCGCCCCGCCGAAGAGGTCGCCGGGCTGATGGAGCTCTTGCGCGAGTATCTGGAGTCCGAGCGCGCGGAGATCCTCGACAACGGCATCCGCCTCAACGCCATCGGCGAGGTGGACAAGCTGCCGCGCTACGTGAAGGAACCGCTGGAGCGGCTGATGGCCGACTCCGCCCACAACACCGGCATGGTCCTCACCCTGGCGCTCTCCTACGGAGGCCGCGAGGAGCTGCTGCGCGCCGCGCGCTCCCTGGCCGAATCCGTGGCCCGTGGCGAACTGGACCCCGCGCGCCTGGAGGCGCACGACCTGGAGTCGCGGCTGTGGACCTCCGGGCTGCCGCCCGTGGACCTCGTGGTGCGCACCAGCGGCGAACAGCGCATCTCCAACTTCCTGCTCTGGCAAGTGGCGTACGCCGAGCTGTGCTTCACCGACGCCCTCTGGCCTGACTTCCGCACCGAAGAGTTCCTGCGCTGCCTGTCGCAGTACCAGGGCCGCGAGCGGCGCTTCGGGCTGACGTCCGCCCAGCTGAACCGGGACGAAACACCCCAGCGGGCCAAGGCGTGAACGAGAAGAACAAGAACCTCCTCATCCGGATCCTCACGGGCATCACCCTGCTGCCGCTGGTGCTCCTGCTGCTGTTCCTGGGCGGGTGGTACAGCGCGGTGCTGCTGGGTGCCGCCGCCGCCGTGTGCACCGGCGAGTACTACCTCATCACCCAGAAGCGCCTGGGCGCCGCCGCCTGGGTGGGCATGGCCGCCGCCTTCCTGATGCCGCTGCTGCCCCTGCGGGACGCCGCGCGCACGGGCGAGACGGCCTTCTGGGTCACGTCCGTCTTCTTCTTCTTCGCGTGGATCTACAACCTGTTCCGGGGCTCGCTCGCGGAGGCGCCCGTCCGGGCCGCGCACCTGGTCACCGGGTTTCTCTACGGCGCCATCGGCCTCACCGCGCTGTCCGCGCTGCGGCTGTTGCCGGGTGACGGGCTCGCGTGGGTCATCTGCGCGCTCACCATCACCTGGGCCAACGACACGCTCGCGTACTTCGCGGGCCGCTTCCTCGGGAAGCACAAGCTCTACCCCGCGGTCAGCCCGAACAAGACCTGGGAGGGCTTCTTCGGCGGCATGGTCGGCTCGGTGCTGGGCATGTTCATCGCCCGGGGCTTCTTCTTCCCCGTGTTCACCGTGTGGGACTGTGTGCTGCTGGGCTTCTTCGGGGGCCTCCTGGGCCCCGTGGGCGACCTGTGCGAGTCCATGCTCAAGCGCGCGTACGGCGTGAAGGACTCCGGAAAGCTCATTCCCGGACATGGCGGTGTGTTGGATCGCATCGACGCGCTCGTGTTCAACGCGCCGCTGGTGTTCGTCTATGTGCAGTTCGTGAGGCACCTGTTGCCGTAAGTGCCCGTTTTCGCGCCTGCCCGTCTGCCTCGCGCCCGTCGTTGCGCGTTGTCCAGGTCGGGGGGCGCGATTACTGTTGGGCCCATGCTCCAGAACCTCGGGTTCTTCATCCTCCTGCTGGGCGTACTCGTGACGGTGCACGAGCTCGGCCACTTCCTCGTGGCCAAGGCCTGCGGGGTGAAGGTCCTCAAGTTCTCCATCGGCTTCGGGCCGAAGATCCTCGGCTTCACCAAGGGTGAGACGGAGTACCAGGTGGCCCTGCTGCCCCTGGGCGGCTTCGTGAAGATGGCGGGAGACCTGCCCCACGAGGAGCTGCCGCCGGAAGAGGCCGCGCGCGGATTCCTGGCGGCACCCCCCTGGAAGCGCGCCCTCATTGTGTTCGCGGGGCCTGCCTTCAGCCTGGTGTTCCCCGTCTTCGTCTACTTCTTCGTCTTCCTGGGCCCCCAGGAGACGCTGTCCACGCGCGTGGGCATGGTGTCGCCGGACATGGCCGCCGCCGCGGCGGGCATCCGCCCCGGAGACCGCATCCTCAAGGTGGAGGGCGAGGCCGTCCGCACCTTCGACGACATGCGCGACGCGTTCGTCGGCAAGTTCGACCGCCCCGTGCCCATCACCCTGGAGCGCGACGGCCAGGAGCGCGTGGTGCAGGTGACGCCGGAGCGCAGCTCGGAGGTGTCCCCGGTGGACACCGTCGAGCGCGGGATGATTGGCGTGGGCCCCTATCCGCAGCCGCCCGTGGTGGGCGTGCTCGCGGGCTCGGCCGCGGCGAACGCGGGGCTCAAGAGCTTCGACCGGGTGCTGTCCGTCAACGGCGTGCACGTGCAGGACGAAGCGGCCCTCTACCGGGAGGTCGCCAGGGTGCCGGAAGGCACGCCGCTGGCGTTGAGCGTGGCGCGCCTCCAGCCCGTCGCGGTGGGCGCCGTCTCCGGCCGGGTGCCGGAGGTCAAGCAGGTGTCCCTGCCGCGTCAGGCCGGTGAGGGCCCCGCGGCGCTGGGCGCCGAAGCGGTGGACCTCTACGTCGCCACGGTGGCGTCGGGCAGCGTGGCGGAGGCCGCGGGCATCCAGCCCGGGGACCGCATCGTGGCCATCAACGGCACGCCGCTGAAGTCCTTCAACAAGCTGGCGACGGCGCTCAACGGCCTCCAGGCGCAGCCCTTCACGCTCACGTGGCGCGGCGAGCAGGGCGAGCGCACGGAGAAGCTGTCGCAGGCGCCGCTCAAGACGCGGGATGACTACGGCCAGACGAGCGCGCCGCTGGTGTTCGGCGTGCGCCCCTGGAACTACAGCAGCGCGGACCTGCCGCCGGTGGAGAAGGTGACCATCGACCTGGGTCCGGTCGCCGCCTTCAAGGAGGCCGCCCTCATCGTCCCGAAGATCATCGGGCAGATGGTGCAGGTGCTGGGCGGGCTGGTGGTGGGCAAGGTGTCCCCCAGCACGATTGGCGGCCCCATCATGATGTACCAGCTCGCCGCGAAGAGCGCCGAGCAGGGCATGGACAGCTACCTCAACCTGATGGCCGTCATCTCCATCAACCTGGGCGTGATGAACCTGCTGCCCATCCCGGTGCTGGATGGCTTCGCGCTCCTGTCCGCCATCTGGGAGGGCATCCGCCGCCGCCCCATCCCCGTGCGTGTTCGCGAGGTGGCGAACATGGTGGGTCTGGCGCTGCTCGTCTTGCTGATGTTGCTCGCCGTGACCAACGATGTGACCCGCTAACCACGAGGTGATGATGCGAGGACGCACCGCGCTCCTGCTGATGGGGATGGGTCTGCTTGCTGGCTGCGCGACCCGCGCGACGAAGCCCCAGCCCCCGGAGACGGATTCAGGCACCGGCCAGGACGATCCGAAGGTGACCCGCCGGGAGAAGATGCCGGGCACGTACCTGGGCGAGGGCCTGGCGTCCTTCTACGGCCCCGGCCTCCACGGCCGGCCCACCGCCAGCGGGGAGAAGTTCAACCAGAACGCATTGACGGCCGCGCACCGCACGGCGCGCTTCGGCTCCTGCGTGAAGGTGATGAACATGGAGAACGGCCGCCAGGTGGAGGTGCGCGTCAACGACCGCGGCCCCTTCGTGGACGGTCGCATCATCGACGTGTCGAAGGCCGCCGCGAAGTCGCTGGGCATGCTGGACAAGGGCCTGGCGCGCGTGAGGCTGTACCGGTGTGGCGTGCGCGTGTCACAAGTGCCGCTGGACCTGTGGGCCATTCCGGCCTGAGAGACGAAGGAAGGGACGTTGCCCGTGTTGCTCGCGCTGGACACCTCCACGCTGACGCTGTCGCTCGCCCTGGTGGAGCGCCAGGGCCACGACGTGCGCACGGTGGAGCACGTGGTGGTGCTGCCTCCGGAGAAGCAGAGCGAGGCCCTGCCCGGCGTCGTCGGTGAGTTGCTGGAGCGCCACGGGCTGAAGCTCCAGGACCTGGAGGGGCTGGCGGTGGGCCTGGGGCCGGGGTCCTTCACGGGCCTTCGCATCGGGCTCGCCACGGTGAAGTCGCTCGCGTACGCCACGGGCCTCAAGGTGGCCGGCGCTTCGTCGCTGGCGGCGGTGGCGCTGGAGGGGCCGGAGGGTGTTCCGCTGTTCTGCCTCGCCGTCGCGCGCCGGGACGACCTCTACCTGGGGGCCTACCGCCGCACGGGCCACACCGTGGAGGCGCTGGCGCCGGAGACCGCGATGTCGCCGGAGGAGGTGGCCGGGCGCATGGCCGCCGAACCCGACGCGGTGGCGCTGGGGCCGGCGCTGACGGACTACCGGCAGGCCCTGGAGAAGCACGGCGTCGCGCCCCACCGGCTCTTGTCCGGGCCCGCCTTCCCGTCCGCGGTGGAGGTGGGGCGGCTGGCGCGGCTTCCGGACGCGTATTCGATGCAGGCCCTGTTCGCGATGGAGCCGCACTACGTCCGGGCGTCGGAGCCGGAGCGCAACCCCAAGTTCCCGCCGCTGCCGGGCCCCGCGCCCACGTCGCGGCTCAAGGAAGACTGACCGCTTTTCAGAAGGGGCTCGCGCGTGGTGCTCGCGCCCCTGGGGGCGGTGGCGTAAAGGAGCCCTCATGAAAGAGAACCTTCAAATCGCGGTGGTGGGCGCCACGGGCGTGGTGGGCCGCGAGGTGCTGGCCGCGCTGTACGCGCGCGATGTGCCCATGGAGCAGGTGCGGGCCTTCGGCTCGGAGCGCTCCAAGGGCCTGGAGGTGGAGTACGGCGAGGACACGCTGGAGGTGGAGCTGGCCACGCCAGACGCCTTCAAGGGCATCCACCTGGTGCTGCTGGCGACACCGGCGGAGGCCTCCCGCACGCTGGCCCCGGCCGCCCAGGCCGCGGGCGCCTGGGTCGTGGACGCGAGCAACGCCTTCCGGAGCGACGGCAACGTGCCGCTGGTGCTCCCGGGCTTCAACACGGAGGCGCTGGGGCCCGGCTTCAGCTTCAAGGGCCGCGTGGTGTGCCTGCCGGGCATCATCACCAGCGCCACCGTGCACCTGGTGGAGCCCCTGCGCCGAGCCTTCGGCGTGGTGCGCGCGCAGGTGACGGCGCTGATGGGCGCCTCCAGCGCGGGCGTGCGCGGCATCGCGGAGCTGGAGAAGCAGACCGCGGACCTGCTGTCCGGCCGGGAGCCGGAGCCCCAGGCGTTCCCCCACCGCGTGGGCTTCAACCTGGTGCCCCAGGTGGGCGGCTTCATGGTGAACTCCCCCTGGACGGAGGAGGAGGGCGGCTGGACGCTGGAGGCCGCGCGCCTGTTCGCCGCCCTGGGCGAGGTGCCCGTGCTGGCCGGCACCGCCGTGCAGGTGCCCACCTTCCACGGCCACGGCCTCACCGTGAACGTGCAGCTCAAGAAGCCCGGCCCGGCGGAGCAGGTGCGCGCCGCGCTGAAGACGTCCCCGTCCCTCAAGGTCCTGGATGCCCCGGGCGAGCGCGTCTACCCCATGCCCATGCTGGTGATGGCCGACCCCGCCATCCATGTGGGACGGGTGCGCGCCTTTCCGCAGGCCCCGGAGTGGGTGACCCTCTTCGCGTCGGTGGACAACGCCGGCCGGGCCGCCGCCCAGTTGGTGGAAGCCGGCCTCAAGCTCTCCGAACGCCCCTCCTGACAATTTGGCAGAGCCCCTGGGGACGGCGTGTCTGTTTGGCGCGCGAACCGGGGGCTTTTGCCACTGAACGGGCCATCCGGACGGGTGTTGTCGGTGGCCCCGCGCTTGCTAGCCTTCCGCCCCATCCATGCGCCTTCCTCTTGTCGCCTTCCTGCTCTTCGCCCTCCCGGCCGTGGCCCAGACGGGGACGGCGGTGACGTTCACCACGACGGCCACCTCCACCAACAACACGGTGGTCACGTCCCGGGCGAACTGCGCCACGACGCTGCGCTTCAACTGGAGCCGCACCGCGAACCTCTGCAGCGGAGGCACCGTCTACTTCTATGTCACCACGGGAAGCTGCGGGTCGCAGCCCGCGGTGACGGACCTGCAACTGGACACCGCCACGAACAGCACCACGGCGACGGGTGTCCTGAACTTCTCCGTGGCCAATGTGCTCGCCAAGCTGGCGACGCCGACGACGTGTGACTCGCAGACGACGGAGGTCACCCTCAAGCTGTGCGCCTCCGCGCCGACCGCCGACCCCTACACCCAGGCCTGCTCGTCGACGTACACCAACGTCGGGGGGCCGGCCTTCCAGGTGAACTACGACCCCCAGCCGCCCGATGCACCCTCGATTGGCAAGGTCATCGCGCGGGACTCGGCGTTGTCGATCCAGGTGGACAACGTCGAGGACGATTCGAACGTCATCGTGGAGCTCAACGCGATCTTGAGGGCGGGCACGGATGCCGGCACGGACGCGGACGCTGGGACGGCCGAGGATGCGGGCACGGAGGACGCGGGCACGGACGCCGACGCGGGCACGGAGGATGCGGGGACGGCTGACGCGGGCGTCACTCCCGAGGAGTCCGAGGGCCCCACGCTCCGCTTCAACAAGGCCGCGGGCGAGGGCAACGTGGTGGCGACCGGTTTGATCAACGGCGTGACGTACCGGGTCCGCGCCAAGCTCGAGGACGAGGCGGGCAACGTGAGTGGGCTGTCCGCCGCCGTGGAAGGCACGCCCGTGAAGAGCAATGGGTTGTTCGACGCGTACAAGGACGCCAACGGCCAGGAGCAGGGCGGTTGTGCTTCGACCGGCGGGGGCCTCGCGGGTGGCGCGGTGCTGGCCGCGCTGGGCATCTGGCTTTCGTCTCGGAGGAAGGTGTCATGAGCAGCACTGCAGTGGGCCTGGGTGTCGCGGCGCTTCTCTTGGCGGTTCCGGCGGTGGCGCAGGAGGTGACGATCCCCACGCGCTCCCCGCGCACGGGCGCGGTCATCTTCCGCGGTGGCGGCTACAAGCCGCGCATCGACTACGAGAAGGGCCTCACCGACACCCCGTACAAGAAAACCTTCGGGGATGCGTCGCTGCTGCTCATCGAGCTGGAGCTGCAGCGCTTCTTCTACCAGGGCATCGGCACGGCGGGCCTGGGCCTGTCGGCGGGCTACGGGGAGAAGTACGCCAACGCGGTGCTCGCGGACGGCGGCGGCGTGGCGGCGGACAAGGCGGCCCTCAAGGTGCTGCCCCTGCAGTTGAACGCCTTCTACAAGTTCGACTACGCGGCCTTCAAATGGGGCGTGCCGCTGGTGCCGTACGGCAAGCTGGGGCTCGTCTATTCGCCGTGGTGGATGACCAAGGGCAGCACCACCGAGGTCGTGGGCGGTGACACGGCCAAGGGCGGCCGGTGGGGCTACGCGTTGACCGCGGGCGTGTCGTTCCTGCTGGACGTGTTGGAGCCGCGCTTCGCGCGCGACTTCGACTCCGACCTGGGCGTGAACCACTCGTACCTGTTCGCCGAGTACACCTACGCGGAAGTGAACAACTTCGGCGGCGCGGGACTGAACCTGGGCAGCCGGCGCTGGAGTTTCGGGCTGGCGTTGGATTACTAACGGAACGCCCATGGCGTCCCGTCCCCGCGCGCTCCCGTCGTCCCTGCCGCTCCTCCTGTTGACGGTCGCCGTGGGGCTTGTCGCCCCCGGCTGCCGGAGCGTGAGGCCCGACCTGGGCCCGGAGCGGACGCTGGAGGCGGGCGTGCCGGAGTCGTTCGGCTCGCGGAACACGAAGGCGCCCACGGTCACCTGGGACTTCGGTGACGGGACGCCGCCCCAGACGGCGGCGGGCGTGCGCCACGCGTGGGACCAGGCGGGCCGCTACACGGTGCGCGCGCTGGACGGGGAGAAGGAGCTCGCCCGCGTCGTGCTCACCGTGGTGCCGCGCCCGGTGCTGCGCGCGGTGCCCGAGGATGCGCAGACGGTGCTCTGGGTGCCCCGCCTCCGCGGCAACGTGGAGGGGCTGGTGGACTTCTACGAGCGGCTCGTCGGCTCGCGCAACGCGCGCAGCTCGCTGGAGGAGGCGCCGCTGGTGCCGCTCCTGCTGCGCAGCCTGGCGGGTGGCCCCACGGAGGTGGATCCCGAGGAGGGCTTCGGCTTCTTCCTGATGCCGGGCTTCGACGGCGTGGTGGCGCTGCTGGGCGTGACGGACATGCGCGCGGCGCTGGCTGCCGTCTCGCGCGAGCTGCGCTCCGCGGGCCACCGGGTGATGCCCCAGGAGGATGGCAGCGCGCGCGTGGATCCGGTGGACGGCGGGCGCTCGATGCTGCTGTTCGCGGACCGGGGCTACGTGTACCTGGCGGTGCCGGACTCCCCGGACGCGCCCGAGCCCGGGGAGACGGTGAAGGCGCTGGCGGTGGTGGAGGAGTCGCCGGACGTGAACCTGGTGCGCCGCCGCGTGGAGGCCCTGTCGGGCCCGGGCGTGTCGGAGAACGCGCTGCTGGCGGAGCTGCGCGGCAAGGTGCGCGACGGCAGCGTGTTTCTCTTCTCCGCGCCGCCGGTGCCGGACGCGGAGAAGGAGGACATGCCGGTGCGCGGCTTCTTCGGCGCGCTGGCGGTGCAGGCGGATCAGGCGGAGCTGGATGGGTTCCTGTCGTCGTCCCGGCCGCTGCTGGGCGCGGCGCGGGGCCCGGCTTCGGCGCTGCTCGGGCGCGCGGCGGCGGGGCCGGTGGCGGCGGCGCAGTTGTCCGTGCCTCCGGAGGAGCTGGCGCGGCTGGTGTTCGGCTCGCCCGGCTCTCCCCGGCGCCAGCGGACGCTGGAGCGCTGGCGCAAGCAGGGGCTGGACGCGGAGGCGCTCCTGAACGCGCTGCGCGGGGACGTGGCCATGCTCGTCTATTTCGACGCGGCGGCCTTCTTCAAGAGCTTCATCCGGGACCAGCGCCCGGCCCCGAAGGGGACGGTGGTGATGGAGGCGGGGCTCACGTCGCTGCCGCCGGTGCTCCAGCTCGTGGAGAAGCAGCTGCAGGACAACGCGCTCGTCTTCCAGAAGGAGACGCAGGGCGGCACCACGCGCTTTCGCACGCGGCTTCAAGAGCAGCCGGTGTCGCTCACGCTCAGCCCGGAGCGCGCGACGCTGGAAGCGGGCGAGGTGCTCTCCGGCCGTGAGACGGGGGACGTGGGCGCCACGCTGCGCACGCGCTTTGGCGGGGAGGCCTTCGGTCCGGGCCACCTGTCGCTGATGGTGGACCTGGGCCGGCTGCGCTCGGACCTCGCGGGCGCGCGAGCGGTGCCGGGCGTGGGCCAGGGACAACTGCTCGCCAGCCAGGTCTTCGTCGGCGCCCTGCTGGAGCGGCTCACCCCGCTGGAGTACGGCTTCCTCGACTTCGCCCCCACCGAGGGCGGCGGCCGGCTCCAGGGCCGCGTCGTGTTGCGCGAGCGCTAGTCCTCGGGGGCTCGCCAGGGGTTGACCGGGCGGGCCCTTCGCACCGCCCCTGCTTTCGTGTTGGAACGCGGGGCTCCCGGCCAGGGAGCCCAGGAGGGCCTTCAGGCCATGTCCGTGACGGTGCTGTACTTCGCCGCGGCCCGCGAGCGCGCGGGCGTGTCGCGGGAGTTCCTGGAGGTGCCCGAGGGCGCGCGCGTGTCGGACGTGCTGGCGCTGCTCGCGGCCCGGCACCCGGCCCTGACGCGGCTGCTGCCGCACCTGCGCGTGGCCGTGCAGCAGCAGTTCGTGGGGAAGGACGCCCCCGTGTCCCAGGACGCGGAGCTGGCGCTGATTCCGCCCGTGGCCGGGGGCTCGCCGGGCCTCTTCGCGGTGGTGGACCGGCCGCTCGTCCTGTCGGAGGTCGTGGACGCGGTGGCGGGCGCGTCCGTGGGCGGGCTGGTGACGTTCTCCGGCGCCGTGCGCGACCAGACGAAGGGCCGGCGCGTGCTGCGGTTGGAGTACGAGGCCTACGCGCCCATGGCGGAGGCGAAGCTCGCGGAGATTGGCGGCGAGGTGGCCCGGACGTGGCCGGGGACGCGGCTGGCCATCATGCACCGCGTGGGCACGCTCTTGCCGGGCGAGCTGGCCGTCGTCATCGCCGCGGCCTCCGCGCACCGCCAGGAGGCCTTCCGGGGCTGTGAGCACGCCATCGAGCGGCTCAAGCAGGACGTGCCCATCTGGAAGAAGGAGTTCTTCGAGGACGGCGAGGTCTGGGTGGGCCTGGGGCCGTGAGCTAGCGCACGCCGAAGCTGGCGGGGACGGTGACGCGCGCGCCGCCGTCCTGCTGCTGGGTGGCGCGCTCCGCTTCCGTCAGCGGCTTGAGCGGCTGGTCCAACCCCATGGCCTTGCGCCGCGCCTCCTCCTTGTCGTGGGCCACCTGCAGCGCGCGCGCGTTGTTCGCGGCGATGCGCGCCGGGTCCGGCCCCATGGTGAGGAAGGCCACGGGCGCGCTC
>SECN01000004.1 GCA_004173515.1 Myxococcaceae bacterium | reverse complement strand
CTCCCTCTCAATGTTAAGGAGCGGTCGAGGAGCGAATTGATGCAGGCAATTGCTGTCGAGCACCGATACCGCAGCGGTGGAGCAGGCCGGACCACCTCCTCCCACATTGATTGCCAAGCTGCGGGCTCATGTCGCAGGACTCCCTGCTACGGACGGGGAAGCGGCGGCGCGGACCCGCATCGAGACAGAAGGGCCACGATCACGAACCACAACGGCCACGACCTGTCTGTACTCGCACGCGGCCCTGTGCCCACTGGCTGCTGCTCGCGCCCCAAGGCGCGCAGCACCTGGGCGAGCGCTCAGGCGCGATCCGCGCGAGCGCCCCCTCACATGGACTGCCGAGTATACGAGACAGTGGCGGTAGTACGGAGTGCGCGGGCCTGGACGACGCCTGGCTCCCATCGGGGCCCCAGTTGCAGCCGAGCCGGCGCCCCGAACCGTCCGAGGGCGGCCACCACCAAGTTGCACCCTCAGGCGCGCAGCACCGCCCCACACGCAAGCCGCGCCAGCGGTGAGTGCCTTGGGTTGCCACGCGCAGTACCTGCGCAACGTGACGCGCTGACCAGGTCAGACGTTTCGGACCGCTGCGGTGACGGCGCGCTGCAGGGGTCCGCCCCCCCTCCACCGCATCGCGTCGCTCGACGGGCCCGTACGCGCGCAGGTCTTGGCTGCCTGGACGGCGTTCAACCTGGGGAGGTGGGTCGCGCCCTCCGAGTCGAGGACTTCCGGGAATTTTCTGTATAACCATCCGGCTCACCGCCTCCATTGGTTCAGGAGGCCGTTGGAAACGGGGTCCTGGAGCCACCATGCGGCGTTTTGTCATGAGGATGATGGTGGTGATGGTGCTCTGTGCGAAGGGCGCGGCGGCCGGCGAGGGGCCTCTGGATGCGCAGCTCCAGGAAGCACAGACGGCGTTCGATGAGGCGAACACGTCGTGGGACGCGGGGCGGTACGCGGATGCCATTGCCTGGGGTGAGCGTGCGGTCGCACTGCGCGAAGCCGTCCACGGGAGCGCGCATCCAGAGGTCGCCCGGTGTCTGGACAGGCTCGGCTTTCATCTCCTGCTTCAGGGGAACCCCGTCCGGGCCGAGCCGCTCTTCTTGCGCGCGCTGGCCATCCAGGAGGCGGCCCTCGGCCCGAACCCCCTGGACGTCGCTCAAACGCTCAGCCACCTCGCCAGGATCTACGCGGCCCAGCACTTGAACGCCCGCGCCGAGTCGTTCTTCTTGCGCGCGCTGGCCATCCAGGAGGCGGCCCTCGGCCAGCACCATCCCCTCGTCGCCGAGTCGCTCCACGGCCTCGCCAGGAACTACGTGGACCAGCAGTTGACCGCTCGCGCCGAGCCGCTCCTGTTGCGCGCGCTGGCCATCCAGGAGGCGGCCCTCGGCCCGAACCACCTGGACGTCGCTCAAACGCTCAACACCCTCGGCGAATCTTACTCGGGCCAGGGGGAGCAGGCGGAGCCCGCTCGCGCCGAGCCGCTCTTGTTGCGCGCGCTGGACATCCGGGAGCCGGCTCTCGGCCAGCATCATCCCGACGTCGCGGTCACGCTCTGGTGGCTCTACGACCTCTATATGTCCCAGGGGAACTTCGCTCGAGCCGGGCCTCTGCGGTCGCGTGCGGTGGCCATTTGGGAAGCGGCTCTGGACAACAATCCTCCGGATGTCGCGTACGCGTGTTTTCAACTGGCGAGTTTCTACATATTTCAGGGGGCGCTTGCGAGGGCCGAGCTCCTTTTTGAACGTGCCCTGGCCCTTCAGGAAGCGACGGTTGGCAAGAGCCATCCCTTCGTCGCCGCGACGCTTTACGGTTGGGCCATGGCCGCCCATTTCCAGGGGTTGTATGGCCGCGCCGAGCCGCTTTACGTGCGCGCTCTCGCCATCTGGGAGGCGAACCTCGGCAAGAGCCATCCCCAGGTCGCCGACCAGCTCCTCCGACTCGGAAGAATCTACACGGAACAGGGATTGTACGCTCGGGCCGAGCCCCTTCTCAAACGCGTGCTGGCCATCCGGCAAGCGACCCAGGGCGAGAAACACCCTCGAGTCGCCCAAACGCTTAGCAGTCTCGGCGGCCTCTACATCGCACAGGGACTGCCGGGTCGTGCCGAGCCGCTCCTCCAGCACGCATTGGCGATCTGGGAAGAGCGTTTCGGCAAACGCCATCCCTACCTCGCCCCCACACTCCGGAAGCTTGGCAGCATCTACCTGGCTCAGGGGTTGTATCCGCGTGCCGAACCCCTCTTCAAACGCGCGCTGGACATCACGGAGGCGGGCTTTGGCAGGAATGACTACGACGTCGCCGACGCGCTGCAGGATTTGGCCAACCTCTACATGGCCCAGGGTTTGTACGGCAAGGCTCGGCCCCTCTACGAGCGCGCGCTCGCCATCCGGGGCGCGACTTCCGCCGAGAACCACCCGCTCAGCGCGGAAGCGCTCAACCAACTCGCCGTGGTGCACCTGGCCCAGAATCGCCTCTCCAAGGCACTCCCACTGTTCACGCGCGCGTTCGCCATGTCCGAGCAGCGCCTGCGCCACGAGGCCCTTGGCTTCTCCGAGGTGAACCTGGCCCGGTTCCTCCAGTTCCTGCGCGCCGACGAGGAGCGGCTCTACGCGCTGCTGCGCGCCCATCCCGACAACGCCCGCGTCAGACGCCTGGCCCTCGGCGCCGCCCTGCTGCTCAAGGGCCGCTCCGTGGAGGAGACCGCCAACATTTCCCGGACCCTCTACCGGAGCCTGGGGGCACGCGACCGCGAGGCCTTCGAGCAACTGGGGGGACTGCGCACCCAACTGGCTCAGCTTTCACTCCAGGGCCCCGATTCGCTCTCACCGCCAGCCTACCAGCAGCGCCTCCAGAAGCTCTCCGAGCAGGCCGCGGCCCTCGAAGCGGACCTGGCCCAGCGCTCCGCCCCCCTGCGCGCGGTGTCCTCGCTGCCGTCCCCCGCGGACATCGTTGACCGTGTCGCCACGGCCCTGCCGAAGGACGGCGCGCTCGTCGAGTTCATCACCTACGAGGACAGGCCGCTGGTGCCCGGGCCCGGCGCGCCCGGGCCGCGTCCCACCTCCCTCCGTTACCTGGCGCTGGTGCTGTTGCCTGACGCCACGACCCGCGCCCTGGACCTGGGACCGGCCGAGCCCATCGACCGGGCCGCCTCGCACCTGAGAGACGCCCTGGCCAACCGGGACGCCTCTGTCGAAGTCCCCGCCCAGGCGCTCCATCAGCTCGCCTTCCAGCCCCTGCATGCGCTGCTGGGAAGGACCCGTCGCCTCTTCCTTTCGCCCGATGGGCAACTGGCGCTGGTGCCCTTCGCCGCCCTCCACGATGGCCACCAGTTCCTGGTGGACACGTTCGACTTCACCTACGTCTCCTCCGGCAAGGACCTGCTGCCTCGACCCCCGGAGCGCGTGTCCCCTGACGCCGTGGTCGTCCTGGCCAACCCCGACTTCAGCTCACCGCTCCCGGCGCACACCGCCTCCCAGCGAGGCGCTCCCGGGCTGGACCGGAGCCCCTCCCTCAACGACTTCTTCTCCATGCTGTCCACGGATGGAGTGCAAAGGGCTTGGGCGCTGACCCCACTGCCAGGCACCCGCCAGGAGGCCGAGGCCATCCAGCGCCTGCTTCCGCAAGCCCAGCTTTTCTTGGGCCCCGAGGCCACCAAGGAGCGACTGATGCAACTGCCGACCCCCGGCATCCTCCACCTGGCCACCCATGGCTTCTTCCTGGGGGACGCGTCCGTGTCCACGGCGTCCCGTGCGGTCGCCCACTTCGGCGCGCTGGGAGAGGCCGCCCCGGCACCCGGCGCCGCCACGGACCCCCTGTTGCGCTCGGGCCTCGCCCTCGCTGGGGCGAGCGCTCCGGCGCCCTCCGGCTCCAGCTCCGCCTCCCCGCCCTCCAGCGCCCTGGTGACGGCGCTGGAGCTGGCGGGCCTTGACCTCTGGGGTACCCAGCTCGTCGTCCTCTCCGCGTGCGACACCGGCCGTGGGGACGTGAAACTGGGCCAGGGCGTGTACGGGCTGCGCCGGGCATTCCTCGTGGCGGGAGCGCAGACGGTGGTGATGAGCCTGTGGAAGGTGAACGACGCGACGACGAGCGCGCTGATGGAGGCCTACTACCGCAACCTGTTGGCAGGACAGGGTCGAGCCGCGGCACTGCGCGAGGCGATGCGGGAGTTTCGGAAAACCCAACCGCATCCCCACGCCTGGGCGCCCTTCATCGCGATGGGCCTTGATGCGCCCTTGCGCTCGCTCACAGTGGGAGCTGGCCGGGGAATGGGAGGAACCATGGTCAAGGGTTGTCGGCATTCGCAGTGCCTTTTTTTTGACACCAATCCCTGAAACGACAAGTCCAAGCTCGAGGTAGTCCCCCGCCTCGCGCACCTGAGCGAGCTGTCGATGGAGGCCCGCGTGGTCCCCGCCTTCAAGGACGGCCGCCCCGTGGGCTTCAAGCTGTTCGCCATCAAGGACGGTTCGTTCTACTCGCGGCTGGGATTGCGCAACGGCGACGTCCTCCAGCGCATCAACGGGCTGGACCTCGACAGCCCGGACAAGGCCCTGGAAGCCTTCACGAGCATGAGGGAGGCCCGGCGCATCGAGTTGCAGCTCGAACGCGGCGGCGGCCCGGTCCGGAAGACCTTCGACATCCAGTAGCGCAGGCCGTGCTCAGGCCTGCGCACCGTAATACGCCGCGCAGACCTTCGAGCAGCCCGCGATGGAGAAGTCCTCGAAGTCCCCGGCGGCCTCGCACTCCTCCAGGTAGCGTAAGGCCTTCCGGGCTTCTTCCGACGCCTGCGCGGAGAGGTATTCCTTCGTCCGGGCCAGTCCCGCGCCACAGAGGAACTGGACATCGATGGACGCGGCCGCGTCCATGCTGGCCCGCTTCGCCCACCAGATGAGGAGGATGTCCTCCAGCAGGCCCGCGTGGAACAACTGCACGCAGCACAGCCGCATCCACTCCGTGTCCCCGTCTCCCTGGGAGCGACGCTCCTGCTCCGTCTGGAGCCGCAGGGCCTCGCGGATCTCCTCCAGGCTGCCCGGGGCAGGACTCAATCCCAACCGCCCCAGCCACGCGTCCAGGTCCATGGGTTCGGAACTCAGGCCTGCGCCGCCGCCAGCTTCTCCTGCGCCACTTCCCACCGGGCATAGAGGTCTTCCAGCTCCTCCTTGCCCGCGCGGTGCCCGTCCATCAGCGGCTTGGCTCGCGCGAAGTCGTTGTAGAGCACCGGGTCCGCGAGCTGCGCCTCGCGGTCCTTCTGCTCGGCCTCCACCTTCGCGATGCGCTCCTCCAGCTTCGCGATCTCCTTCTTGATGGGGCCCTCCACCACGGAGCGACGCTGGCGCGCCTCCGCCTCCAGCCGCTTGCGCTCCTTCTCCGACACCGTCGCCGCGCTCGCCCCCGCTCCCTTGCCGCCCGACGCGCTGGACTCCGTGCCCTCCGCCGCCAGCCGCTGCTGCTCCTGGTGGTAGAGGTATTCGTCCAGGTTGCCCGGATGCGACGTGAGCTTGCCGTCCGCCACCTCCCAGACGTGCGTGCACAGGCCGTTGATGAAGCTGCGGTTGTGGCTCACGAACAACAGCGTGCCGCCGTACAGCTTCAGCGCTTCAATCAGCATCTCCGACGAGTCCAGGTCCAGGTGGTTCGTCGGCTCGTCCATCAGCAGGAAGTTGGACGGAGTCAGCAGCAGCTTCGCCAGGGCCACGCGCGCGCGCTCACCGCCGCTCAGCACGCCGATGGGCTTCTCCACGTCGTCGCCGCTGAAGAGGAACGCGCCCAGCACGCCGCGCACGTAGCTCTCCGGCTTGTCCGCCGCCAGCGGCCGCACCTCTTCGATGATGGTGTTGTCGCGGTCGAGCTTGTCCGCGTGGTGCTGCGCGTAATAGCCCACCACCACGTTGTGACCCAGCGTCACCTTGCCCGTGTCCGGGGCCAGCTCGCCCGCGACCATCTTCAAGAGCGTCGTCTTGCCCGCGCCGTTCGCGCCGACCACGGCGATTCTCTGGCCCCGCTCCAGCCGCGCGTTCAGCCCGTCGTACACCGTGAGCGCGCCGTAGCGCTTGGTGATGTCCTCCATCAGCACCACGTCCCGGCCGCTGCGGTCCACCTCCGGGAAGCGGAACTTCATCGTCTGGCGCTCTTCGAGGACCTGCACCTTCTCCAGCTTGGCCAGCATCTTCGCGCGGCTCTGCGCCTGCTTCGCCTTGGTGGCCTTCGCGCCGAACCGGTCGATGAAGCCCTGCAGCTCCGCGCGGCGCTGCTCCACCTTCTCCGCCTTGGCCTGGAGCAGCACCATCTCCTCGGCGCGCAGGCGCTTGTAGTCCTCGTAGTTGCCCGTGTACTCGCGCACCCCCTCCATCTCCAGCGACACCACCCGGTTGATCTGCCGGTTGAGGAAGTCCCGGTCGTGGGAGATGAGCACCATCGCCTTGTTGGAGCGGCGCAGGAACCCGTCGAACCAGGCCAGGGTCGGCACGTCCAGGTGGTTGGTCGGCTCGTCCAGCAGCAGCAGGTCCGGGTCCTGGAGCAGCAGCCCCGCCAGCGCCGCCCGCATGCGCCAGCCGCCCGACAGGGCCTGGGTGGGCTTGGACAGGTCCGCGTCCCGGAAGCCCAGGCCCTTCAGGATGCGCTCGGCGTGGTGCCGGCCGTAGCGGTTCTCGAAGTCGTCCAGCTCCGCGTGGAGGTCCGCCAGCGTCTGGGCCAGCTCCAGCTGCTCCTCCTCGTCCGTGGCCGCCGCCAGGGTGGCCTCCGTGTCCTTCAGGCGGGATTCCAGTGAATCGCGCCCGGGGACGGTGCTCATCACCGCCTCCACCACGGTTCCTTCGGGCAGGCCGGCGATTTCCTGGGGCAGGTAGCCCGCCCGGGCCCGGCGGCTGTACTGGACGGTGCCCCCGTCCGGCAGGCTCGCCCCGGCGATGATCTTCATCAGGGAGGACTTTCCCGTCCCGTTGGCCCCCACCAGGCCCACCCGGTCCCGAGGGCCAAGTGTGAAGTTGTCCTCATCGAAGAGGACCTTCTTTCCGTAGGCGAGGCTGATGTCCTGGGCGATGACGAGGCTCATGGCGGGGCGGAGATACCAGCCGGAAGGCCCCACGGGAACGCCTCAGATGCCTGCCTGACTGCCCAGGAGGCGCATCTCTCGGGTTGGGCATGGCGCGCGGCTTGCCTATACTCCCGCCACCCATGGCCGCCCCCTGCCCCCATTGCGGAAGTACCGATGGTCTCGATCACCTGTGCTCCGCGCAGAGCCTCCAGCTCCTGGGCCAGGTGCTGGACGGCCGTTACAAGATTGAGAGCGTCCTCGGACAGGGCGGCATGGGCATGGTGTTCGCGCCCCAGTTCTTCGAGCGCTTCCGCCGCGAGGCGGAGATCGCCAGCCGCCTGCGCCACCCGAACGTCATCACCATCTTCGACTTCGGCCGCGCCGCGGACGGCACCTGCTACTACGTGATGGAGCTGCTCAAGGGCGAAAGCCTCAAGGAGCTGGTCAAGCGCGAGGGGCCCATGACCCTGCGCCGGGCCGTCAACCTCCTGGAGCAGGCCACGCTGGGGCTCGCGCACGCGCACGAGGAGGGCTGCGTCCACCGCGACCTGAAGCCGCACAACATCATGGTCCAGGCGCTCGACGGGAAGGACTTCGTCAAGGTGCTGGACTTCGGCCTCGTGAAGGCGCTGGAGCAGGACGAGGAGGAGCAGCTCACCTCCACCGGCCAGGTGCTGGGCACCCCGCAGTACATGCCCCCCGAGCAGGCCGGCGGCGAGTCCGTGGACCAGCGCTCGGACCTCTACTCCATGGCGGGCGTGCTGTACTTCTGCCTCACGGGCAGCTCGCCCTACGGCGCGAACACGGTGCGCAAGGCGCTCACCGCGTCGCTCACCCAGCCCGTGCCCCTGGTGAGCACCAAGCGCCAGGGCGCGCCCGTGCCGCCGGAGCTGGACGCGTTCTTCGCCAAGGCGCTCTCCGCGGAGAAGGAAGACCGCTACCAGAACGCGCAGGAGTTCATCGACGCGCTCATCGACTCGGTGGAGGGCCTGTCCCAGGAGGAGTTGGACGCGCACCCCACCGGCGGCGCTGGCGGGGCGGAGCGCGGCACCGGCAGCCGCAGCCGTCCGGGCGCGGGCTCCAACAGCCGCGCGGGTTCGGGCAGCCGCCTGGGAGCCGCCAGCCGCGCGGGCCGTGCCCCCAGCCCGTCGGCCACGGGGACCCACGCCCGGTCCGCGTCCCGGGTGGGCGCATCCCCGGCCCGGGGCTCCACGCCCGCGGGCGGAGCGCAGGCCTCGGCCCGGCCGCCCACGAGCACGGGCAATCCGCCCCTCTCCCAGGCCAACCGCCGGCCGTCCCCGGCCCGCGAGGAGCCCCTCGAGCCGCCTCCGCCCCAGGGCATGTCCGGCGGCAAGAAGGCGGCGCTCATCGCCGTGCCGCTGGTGTTGCTGGGCGCGGGCGTCGCGCTGGTCATGGCGCGCGGCGGTGGAGAGGCCCCCACCCCGCCCCCCGTGGTGACGCAGCCCAGGACGGTGGCCACGCCTCCGCCCACGCGGGTGCGGGACGATCCGCCCGCCAACCCCAACCCGACGGCCCTGGCCCAGGACGTGACGGTGGAGTTCATCTCCACGCCCCCTGGCGCGGCCATCTACGACGGGGACGCGCAGATTGGCACCACGCCCACGAAGCTGATGCTGCCGCGCGCCAGGATGTCGGTGCTGCGCTTCAAGCTCGCCGGGCACCAGGACGTGGAGCGCAGGCTCGACTACAGCCGGAGCGCGGACTCGACGGTGCAGCCCGTGGAGGTGCGCCTGGAGCCGGTGCGCGTCGCGGCGCCCCGGCCGACGAAGCCCACGAAGCCCGCCAACAACGGCTCCGACCCGGGCATCGGCGTCTTCGAATAGCGCGCAGGTTCAAGTCAGGCCGCCTCCACTCAGAGGGGACGGCCGTCCGTTTCCGCGTCTACGATTGCCAGCATTGCATCCACCGCATTCGCACGCGCACTGCTTCCGGGCCGCTCAGCGAGCCCTGCGGCTGACGACGCGATGCGGGTGGAGCGCGTCCGCTTCGCCGCCAACATCCGCGGGACGGACGACACCCTGCTCCAGGAGTTCGACGCCGCCATCATCCCGCGCTTCGGCGCCTGCGATGCCAATGACCTGGAGCGGCGCGAGGACCGGCCCTACCACGCGCTCGGGGCGTGGGCCGCCCCGTCCGAGTCCGACCCCCACTGCCGCCCGCTGGCCCTCCGCTTCGGCACTCCGGAGTCCGAAGGCAGAACGGCCAGGGGAGGCGCGCCATGGACACGATGCGCGCGGACTTGAATCAGGTGAACGTGCGCGCGGTGTTCATCTCAGCGACGGGTCGTGGTCTCGCCGGTGAGCTCCACCGTCTTCGACGTGCTGTGGATGAACACATGATCGACGTCGTGGTCCTCGCCCGCGCTCGGCTCGTCCGCGACCAGCACCACCCGGTCGCCCTCGACGATCTCCGGGGCCGCCTTCGCGGAGCCGCCCACGGAGGCGTGGTTGAAGGGCAACTGGAAGGACAGGTCCAGGTAGGGGACGCTGCCGTCACCGTTGAGATAGATGTCGTTCTCGATGCCGTGGCGGCACGGCTTGAAGCAGTGGGCGCAGGACGGGAGGGGCAGGCCACACAACTTCATGCACGCCTTTTGGGTCAGGGTCGTGCAGGACGGCCTGGGCGCGGGGGACTCGGAGCTGTTGAAGGCCACGACGCCCACCTCTCCGCTCTTGATGCCACTCACGGAGATCACCAGCTTCCCCCCAAGGAACACCTTCGCCGTGTACGTCGTCGGCTTGCCGTCCGCGTTCACGAAGGAGGCCGCGAAGGACTGCCCCTCCGCCGTCTCTGCAACGGAGGACATGGCTACCACCTGGCCCTTCGCGACGTAGGTCTTCAGGGTCCTCGTCTCGCCCTGCTCCTTGCCCTCGGGCGGCTCCACGCCCACGCCCGCGCTCCAGGCCTTGGCGCGCTCGGCGTCCACGCGCACGCCGTGCTCCCCGCTCGTGTCGGGGGCGTGCACATACAGCGAGTCGTCCTCCACCTCCAGCCGCGCGTCGCCCGTCGCGCAGTGCTTCGACCCGGAGAACGGGACGCAGTCCTCCTTCGCGTGGGCCTGCGCGAACGGAAGGACGACGGCGAACAGCGCGGCGAGGCCCGCGGAGGTCTGGCGACGGAACAGCGACATGGATGGCTCCTGATAGGTTTCAGCTTTGGGGGGGAATCCCCGCAGGTCGCCCTTCACTTGATATGCCAAGGGTTCCTGGGAGTCCGGCCTTCCTACGCACGCTCCTCTGGCCGGGGGTGAGTGACGGAGAAGGCCACAACCCGGCGGCGCTTGTGACCGGACGGGCCACAGGTGTGGAGGCGTTGGCCAGGGCCGAGACCCCGGGGGGGCACTTCGGGCTCTCCCACTCCGTCAGGTGCTCGAAGAGGTCTCCGAGCTGAAGCCATTCAGCGCGAGGCCCTACCCGCCTCCGCCGCCCGCCTGGGCGGCCGCGTCGAGGGTGTCCGCGGCCTCCACCCGGAGGCGCTCCTCCGGGGTGAAGGAGTCGAAGAGCAGCCGCTGCGCCGCGGCCTGACGCCGGGCTGGGTCGGGCTCCGAGCGGGCCAGCGCCTCGCGCTTCGCGCGGAAGTCCGCCAGCCGCTGCTTCCACCAGGCGCGCTCGCGGTCCAGCGCCTCCAGCCGGTCGGTGGCCTCCGGCCCCACGGTGGACAGTCGGTGCTGGTGCAGCTCCTCCGCCGTCGCGCCCACGGCCAGCAGCTCCTGCTCCACGGCGGCCTGCCGCAGGGGGCGCAGGGCCTCCTCGCGGCTTGCGCGCACGTCGGGGGGAAGCCGCTCCTCCAGCGCGGCGATGCGGCGCTCGCGCTCCTCGGGCGTCAGCGACGCGTCCTCCTGGAGCTTCAGCCGCTCCACCGCCACCGCGTCCACCGCCTCCTCCTGGCCGAAGAGGCCGTCGGCCGCGCCGCCCAGGTGCTCGCGGCGCAGCTCGCGCAGGGCCTCCAGGCGCGCGCCGGTGTCCTGGAGCTCCTCGCCCCGCGTGGAGGCGAGGGTCCGCGCCGCTTCGAGATAGGACAGGTAGTCGTCCAGCACCCGCGCCGCCTCGTCCATCGCGGCGGGGGGCAGCCTCTTCGCCCGCAGCGCCGCGAGGATCCGCTCGCGGATCAGCGCCGGGGACTCCTCGCCCATCGCGGACAGGTAGTAGTTGAAGAAGCGCCGCAGGTCCGGGTTCGGCACCAGGTGCCCGGACGCATCCACCGTTACGTCGCCGTCCTCCTGCGTGTCCTGGAGCGACGCGGGCAGCGGCGGCAGCGGCGAGGACGGAGCGACAGCGGTTACGGGCGGCGTGCCCGGTGCGGCGGTGGCATCGGGCGCGCGGGGGACGGGCCGGGGGGAAGCAACGGTCGCGGGACCGGGCACATCCGCGGCCCGGCCCCTCCACCCCATGAAGAAGCCCACTGCCAGCAGGGCGCACAGCACGACCACGGGAACGACGGCGCGGCTCTTCATGGAGGTGACTCCCGTGAGACGCGGACTACAGACCCGCGATCTTCAGGCGGTTGGCGTGTTCGCGGTAGATGGCCTTCGGATCGGTGAAGAGCGCCCTCAGGCCCGCCACCTGGTTCACCTCGTCCAGGTGGTTCATGTCGTAGTTGTCGCGCAGCACCGTGCCGAAGTGCGAACTGCAGCGGCCCACCAGGCCATCGTTCTGGGCCTCCGTGTACAAGAGCGACGACAACAGGAGGGCGGCGTCGGTGGGGTCCACCAGGCTGGTAACGGGGCTGGTGCCGGACCAGGAGTAGTAGCGCATGCCCTGGGGACCCGTCGCCGCGCCGGTGCCACAAGCGGACGTGGGCACGCCTGCGGGGTACTTGCTGGTGAACGCGACGCCACCCGCCGTGGTCAGCTCCGCCAGCGCACCGATGGCGTTCTGCGGATGCCTGTGGCCGGTCAAGAGGCCCAGCACCAGACCCAGGTTCTCCGCGAAGTAGGCCGCCACGCTCTCCGTCACGGTGCCGTCCTGGATGTTGGCGCGCAGGATGTCCGCCAGTTCGGCGCCCTTGTGCGGCGTGCCCACCGTCGTCACGGACGCGACCAGGTCCGGCCGCACCGCCGCCACGTAGCGCACGTCCAGGCCCCCCTGGCTGTGGCCAATCAGGTTCACCTTTCCCGCGCCGCTGAGCGCGGCGATCATCTCCACCTGCTGGAGCAGCACCTCACCGCGCGCCTCGCTCGAATTGAACGCCGGCACGCTCGCGAGGTAGACGGTCGCGCCGCCCGACCTGAGGTCTGGCGCGATGCCGTAGAAGTAATCCACCAGTCCAATGAGCGAATCGTATCCCGCCAGGCCGTGCGCCAGCACGATGGGATACTTCGTCTGCGTGTACGTACCCGCTGCGCGAGCGGGCTGCGACCACAGGGCAAGGGACACGACAGTCAAGACAAGGGTCCGTGCGACATTCTTCATGACAGGCTCCTTCTGGGGGGACGGGACGTCAATCCATGAATTGATCCACGCATCCCTCATGAAGCGGATCGCCTTGGCTTTCCGGGAGATGTCTCCAGGTGTGAAAGAGCATGCCTGTCAGGACAATGGCTCACGCAGAGGAGCCTGGGAGGACGGCCGCGCGGCCGTCATGTCGAGCGCCGCCGGCAGGTCCGTAGGGGTCCACGGCGCTGACACCCTCCAGCATTGCCTGAAGGCGGGTCTCCTCGACGAAATCCACGTCGACATCGCGGCGGCTTTTCTTGGCTCCGGAGTGCGATTCTTTGAGCGCCTCGACGGGACGCCGGCCATCCTCGGCAACCCGACGGTGACACCGGGTGTCGGCGTGACACACCTGCGCTACCCGGTACACAAGGCATGGTCCCACCCCGCACCTTCTTCGCTTCCCTCCCCCATCGGTTCCGGTTCGTGCACCTGGATGGCGCGATGCAGCGCCATCGGTGTGGCAAATAGATCCACGGCTTCACGGGATTGGCCCTGGCGGGATGCTCCATTTCCAAAACCCTGGCAGTGCCGCGCTTGAACGCCCAAGGGGGAACCAGTACGCCACTCGGGGTATCGCCTCTGTTTCACTTCCCCGAGGACATCAGCTTTAACTGCTTCACTTCGCCTTCTTCACCGCGCTTTTCGCCTTCGCCGCCTTCTTCACTGCGGCCTTGCGCGCCGCCTTCTTCACCGCGCTTTTCGCCTTCGCCGCCTTCTTCACTCCGGTCTTGCGCGCGGCCTTTTTCACCCCGGCGCTCCCGGTCTTCGGTGTCTGCTTGCTCGCCGTGGCCGCGGCTTGCTGAGCGCGGGGCGCCCGAGGTTCGGCGGGCAGGCCCGGGCCCGCGTCATAGGCGGTCGTCCGCCACGACATTCCCCTGCGAAGGTGTTCACCCCACGCCGGGTGTGTCAGATGGATTTCCAGAGAGCTGCCGATCCGCTTCACCTTCGCCACGAACGCCTGCGCGTTCGCGTCCATCCAATTGCCGCTGAAGCCGCCGTCCGCTCGCACCTCCCGTGCGAACGCCGAATCCGCCAGGTGGCGGTACTTCTTGAACTCGAGGTGCGTCGACCTCTCGATGGGGTCGTACATCAACATCAACGCGAACACGGCGTTGGTCGAGGGCTGCTTGACGTCAGGGTGCCAGCGGGTCACCGACAAGCGGACCACTTTGGGGGTCACCGAGTAGACGCGGATGGCGAAGAGATCAGACATCCCACGAGGATACCGCCTCCGCGCGCCAGCGCGGCCGACACGTGCGCCATTCCAGGCAGGGCGTTCTGGAACCTGGGCTAGAGCACCGCGCCGGGCTGGGACCGGTCGCCTCCCGTGAGGAGCCGTTCTCCCCGCCTTCGGACCGTTCGGCCGCACGGGCATCGCTTCACCGCCGCAGGCTGCGAATGTGCCCCCATGACTCAACTCCTCACCACGGCTCCCACCGCGAAGGGGGCATCCCCGTGGCGTTCCCGGCTCGCGTTCCTGACGGGGCTTGGCCTGGCTCCCCTGGCGCTGTGCTTGTGGGGGCTCGCGGTCTGGGTCGGCGCCTCGGTTTCGGGATGGGGCTACGTGGCCAGCCTGCTGCTGCTGTCCGCGGGGCTCCTGGCCCGTTCACGGCGATGGATGGCCTGGGGCGGCCTCGCGCTGCTGCTCCTGGTCGTCACGACGCGGCTCGTGTTCGCGCGAGGCACGCACCTGGACACGCTCCACCTGCCGGCGGGAGGACACCGCTGGGTGAACCGCCTCGTCGACGAACGGGATGGGACGCTGCTGGCGGCGCACGCGCTGATGCTCACCCGGCGCCTGCCCCGCTCCGACACGCGCGAGTTCGTCTCCGCGCTGGAGGCCGCCTTCCAGCGGATGGGCTCCGCCGAGGGAATGGTCGCCACGCCCGCCATCGCGACGTACCTGGGGCTCCAGACCCCGGAGTCCTTCGATGCGCTGGTGATGCCCGCGGCAGGCAAGGACCGCCCGGACACCGCCGTGGTCTTCCTCCATGGCTTCACCGGCAACTTCGCGGTGTATTGCTGGGAGATGGCGCAGGCGGTGCGGAGCATCTCCGCGCTCACCGTCTGCCCTTCCGTGGGCCCCTTGGGGCATTGGTGGGAACCCGAAGGCGCGCGCACCCTGGAGTCCACCTACGCGTGGCTCGCGGCCCAGGGCATCCGCCGCGTCTACCTGGGGGGACTCTCCAACGGGGGCGTGGGGGCCACCCTGCTCATGAACCGGGTCCCCCACCCGGGGCTCGTGCTTCGAGGACTCATCCTCGTGTCGGGAGCAGGGCCCCAGGCGCCCGCGCCCGGCGTGCCCACGTTGATGGTGCAGGGGCGGACCGACAGCACGATGCCCACGCCCTCCATGCGCGCCTACGCCCGCCGCCTGGGCGCGAGCGCGACCTACGTGGAAATCGACAGCGGCCACTTCGCCTTCCTGGACCACCATGAGGAATGCAGGCGCGCCATCTCCACCTGGCTCCGTCAGCGCGAAACCCATACACCGTGAAGACAGGTGGAGTCGCGGTGCTCGGAAGGCGATCAGTTGCAAACGTGGCAGCCGTAGCCACAGGAAGTGGCGACGGTGCAGCAATTGCCCCGACTGGAGTTGCAGCAGATGTTCCAGCCGCCACAGCGGATGCAGCATCGGCCTTTCTCCGTGACCGCGGAGTCACTGGACGGGGCAGGCTGCTCCACGGATTTCTCCTCCAGGGTCGTTACCGCGAGTTTGAAGGCGGTACGAAGCCCCTGGTGGATCTGGCCGTCGGCCCGCGCCTCGATGACGTCGAGGGGAGGAGCAGAATCCGGGGCGTCTTGATGAAAGACACGGTAGCGGACGCTGTCCGGGCCCGTGACCTCCGGAACGACGCGGTAGGCCACCTTCAGCATTTCGTTGCTGAAGAGGAGCGCCTGTCCATCAATGGCGTGGAGCGTCGAACGCTCACCCGTTTCGCTGTAGAACACCATGTTGATGATCTTCTTGGGGGTGGCCGCATCCGCGGGGCCCACCATGAAGAGCATGGCGGCCAATCCGATGATTCGCGTGAGCACTTTTGACATGGATTCATCCTTCCCTTGGGCCGTGTTGGCAGGTTTGAAGCGGGGTGGGCCCATCAGGAAACGAGTGCGGCTGAAGTTGTTTGGAAGGATTTGGGGTCCTGGGCATCCGTGTCTGGGAATTCGCGGGTTGGACGGCACCGGACTGGAACCCAGGTGCCACTTGCCTGCCTGACGCCAGGTCCCCAGATGTTGGGAGCCGGTGGTCTCCCGCACCCGGTGGCGTGCCTGGGCGCCTACTTCCTCCCAGGGACAGGGACAGGGTACGACCATGAAGAAGCTGCTCTTGGGACTGATGCTGGCCGCGATTCCTCTCGTGGGCTGCGGGACCGGAGGGGATGAGGATTCGATGGGAGAGGCCCAGACCTTCATTTCCGCGGATGGGCTGACGCTGACTGGCCAGTACGACGTCGCCAGTCCGCACGCGGAGGCCGGGATGGATGAGGGCCAGGTATCGATGGAGGACGAGAGCGCCTCCGTTTCGGCGTCCTCGGCCGCGTGCTGGGTCACGCTCCAGTACTGCAGGAACTCCAGCGGGCAGTTCCGCTGCACGCAGAATGGCCACTGCGATCCCGAGCAGTTCACCAGGAACTGCTTGGCGCTCTACCGGAAGACCTGTTGAGTCATGCCTGATGTCGGCGTGCGGATGCCGTGAAGCCGCTGCCGGCATGGGAAGAAGCCCCGCGCCTCCGTTGGAGACCGCGGGGCTTCGGGTCGTGCCCCTCGGGCGCCCGCCACCGCCTGGAGCATTGCCTTGGCCACCGGGCCCATTACTTCACGGACCGGCTGGAGGACGGGCGCATCTCGGGGCACCTGGCGCTGGTCCTGGACTTCGACACCGGAGGGGACCGGCTGCGCGTGGCGTGCACGCACCTGCGCTGGGACCGGCCGGACAGGCCCGTGAAGCAACACCAGGGGATGCAACAGGCGGCCGAGCTGATCGAGGTCGCCCAGGGGGACCCGGAGGCTCTCCGGGTCGTGTGCGGCGACTTCAACGCACAGCCCGGGGAACCGCTGGTCCGAGCGTTCGCGGAGGCTGGGCTGATTGATGCCTACGAGGGGCGGCACCAGCCGACCTGCAACGCGAACGGTAAGGCCAAGGCGATCGACTTCATCTTCCACTCACGCGCGTTGCAAGCGCAGCCGGCACGACTCCCAGAGCTCGACGACCACACGCCCCTGCCGTCGGAGACCGAGCCCTCGGATCACCTGCCGATCGCCGCGCGTCTGCTGCGCCCCTGAGCCTCTGCTGTCCTTCGCGGAGGCAGCACCTCGCCCGGCTGCCTCCCTCTCCCATCACCGGGCGTCGTCTTCACTTCCAAGGGGAGAAGCGTCGAAGGTCCGCCCCGTCTGATCTCCACCTGAGAAGCCGCGATACACCAAACCTCCCTCGCCGGCCTTCACCTTCTGCATCCTGTGACAGCGACAGGGAAGGCTACCCCTTGCCTCCCTGCTTGCCATTGCCCCGGCCTACGTCACGCGTCAGGGGCGGTGAGTAGCATTGCCTCCATGGACGTGCGCAAGAAGCTGGAGATCCTCGCCGATGCCGCCAAGTACGACGCCTCGTGTTCGAGCAGCGGCGGCAAACGCAAGGCGGGCAAGGAGGGGCTCGGCAGCGTCGAGGGCATGGGCATCTGCCACAGCTACACACCGGATGGCCGGTGTGTGTCCCTGCTCAAGATCCTGCTCACCAATTTCTGCATCTACGATTGCCAGTACTGCATCAACCGCATCTCCAGCGACACCGTCCGGGCGCGCTTCACGCCCGCGGAGGTGGTGCAGCTCACGCTCGACTTCTACAAGCGCAACTACATCGAAGGGCTGTTCCTGAGCTCCGGCGTCATCAAGAGCCCGGACTACACGATGGAGCAGCTCATCCAGGTGACGCGCACGCTGCGCGAGGTGCACGGCTTCCAGGGCTACATCCACCTCAAGGCGGTGCCGGGCGCGTCCCGGGAGCTCATCGACACGGCGGGACTGTACGCGGACCGGCTGAGCGCCAACATCGAGATGCCGACGGACAGCGACCTGAAGAAGCTCGCCCCAGAGAAGAGCTTCGCCATCACCGGCGGGACGATGAAGGAGATCTCCGCCCGGGTGGAGCAGTCCAGGGCCGAGCGCAAGGAGAACCCCAAGGCGCCGAAGTTCGCCCCCGCGGGCCAGAGCACGCAGATGATCGTCGGCGCCACGCCCACACCGGACGCGGCCATCCTCGACACTGCGAGCCGCCTCTACACGCGCTTCAACCTCCGGCGGGTGTACTACTCGGCCTACAGCCCCATCCCCCTCGTCGACGCCCGCCTGCCCGCGAAGTCTCCGCCGCTCGTGCGCGAGCACCGGCTGTACCAGGCCGACTGGCTCCTGCGCTTCTACGGCTTTCGCGTGGACGAGCTCGCGCCGCCCGAACAGCCAGACCTGTCCCTGGAGATGGATCCGAAGCTCGCGTGGGCGTTGCGCCGGCGTGAGTCGTTCCCCGTGGACGTGAACCGCGCCCCGCGCGAGGCCCTGCTGCGCGTGCCGGGCATGGGCGTGCGCACGGTGAACCGGCTCCTCCGCATCCGCCGCTGGCACCGCATCACGCTCGCGGACCTGGCGCAGTTGCGCGTGCCCCTCACGCGCGTGAAGCCCTTCATCGTGACAGCGGACCACCGGCCCACGGGGCTCATCGACTCGCCCGGGCTCGCCGAGCGGGTGAAGCCTCCGGCCACCCAGCTCTCCCTGTTCACCTCCGCCCAGGAAGCACTCACCGGAGAACTCTGATGCGGGTGGAGGTGGGGCCGGGCCTGGACTCGTTCCGCGCGGCGGCGCGCGGACTGCTCGCCCGGGGCGTGTCCCCGGAGCAGGTGCTGTTCACCGAGGAAGGGAGCGGACAGGGCTCGCTGCTCGCGCCGGACGGAGTGCCCGCGAGCGCGCCCGGGGCGGGGCTGTCGGTGCCTCCGGCGTTCCTGGAGCTGGCGGAGCAGGTGGCGTGTCACCGCTCGCCGGAGCGCTGGGGGCTGCTCTACCGGGTGTTGTGGCGGCTTGCGCGGGGGGAGCGCAAGCTGTTGGAGGTGGAGAGCGACGCGGACGTGTACCGCGTGCTCATGATGGCCAAGGGCGTCCAGCGCGACGCGCACAAGATGAAGGCCTTCGTGCGCTTCCGGCGGGTGGAGCGTGAAGGCGAGGAGTCCTTCATCGCGTGGCACCGGCCCGAGCACCTCATCGTGCGCTACGTGGCGCCCTTCTTCGCGCGGCGCTTTCCCTCCATGCGCTGGAGCATCCTCACGCCGGACGCGAGCGTGTCATGGGACCTGGAGCAGCTCACGTACGGGCCGGGCGTCCCGCGCTCACAAGCCCCGGACGGAGATGCGCTGGAGGAGATGTGGGGGACGTACTACGCGTCGACCTTCAATCCGGCGCGGCTCAACGTGCGGGCCATGCGCGCGGAGATGCCCAAGAAGCATTGGGCCACGCTGCCCGAGACCCGACTCATCCCGGAGCTGGTGCGCCAGGCGCCCGAGCGCACCTCGCGCATGGTGCGCCCGAAGTTGGAGTCCTCCGAATCAGGCCGCTTCCTGCCCGAGCACCGCGACCTCGCCTCGCTCGCCCAGGCGGCGCAAGGCTGCCGGGCCTGTCCGCTGCATGAGCGGGCCACGCGCGCGGTGTTCGGCGAGGGGCCGGCGGGGGCACGGCTGATGATCGTGGGTGAGCAGCCGGGAGACCGGGAGGACCTCGAGGGAAGACCCTTCATCGGCCCCGCGGGCCAGTTGCTCGACACGGTGCTCGCCGCGGTGGGCCTCGAGCGCGAGCAGCTCTACCTCACCAACGCGGTGAAGCACTTCGGGTGGGTCGCGGGCGAGGAGAAGCAGCGCTTGCACGCGACGCCCGGACGGCGCGAGGTGCTCGCGTGCAAGGCGTGGCTGGACGCCGAGGTGGCGCAGGTGAGGCCCAGGATGATCCTCTGCCTGGGGGCCACGGCGGCGCAGGCCTTCCTCGGGCCGGGCTTCCGCATCAACCTGAGCCGGGGGCAGATCTTCGACACGCCCTGGGCGAAGGCGTGGATGGCGACCTTCCACCCCTCGGCGCTCCTGCGCATGCCGGACGAGCGGGCGCGGGCCCAGGCGCGCATCCACTTCGAGGAGGACCTGCGTCGGGTGGCGGACACGCTGCGCACGCTCGGGTGAAGGCCCTGTCACAGGCCGGCCTTCCCACGATGGGAGGCAAGGAAGGCGGCCTGGCTTCATGCTACCTCCTCCCGCCGGCGCGGTGTCCACCGTAGCCCCAAGGAGGAGTCCCCATGTCCGTTCCCCAGAAGATCATCACCTGCCTGTGGTGCAACAACAACGCGGAAGAACTCGTGGGCTTCTACACGTCCATCTTCAAGGACTCGAAGGTCGTGCAGGTCGCCCGTCACACGGAGGCGGGGCCCGGCCCCAAGGGCTCGGTGCTGACCATCGAGTTCGAGCTCGCGGGACAGCGCTTCCTCGCGCTCAATGGCGGGCCGGGGCTCCCCTACACGGATGCCATTTCGCTGAGCGTGAGCTGTGAGACGCAGGCGGAGGTGGACGAACTGTGGGACAAGCTCATCGCGAACGGAGGCAGGCCCGTGCAGTGTGGCTGGCTCAAGGACCGCTTCGGGCTGTCGTGGCAGATCGTCCCCACGGTGATGCCGGAGTTGTTGCAGGACCCGGACGAGGCGAAGCGGGACCGCGTCATGCGCGCGATGATGAAGATGGTGAAGCTGGACATCGCCGCGCTGAAGCAGGCCGCGGAGGCGCGGTAGCCGCCACTGCTGGCTAGAAGAGCGGGCCGCGCGTCTCCACCTTCAACTGGCCTTCGTTGATGGCCACGCTGAGCCGGCGCAGCAGGTCCATCTGCTGCTGCGGCGTGAGCGCGGGCACGGACGCCGACAGCTCGCGCGCCTCGGCCTCTCCCCAACGGCGGGCGGAGAGGGCCCGCTCCAGCGCCTCATTGCCACGGGCCCAGGCCGCGGCGTTCCGCGCGTCGGGGACGGGCGGCGCCTGGGGCTTCGGGGCGTCCTCGCGCGGCGCGGCGCTGGAGGCCTGGGCCTGCAACGCGCGGCTCACCGCCTGTTCGATGCGCGCGTCCAGGTCCGCGGGCAGCACGGCCGCCGGGGCGGGCACACCAGGCAGTTGCACAGCGGCGGGGCCCTGGCGCTGCGCGAGCAACAGGTCGAGACGCTCCTCCAGCCGCTCCCACCGGGCTTCCAGGTTCTGGGCACTGGAGGAGGCGCGCTGGCCCTGCACGAAGAGGGCTGACCCCGCGCCGAAGAACATCAGGTTGAGCACGACGAGCGTGCGGCTGAGTGGAATCATGGCGCGGGTTGCCTTCAATGCGAGAGGCTCAGGGCCCCTTGGTCTCGTACTTGGAGCCGGTGAAGACCCAGATGAACGTGCAGACCCCCATGCTGTCGTAGGAGACCTGCAGGTTCGAATCCTCGTTCAGCGCACGGATCGTCGCGAGCGCTTCGGCGTCGCTGGTCACGCAGCTCGCGCTCACGCCGGAGGAATCCGTCGCGGAGCAACCCCCGGCGCCAGTCGAGACGGTATAACAAGACAGATTCTGCAGGCCGTCCGAGCTGTTGCGGGCCGTCCCCAGGTTGCCGCTGAAAGCACGGGTCGTGGTGTTGACGAAGACCGAGGAGCTGAACCTCTCGCCGGCGAAGCTGGCGGTGCACAGACCCATCGCGACACACAGACCCCACATCATTCCCGTCTTCTTCATGCGGACTCCCCTCCTGGATGAAATGTTGTTTCCGGGCGCACCAGGCGTGGCCAGGCGCGGGGTTCTATTCCATCGGGCGGAGGGGTCCAGTTTTCGCGGGAGCGTGAGAACATTGTTCTCAGTAGGCCAGCCACCGCGCGGAGGACACCTTGTCCCCGAAGCTCCACTGGTTCAGGTTGACCTCGTGGGGCAGGCCGTCGCCGACGAGGTCCTTGTAGCCGCCCTGGTGGTTGGAGTCGTTGTAGAGCCGCACGCGATGGCCCGGCGGGATGCACCAACGGACCGAGGAGGCCTTGTCGTTGAACTTGTCCACGGCGTCGAAGCGGGCCCAGTTCTTCAGCCCCTGGTCCTCGTAGTCGAGGATGAAGCCCCGGTCGCTGAAGTCGGAGTCGTCGTAGAAGTCCACGTAGGCGCGCTGGAGGTCGGCGCGGCAGGAGGTGTCCGCCCAGACGCTTCGGAACTCCATCATCTTCACCGTCGAGCCAGGGCCGTCATCCGCGTGCTCGGTGGCGTAGAGGATGAGGCCGCGGTCGGGCCCCACGAAGATGCCGGCGGCGGCGTCCAGGTTGCACTGCCGCGACCCGTCGTTGCTGCAGTACAGGTGCTTGGATGCGACGTGCTCGATGCGCATGTGGCCGTCGAGCTTCACCCGGTACAGGTGGGCGTAGTCGTCGCTCACCGCGCCCCAGCGCAGCCCGCCCAGCCGCGTGCCCACCAGGTAGAGCTGTGAGTCATTGCAGTCCGTCACGAAATTGAGGCTCTGGAACGCGCCCCACTCCCCCTGCCCCATTTCCGCCTTCTCCCAGAAGTCCACGCGCTGCCATTGATTGCTCGTGGCGCGGATGTTGGTTTCAGACGAGCGGAAGACCTCCAGCGCCTGCGCGTCCAGCTGCCCGAGCAGCAGCAGGCCAGCGAGAACGTCACGGCGGCGGAGTCCATCGTGCTCGGCATCCTCCTACCCTCGCGCGTCCACCGCGGCCCTTCAAGACGGGCGGAAGGACCGATGAAATTGTCCGGTCCTTCCAATACGCGCATCGCACCGCGCCTCATAGTCCGCGCTCTCGTCTCCGGGCCCTCTCGCGGGGCCGAGCCCACGAAAGGAAATCCACATCATGAGCGAACGGACTCCCACCCCCAGCGCCCCCACCCCGGTCCTCTCGATCAGCCCGGTCATCCTGCCAGCGCCCGGCCGGGCCGTCGCCCTCCAGGTGCGCGTCTCCGCGCCCGTGACCGGGAGCGCGTTGCCCATCGTCCTGCTCTCGCATGGCCACGGCCGCTCCAACCACCTCTCGTCATTGAATGGCTACGCCCCGCTCGCCAATGACCTGGCGGCGAACGGCTTCGTCGTGCTCCAGCCCACGCATCTCGACTCAAAGACACTCACCCTCGACGCCCATGACCCCGATGCGCCTCTGTACTGGCGCTCGCGAGCCCAGGACATGACGCGCATCCTCGACCAACTCGATGCGATTGAGCGCGCCGTGCCTGGACTCGCCGGGCGCCTGGACCGAAGCAAGGTGGCCGTCATCGGGCACTCACTGGGCGGGCACACCGCGAGCCTGCTGCTGGGCGCGCGGCAGAGGGAGCTCCATGACGGAACGGAAGTGAACCTCGCCGAGCCCCGGATCAAGGCGGGCGTGCTGCTCGCCGCGCCCGGCAGGGGCGACGCCCTCAGCAAGTTCGCCGCCGAGAACTACCCCTTCTTCTCGACCATCGATTTCTCCAGGATGGCGACGCCCGCGCTCGTGATCGCCGGAGACAAGGACGACTCGCCCCACCTGACGGTCGCGGGCGCCGACTGGCACGCCGATCCCTACTTCCTCGCCCCAGGCCCCAAGTCCCTGGTCACGCTGTTCGACGCAGGCCACGGGCTTGGCGGAGTCTCGGGGTATGACGTCGCCGAGACCACGGACGAGAACCCCGCGCGCGTAGCGGCCGTCCAGCTTCTCATCCGCGCCTACCTCCGCACCCAGCTCTACCCCGGAGACTCCGCCTGGCAGGATGCGCAAAGCACGCTGACGGGCGCGGCCAACCCGCTCGGCCGGGTTGAATCCAGAGAGGCGACGGAGGCCCATCCGTCCCCCTCGTCCGAGCGCCAGACCTGACGGGCTCCCGGCTGTTGTCTCTCCACTCAGCTCAAACAGGGGAGGCATCGAGGGCCGCCTGGCTTGACCGCGCATAGCGGCCCGGAGACTGGCCCACGTGGCGGCTGAACGCCGTGGTGAAGGTGCTCGCCGAGCTGTACCCGACGCGCTCGGCGACCTCGGAGATGGCGAGCTCCCGGCGGCGAAGCAGCCCCCTCGCGACGGCCATCCGCCAGTCCAGCAGGTACTCCATCGGGGGCAGGCCGACGGTGCGCGTGAAGCGCTCGAAGAATGCCGAGCGCGAAAGGGACGCGCTCTTCGCGAGCTGCGCCACCGTCCATGGCCGCGTGAGGTGACCGTGCATCTGCCGTATCGCGGGTGCGAGCCGCGCATCGGCCAGAGCGCGCAGGAGCCCTGGCGGCGCATCGTCGCTCGATGTCGACCGCAGCGCTTCGATGAGCAGCAGCTCCACGAGACGCGTGAGCACGAGGTCGCGGCCCGAGCGCTGCTCGCCCGTCTCGTCGCCGACAAGCCGTACCAACACCGAGAGCCGCTCCACGCCGCGCACGTGAACCAGGGCCGGAAGCAACGACACCATCAGGGCCGCGTCCGGCGAGTCGAAGACGAAGTAACCTCCGAGCAGGCGCACATCGGGGTGGCCGCCGCGCGTGCCGTGACGCACCTCCCCCTTCGGTGAGGGCGTCACCTTGGGATCGATGCGCTCGGCCCTCACCGGTTCGAAGCCAGACAGGGTGAAGCCCGGGGTCGCCGGCAAGAGGACGAAATCTCCTGCCATGAGCGTGAGGGCGGGCTGGCCATCGACAGCGAGTCGGCAGCGCCCTTCGAGCACGGCACAGAAGCTCGGCTGGCCAAAGTCCGAGTAGCGAACGCCCCAGCGACCCGCTCCGCTGATGCCCTTCGAGAAGACGGCTCTTGGCTGAAGCAAGGCGATGACTTCAGAGAGGGGATCGACCATGGCTGGACTCTAGCAAAAGAAATACGGACTCCACGTGGTGGAGAGTCCTGTCGGCCGAACGTACCTTGAATGCATCGACGCCGCGCGAATCGCGGCAAGGAGTCGACATGAAGGCAACGTACGGATGCAACGCGGGAGGAGGGTCATGAAGACGGTGCTCATCACGGGGTGCTCCTCCGGCTACGGACTCGAGACCGCGCGCCACTTTCACGCGCAGGGCTGGAACGTGATCGCGACCATGCGAACGCCACGCGAGGACGTCCTCCCGCGTTCGGACCGGCTGCGCGTGGTGCCGCTCGACGTGACGAAGCCCGAGAGCATCGCGGCGGCGCTGGAGGCGAGCGGACCCATCGACGTGCTCGTCAACAACGCGGGCCTCGGGCTCATGGGGGCCTTCGAGGCCACGCCGATGGCCACGGTGCGGGATGTGTTCGAGACCAACGTCTTCGGCGTGATGGCGATGACACAGGCGGTGCTGCCCGGGTTTCGCGCACGCAGGTCGGGAGTGGTCGTCAACGTGACGTCGAGCGCGACGCTGACGCCGATGCCGCTGGTGGCCGTGTACACCGCGAGCAAGGTGGCCATCGAAGGGTTCACGGCGTCGCTCGCGTTCGAACTCGAAGCCTTCAACCTGCGCGTGAAGCTCGTCGAGCCGGGCTATTGCCCGAACACCCGTTTCACGAGCAACGGCGGCCCCCGCATGGAGGGGCTGTTCCCCGAACCGTACGCGCCTCTCGCACAGCGCATCTTCGCCTCGTTCGGGCAGCCCGCTGCGGTGACGCGCGAGTCCGACGTGGCCGAAGCGGTCTGGCACGCCGCGAATGACACGTCGGAGAAGCTCCGCTTTCCGGCGGGTCCCGACGCGGTCGCGCTGGCCCGGTCGGCGGCCTGAGCAGGCTCGACGGGTCCCTTCCGCGAGCGGCTATTTCGGAAGGGGCCGCTCCGTCGGCACGGGTGACGCACGCGGGGGCTCCGCCTTGAAGGACGCCCAGGACAACGACACCTCCTGGCCCAGCGCATCGCGCCCATGGAGGGTGTCGAGGACCTGCTTCACCTCCGGCCGCACGTCGCCAGAGGGCACGGTGATGAAACCCCGGAAGCCTCCACGGCCCAGGTCCTCCTCCACGGTGATGAGCTCCCGCCATCCGTGGGTGCGGGTGTCCACCTGATCATCCCAGCTCACGGTGAGGCGCTCCACATGCTCCCAGACGACATGGGTGTCCTCGGGCACGTCCACCTGGAGCTGGCTCCTCCAGCCGTCGTTCGCGGAGCGCGCGGCCACCCGTTCCAGCTTCAAGCTCGCGGAGGGAGCCCCTTCGGATGGGGGCTGTGCGCGGACCTGCACGAACGCCGTCGCGCCCTGCCCTCCTGCCGTCAGCCGCACGGTATGGACCCGGACGTCCTGCGCCCCCGGCGCGGGCGGCGCGAAGGCATGCGTGACTTCAAGCCCCGTCGTCACGAGGGAGCTTCCGTCACCGAAGTCCCACGTGTACGCGGTGACAGGAACAGGAGACACCGCCCGGAGGTCGAAGGTGGTGGGGTCTCGCTGGGTGACCGCGATGCGAAGCAGGTGGGCCTGTCCCTCCTGCGCTCCACAGGCGCGCACGTCGATGCCAGCGACCTGCTCGGCCAGCACACCGACGCGGCGGCCTCCCAGGTCCTTGCAGAGCTGGAAGCGAACGAAGTACCGGCCCGCGGTCGCGGGGGCACGCCACGCAAGGCGTGCACCGGGATGCAGCTCCGCCCCGCTTTGCATCCCCGGCCACACCCAACGAGCAACGACGCCTGGCTCCGAGGTGCCGCCCACGCGCGCGGACAGCGTCAACAGCTCGCCCGCGCAGACCCACGGCTGGTCCGCGTCGAGCCCCTCGATGACGGTGCTCGACGCAACCACCACGCGCTCCTCGTTCAGGGCAGCGGAGAGGGCCTCACCGGTCGCGGCGGGAGGGACCTGCGTGGCGGCGGGCAATGGCCGCGCGGGAGGCACTGCGCGCGCGGCGGCCTCTTCCTTCCTCGCGGGCTCCGTCACGACGACGCGCGGCGGGGCGGGCGTGGGGGGAGGCCGCTCGGTCCGGGCCAGCACCCAGGCCATGGCGATGACCAGGAGCCCTCCCCCGAAGAGGAGGACCCGAGAGGGGCCACGCCAGGGCCCGCGTCCACCACGCCCGGTGTCCATGGGTGCGCGAGCTCAGAAGCCGAAGTCGTTGAGGTGCCGTCTGTAGCCCTCGGAGTTGGGGCGGTACCACTGATCATCCCAGCCGGTGAACGCCACGTCGTCGAGCAGCCGCTCCGTCTTGCCGTTGAGGATGACGGCGTTGATCAGGGGCACGGCGGTGGAGCCCACGTTGCGCGAGGCGAGCTTGTTCGCGGTGGGGTCCAGATACTGGGCGGTGGTGCGGCTGCAGAAGTCCTGGAGGAAGCAGCCCCGGTCACACACGGCCAGGGTGTTGTAGGAGGCGTGTTTGTCCTCGGCCATGTAGAGGACGGGCCACCCGCGATAGCCATTGCGTGAATCGCTCAGGTCGTATTCGAGCTGGTCGAACGCGTACCACGCGGACGAGTCGCACGAACTCTTGCGGTGGGCGGACAGGTAGGCCCAGTCGAGGTACCAGCGCCCGCCGGAGAAGTGCACCTCGAAGATCTGGAACTCGGGGTCGCCGTCGTGCCCGGTGGTGACGCCCGTGTCGTCGAAGAAGGTGTCCAGATAGAAGATGCGCACGGTGCGCGTGGCGAAGGCTTCGCTCTTGACGGCGTAGTAGGGCCGACGGCCCGTGCCGCTCTCGCCGCTGTCGAACCAGAACAGGGGCATGAACCACTTCGCCAGCTGGTATTCGCAGTCGTCGTTGAGGCCGTCCCGGTCCGCGTCCGTGCCGGAGCCCCAACAGGTGTCACCGTAGGGAATGACGGAGAGGCCATCCGCGCGGGCGGCCGGGGCTGACAGCGCGAGGAACAGGCTCAGCGACAGGAGGACGGTGCGTGGACCACGGCCCATGGAAGTGCTCCGGAGGACGTCAGGGGAGTCCGGAGGCTACCGCATCCGGAGGCAGCGTCAGTCGCGCGGCTTCAAGATGTCATCCAGGAGCGCCGGTGTTCCCTCCACCCGCCGCAGTCGCGGATACCGCAGCCCGCCATGCCAGGGAATGGGCGCGGACCGGGTCGCCGAGCCCTGGCGCCAGGACAGCCGCAGAGACTCCCCGCGAGCGGTGGCCTTGAGCGCGTCCTTCAGCCGCTGCGCGGCGTAGGGAGCGCCATTCACGTCCGTCACCACCGCGCCAGGCAACAGGCCCACCTGGAAGGCAGGCCCATCCCAATCGACGCGGAGCACCTTGCCGTCCCTGGCGAGCGCCATGCCGAGGGAGTGGCCGAGCTCCACGTTCCCGCTTGCCACCTCGGCCCGCTGGACGGAGCCCGTGGGTTCTTCGCTCCAGACAAGCGTGTAGCCGCCTCGCGTGATTCCCCCCAGGGGTGCATCGTCGCGCGTCTCTTCAATCCTGGAGCGGAAGAAGCCTGACCAGTCGTAGGGAGCGATGCCGTCGAGCGTGGTGACGATGTCTTCCAGGGTGTACGTCATCGTCACCTGGCTGCCATCGCGCACGCCGAAGAACGCGCGAGCGAAGTCATCGAGCGACTTGCGACCGCCGCTGCGCTCGCGGATCAGCGTATCGGCCTCCAGCCAGATCAACTCGCCCTCCGAGTAGGCATCGAACATGTCGCGCTGCCAGCCCTTCCAGGAGAGGGCCTTGCGGCGCTGCACGATGGCGTCGTTCGTCACGTCCCGGAGCGGGCGCCAGCTCCGGCCGGGGCGACCGGCCAGGGCCGCCGCCGTCGCGGTCCACTCGTTGAGCGCGTCCTCCCGCGTCCACAACCCCGCCCGCGCGGTGAGCACGTGCTGCCAGTAGGACGTCAATCCCTCGAACACCCAGAGCAGCGAGTCGCGCTCCGGCGTGTTGAAGTCCGGCGTCCACATCTCCGCGGGGCGACGGAACAGGCCATTCCACGAGTGGACGAACCCATGCGCCAGACGGCTCCGGTTCTCGGGCCTGTCCTGCCAGGTGGTGAAGGAGTCGGCGGGCAAGGCGTTCTCACCGGCGCGGTGGTGTTCGAAATAGCTGGGGCCGAAGCCGTCCGCCAACCAGAGCATCAGGTCGTAACGGTCGTAATGCTGTGAGCCGAAGAGCCGATACGCCTGTCGCACCAGTTGCTGGTGCCCCTGGACGAACCCGGGAGGAGGTTCGAGGCCGGTGGTCTCCTCCGCGACGATGTCCACATGGACCGGGACAGGGTCGTCACTCAGCAGGATGCGCTTGAAGGCACGACCGGCGATGACAGGCGAATCCACCAGCGTGTCCAGCGCCACGGGCTCGAAACGGACTTCGTCGCCGACGCGGCTGGCGACTTTCAGCGGAGAGGCGAACGCCCAGCCGGACGGCAGCTTCACGCTGGGCGCATAGGTGATGCGACGGGCGTAATGGCCTGCGGGATACAACACCAGGTTGTGCCATTGCAGATCCAGCATCGTGGAGGTTGCCAGCACCGGGCCCACGCGCTGCTCCGTGGCGCCAAGGAACTGGTAGTGCGCGTCGATCGACGTCACCCCGGCGGGGATGTCGACGTGGAATGCCGCGACCTGAACGGCATCACGGGTCCAGGCAACGACCCTCTTCCCGGCCTGGAACTTCAACCCGGCCAGGGCGTCCAACTGACCGGTGGGCCCATGGTCTCCCGGGAGCCACTGCGGGAAGTACAGCGTCAACCGCCTCCCGGGCACGACGGGGATGCTCTCGGTGATACGGAAGATCCCGCGCGCCGTGTCGGTGGCATCGACGTGCAACCGGAGGGTGCCCGGAAAGGGCGTATCGCGTGGCGCCTCGATGGGCGGCGGCATGGGGGCGGCTTGGGGAAGCGGCCACGACCGGGCGTCCCGCACCTGCGCGGGTGCCGCCGTCGAGAACGCCCACAAGGCCACTGCGACAGCAAGGGAGACGCGGGTCATGCGGACGTCGTACTCGGGAAGCGCCTTGCTGAAAAATCCGAAGTCTGGAAGCCTCGGTTCGAGGAAATCGAACGATGCTCCCCCGAACCAACCTCGACATGGATGTCTTGCGGACGTTCGTGACGGCCTTCGAGTTGGGCAGCTTCGCCCGGGCCGCCGCACGGGTGGGCCGCTCACCGTCCGCGGTGAGCTCCCAGCTGCGCAAGCTGGAGGATCAGGTGGGCCGGGAGCTGGTCGAGCGCTCCGGGCGTGGCCTGATCCTGACCGAGGCGGGCGAGCTGCTCCTGGGCTACGCCCGACGGATCCTTGAGCTGAATGACCAGACCCTGGACAGCCTTCGCGGCAGCGAACTGGCGGGCGAGGTCCGTCTGGGATTGCCGCAGGACTTCGCGGAGACCTGGCTGCCCCGGGTGCTCAGCACCTTCGCGCGCGCGCATCCGGCGGTGCGCATCGAGGTGCGCACCGAGCGCAACGCCCACCTCGTCAACCACGTCATGGCCGGCAAGCTCGACCTCGCGCTCGCCTGGAGCGGTGGCGCGCGGGGATGCAGTGAACGCATCGCGGAGCTGCCGCTCGTCTGGATTGGCCAGCCGGGCTGGGAGGGCCAGGGCAGCCTCGGCGGCCAGCCGCTGCCGCTCATCGCCTTCGAAGCGCCGTGCGTGTTCCGCGAGGCCTGCACCGCCGCGCTTGACCGGAAGGGGATCCCCTGGCGGATCGCCTTCGCGAGCGCGAGCCTCGCGGGCCTGTGGGCGGCGGCCGAAGCGGGGCTGGGCGTGACGCTGCGGACAGCCTTCGGCCTGCCCAGGACGCTGGCAGTGCTGGAGCCCGGCGCGTCAGGCCTGCCGGCACTCGGAAGCGTTCCGGTCTTCCTGCTCAGGGCCGAGCGGGAGCCGAGCGAGACCGTTGCCCAACTGGCCAGCATCCTGCGCGAAGCGCTCGCCCAGGAGCTGACCACGGCGCCGCGGGCGCGGTCTCGCGGCGGGAGCTGAAGCCCGTACAGCCCACACCACCATGCTCAGCTTCCCGCGGGCGGTCCGGAGCCGGCCTCCGCCACGAGTCCGGGCGCGGGCGGTCCGCCAAAGAAGCGCGAGAGTTCAGCCTGGGCCTCGCGGGCTTGCGCACCGCTGATGCGCCCCTCGCGCTCCAGCCTCCCGACGATGACTCCAGCCCGCGTGCGCAGGGATTCAGGCCGCTGGGCCGGCAGCCAGCGACGCGGGGCAGGCAGCATGCCCGCGAGCATCGCGCCCTGCGCCACGCTGAGCGACCGCGCCGAGACACCGAAGTGCTCGCGCGCCGCTGCTTCGATGCCGTAGACGCCCTCCCCCCACTCCACGATGTTCACGTACAGCGCGAGGATGCGCTGCTTGGACAGGTCCGCCTCCAGCCGGCGGGCGAGCAGCAGCTCCTTGCCCTTGCGCAGCAGGCTGCGGTCCGTGGAGAGGTAGAGGTTCTTCGCCAACTGCTGGGTGAGGGTGGAGGCGCCGCGCCCCAGGCGCGCCTCGCGCACCGACTGCTCGAAGGCGTTCTCCACTTCGGTCCAGTCCACGCCCTCGTGCCGGTAGAAGCGCGCGTCCTCGGAGATCAGCACGGCGTCCACCACGTGCGGGGCCACCGCGCCAAGGGAGACCCAGGCTTGACGCACGCGGGGCTTCTTGCCCGCATCGCGCGCCTCCTCGGCGCGCTGCGCCATGAGCGCGGTGGTGGGCGGGTTCTGCGTCCGCAACGTGCTCACGTCAGGCAGCCGCACGTACTCCACGCTGAGCCAGAGGACGAGCATCAACCAACCGCCGAGCGCCCAGCGGCCCCAGCCCGAGCCCGAGCCTGCGCGCTTCGTCACGACGCGCCGGGCACCAGAGGTGGGCTGCTTCGACTTCTGCGTCCGGAGGGAAGAGGTACGCGCAGGGGGTGGTCGGGAAGCCATGGATGGGCCTACATGTGCCCCAATATGCCACCCCTGTCCAGAAGACGGCCGGAACGGCCCCGGCGCTCCCCTTGCCGGGGTTGCTCATGCACCCCGGTCCCCAGCGCAAGCTCGACGAACTGGCCGCGCTTCTGGCCAGACCGACCTGAGAGGCTTGATCAATCCCAAACATGAGGCATGCCTGGGGATTGGACAACAACCGGCCTCGCTTGAAATCAATGAAACGGTTGTCGTTTCGGCGCCTGGACGGCTCGTGGGTCCGCCTGGATTCACCTGGAGCGGGACGACCCCAGCGGTCCGCCGTCCTCCAATGCCGCAAGGAGTCACGAACGCGGCCTCGCTTGGATTGTCGTTGGAAGCCGGTCTATCCTGTCAGGGCAGCACAAACCTTGGAACCGGGACAATCCAATGCGAGTGGCAATCATTGCAGGGCTGATGGCCGTGGGACTGCTGGCGGGCTGTGGCGGCGCGGAGGACATGGAGGGGACGCTCACCCCGGAGGAGCAGGGTCAGGTCGAGCAGGGCGTGACGCGCGTGGAGTGCATCGATGCCTGTGATGCGAAGTGGTACGGGTGCATCTATGGCCCTGGCGGGACGCCCCGGTATACCTGTGACAGCTACCGGGCATTCTGCGTCTCCCAGTGTCCCCCCTTCTAGAAAGGGCGGCGCGCCGGAAGCAGGGCTGGCAAGGTCTGCCGGCCAGCCCTGCCCGTGAACGGCAATCCTTGCCGTGCTTCAGCCCGCCCCGCAGGTGAGGCCGCACGGCATGGGCGGTGCACTCCGGATGCTCCTCCGGAGGTTTCATGCAACGCCTTCCCTTCTTGTTGGCCCTCGCCAGCTTCCTTCCCACGGCGGCATTGGCGGCGCCCCCTGTCACACGACTTCTTCCCCAGGATGCCCTGGTCCACTGCAGCCCCGCGGCCCCCTGCATCCAGCCCACGCAGGATGGCGTGGTTCGCACCCTGGAGTACGCCGACGGCAAGAAGTTCCCGCTTCAGGACTACGTGAACGGGGGCCCCAACGGGGAGCTCTTCCTGTACGTCTCCGACAACGCCAGCTACACCTCCGGCGAATGCAACGTGGGGGGCTCCGCGAATCCCTGCCACTCGCAATCCCTGTTCGTCGGCATGCGCCTGCCCCGGCCGCGGAATGCCAGCGGGGACCTCGTGGGCCTGGAGGGCACCGTCACCCTCTGGCTCGATGCGAAGCGCGACGAAACCCTCACCACGGTTTCCGGCGCGAACGTGCCCCGTGAAGAGGACCGGCGCATCGTGTTGCACTACTCCACCGTCAAGGGCTTCACGACCTTCTCCCAGAGCAAGGGGGGCGCCATCACGGGCTGGACCCCGGTGACGACCCCCAATGAGGCCTGGACCACCACCGTGGGCGTCATGACCCCGGCCTCGGACCCGACCCACGTCCACATCGAGTTCGAGATCAAACTGGCGCCGGTCCTGCCCTCCGGCGGCGCGAGCGAACCGCTGCTGGCCTCGGTGCGCAAGCTGGGGCTCGGCATCGACCACACGCCCATCGCGACGACCTCCCACCAGACGGTGGGCGGCGGTCGATTCCCCAATGCCAAGAGCCTGCCGCCCATCGACATCATGACCGAGTCCTGGCAGACGCTCGAGTTCAAGGACCCGACCCCGATTCCGCTCAGCTTCACCATGTGGAACGTGGGGCAGATGCCCGATGTCACAGCCTGGGTCCCGGATGGCGGCTCGGGTGAGATTGATACGGTCGCCCAGAAGATCTTCAACAAGGAGGTCGCCTGCATCTCCGAGATCTGGATGTCGCATGAGCGCGGCGAACTGATCGAGCGGGTCAACACGCTGCGCCACGACGCGAACCTGCCCCCCATGCAGGCCGTCACCGAGCTGAACGACGACCCGCTCCAGCCCTCCCTGTTCAGCACGGGGCTCGTGCTGCTGTCCTCGCGGCAGATCCTCGAGGCCGGGGTGCACCACTTCCCCTTCGGCATGTGCACCGGCTCCGACTGCCTGCAGGCGAAGGGGGTGCTCTGGGCGCGCGTCGCCACCCCCACCGCGACCGCGCCCGTCATCTTCCACGACCACGACACGCCCCTGCTCGCCACGGGGACCGACTACGCCGAGTTCGTCGACGTGTTCTGCACCCACGTCAACGCGGGAGAGAACACGTCCGGGCCCGACACCAACGCGCGTGAGCTCCAGTTCTCCGACATCAAGGCCTATGTCCAGGCCGTGCGCCAGGGCGGGCCCCTGAGCAGCCCCTTCTTTCCCTTCAGCATCGAGGACTCCTTTCCCCACGGAACCTGGCCGAGCGGGTTGGATCGCCCGGCCTTCCTGATGGGAGACCTGAACACCCTGGGGCCCAAGGGCGCCGAGACCGACGTCGGCTTCGCCCACTACTCGGACATGATGGGCCCCAGCCGGCTCGGCATCAGCGCGCTCAGCCAGTTCGAGACGGCCACCACCCTGTACTCCAGGACGCGGGATCTGGCCCAGGTGGTCTCCGGGCCGGTTCCAGCGGCGGGCGGAACGTGGCTGTCCAGCGTCTGCACCGACAACGTGACGAGCGAGCTGTCCGGCAAGAAGCGCCTGGACTACGTCCTGGTGTTCCCCGCCCAGGACACGCCGGACTTCCCCACGTTCGCGTTGCTCAACGGCTCCACGGCGAGCGTCAACCCCCAGTTCGATCCCGAATCCGGCACCGTGGACGCCGAGGGAATCGTCACCCAGCACTGCCTTTCAGACCACGCCATGGTGGACGTGACCGTGAAGCTGGCGCGGGTGAAGGACGTCGCGAAGTACAACCCCCTGAAGAAGCACCAGGTCGAGTACGCCGTGAAGCAGGTCACCGACCTGGAGACCGAGAGCGGCTGCTGCGCGGACTGGTACACCCCGCGCGTGCTGATGACCGCCAATGGCATCACCCGGGTGAATGCCTTCACGGACGTCATCGAGAACCAGACCATCTACCCGAACTGGAAGGTGAACACCGGCCCCGGCAACCTCGTCCCCTTCCCGGACCTTCCCGCCGGCTTCACGGGCACGGTGAACACGACGGCGGCCATCTGGGAGGACGACTACGGCCCGGACGACCACTACGACTCCACCCCCGAGAGTGGCGCCATCCTGGACATGGATGAGAAGGACGCTCACTTCTCCTTCTTCGCGAACAGCGGCGTGCTGCGCCGGGTGAAGGGGGAATTGCTGCCCGATGACTGGCTCACCAGCGTCGACTTCCTGGGGAGCTTCATGGACGGCTACGAGAACGGCATCACCGTGGAGACCGAAGGACAGGACACCACCACGGGCAACAACGCCCGCGTGCGGCACTACTTCAACGTGAAGGAACTGGAATCGCCATGAGCACGATGAACCTGAAGTGCGCGGTGCTTGCACTGGTGCTGGGGGGCACGGCCCAGGCGGTCGAACCGATGGTGCCCTACGACAACTTCAACCCGCTGAAGTCCAACCCTCCTCGCGCGACGAAGGTGCGGGGCATCGACCCGGCACGGTGGGAGCATGAGCAGACCGGGAGCAGGCTGGAGTCCGTCCGCGAGCTGGCCTTCACCCGCCTGCGATTGATGAGCCGTTCGGACACGGGAGCCAGCCGCCTGGGCCTGTTCTTCGCCCAGTCCTCGGCGGTGACGGCCCTTTCGGCGAAGGTGCGCATGAACAACGCCAGGAGCACGGGGTGCACGACCCCGGGTGCCCCGGTGGCCCAGAGCGCCGCCGAGCTCACGGGCCACTTCTTCAACACCCGGGGCGCGACGGGAAGGAACCTGCAGGACGACGTCCTCGCGGCCATCCGCACCGTCTCACGGTCCACGGACCCCGTGGGCTCCCAGGACCTGCGGGTGGAGGCGGTCGTCGAACGGTGCACCAACGCGTCGTGCTCGACGCGAGCGCAGCTCTTCGCGGCGGACCTGGGCCTGGTCCACCAGGGTGAGCAGGCGACGCTGCGGGTCCAGTGGGACGCAGCGAACCACCGCTTCGTGTTCCAGCGGGACACGCAGCCCGAGGTGTACGGGGCCTACACCGTGACGGACACCCATCCGCCCGGCAACCCCGCCAAGGCCCTGCTGGTCACCCACGAGCTGCCTGGCTGCGCGAGCGGCACCCCAGCGCCCCTGGGGTATGCGAACGCGTACTTCCACGACGTGTTCGTGAACGCGTCCGCGGCCCCCTGAACCCTCTCAGGTCAGGTCCTGCTCGCGGTTGACGAACGCGGTGGCCCGGGCGGCGTCGTAGTCCGTGCGCAGGTCCGGGTTGGAGATCTGCTCGCCGAAGGCGCCATGGAACGGGATGGCGTCCGAGGCGTCCTGGGCCTTCTCCTGGAGGTTGGACGTCACCCACTTCTGGAGCTGATCGATGGTCAGGTCCTTGAGCTTGCCCGCCCCGGGGATGGGCAGGTTGGGCAGGAGCGACTTGGCGGAGAAGAGCAGGTCCACCATGCCCTTCACCGCGTCGTTGCGCTTCTTCAGCTCGTCCACGGCGATCTGGAAGCCTCCTTCCAGCGCTCCCACCAGCCCGCCCATGAGCCGGGCCGCGCGCTTGGCGTCCTGGGACGGCGGGTTCTCCGTGGCGTGCTCCTCCAGGCCGGCGCTCATCGACGCCAGCCGTGACATGACGTTCTCGCGGAACGCGGCCTGGCCCTCGAACTCCGGCGGCGAGAAGAGCGTGCGGGTGAAGAACTCGGACATCTTCTTCTGGCCCTCCATGCCCAGGGAGCCGGACTTGTCCTGCATCGAGGCCAGGACCGCGTCGCCGTGCTGGGTGAAGAAGCGGGCGGCGGCGGCGCGCGACTCGCGGTTCTCCCCCAGCTGGCCGATGGAGTCCGCGAACAGCTTCAGCGACTCCGCCGTGGGCGGGTTGATGCGGCCGGCCGCGTCCAGCAGCTTGCCCAGCGCGGGCGAGTAGGACGCATCCATGCCCGCGTTGATGTTCTTGAGGACGTCCGCCATGCCCTCCTTGTTCTGGGCCAGGAAGGACTGGAGTCGGTCCGGCGGCATGCCCGCGAGGGCCGTGGCCACCGCGGCGCTGCGCTGCTGATCATACCCGCCGGCCGCGCGGATGATCTCCATCTCCTTCTTGGCGTACGTCTCGATGAGGTCCGGGTTGCCCGTGCCCGCGACGATGCCCGCCAGGCCCTCGTGCGTCTCTCCCGGCAGCTCCCCGCTGTGGGCCGCCGCGACGGCCTTCTGCACTTCGCTGTCGGTCACCGCGCCGGAGCGGTAGGCATTGTCGAGCGCGGCGGACAGGCGCGCGCGGTCCGCTTCGGGCAGCCGCTGCACGTCGTCCAGGATGCCACCGGCGACGGAGTCATACTTGAACAGCAGATCCATGAACGCCGCCTGCTTGGCGGGATCCGGGTTGTTCTTCAGCCAGTCGGAGACATAGCTCGCGTTGCGGCCGTCATAGGCGTTGGCGATGGCCTGCTCGGCGGCCTTCTGCTCGGCTGGCGTCAGCGCCGTGGGCGCCACGGCCGTCGTGCTGGTGGCCCGCACGCCCGTCGTCGTCTCCGCCCCCAGGTTCACCGCGCTCCGGGTCCCCGGCGTGGCCTGGAAGGCGTCCCGCGCCAACTCGGCACGCACCGCGTTATCCCGCACGACCGGCTTCGTCACCGTCTGGCCTTCGGCGCGCTCCGGGGTTCGGGTCTCGACGCGCTGCGGAATGCCACGCTGGATGGTCGACATGAAGGGGCCCCCACGCCTGGACTCAGGCGGACTGGGAGAGGCAATGACTGCCTCTCGATTTCCCTGAATTATCGGCCCAATGGCAGGGAAGTTGCGACCCCTGGGAAAATGAGAGGAACCGCGCCTGCCTGCCTGGTTCACCCAGGGTCGACCCCTTCAGCTCATCTTCTCCAGCAGGGTCCGCAGCTCCGCCTGCTGCGCGGCGCTCAGGCGCCCGAGCCGCTCGCCGAACGCGTCCGACAGCAGCGCGAGCCCCCGCATCATCACCTTGCGCCCGGCGGGCGTGACGTGCAGCCGGTGACGGCGCAGGTCCGTGGCGTCGATCTCCCGGCGCACGAAGCCTGCCGCCTCCAACCGCTTCACGTACACCGTCACCGTCGGCTTGGGCATGCTCAGCGTCGCCGCCAGCTCCGCGGGGTACGGGTGCTCCTCCACCGCCGCGAGCACGAACAGCTCCTTCGTCTCCAGCCCCAGCGCGGCCACGTCCGAGCCGACGCTGGAGATCACCGACATCAGCAGACGGTAGTTCAGCGACCAGATCATCGCCGGGTCGATCTTCGACATGATTCCCTTGCGCGGTAATTGGTTCAACTTTAAATTGGTTCAAGCCTGAATCAAATGGCCTTTGAACGATAGCACGTACCAGGAGCTTCCATGCCTCTCGACCACTATGTGACGCTCGGCCGCTCTGGCCTCCGAGTGAGCCCGCTGTGCCTCGGTGCGATGACGTTCGGTGAAGACCTTGGCTGGGGGACGAGCGTCGAGGAGTCCCAGCACATCATCGACCGCTTTATTGAACTCGGTGGCAATTTCATCGACACCGCGAACTTCTACACGAAGAGCCATTCGGAGAAGATCATCGGTGACCACGTCGGTCGCCACGCCGCCCGGCGTGAGCGGCTGGTCATCGCGACGAAGTTCAGTGGGAACCTCTACCCGGGGGACCCGAACGGCGGTGGCTCCGGCCGCAAGTCCATCATCTCGGCATGCGAGAACTCGCTCCGCCGCCTGCAGACGGACTACATCGACCTCTACTGGCTGCACAACTGGGACGTGCACACGCCCATCGACGAGACGATGGCCGCGCTGGAGGACCTCGTCCGGGCCGGCAAGGTCCGCTACCTGGGCGTCTCCGACACGCCGGCGTGGAAGATCGTCGAGGCCAACGTCACCGCGCGCTTCCGGGGCTGGTCGTCCTTCATCGGCCTGCAAATCGAATACTCGCTGCTCGAGCGCTCCGTCGAGCAGGAGCTGGTGCCCATGGCGCTGGAACACGGGCTGGGCATCACGCCCTGGTCGCCGCTCAAGAGCGGCATCCTCAGCGGCAAGTACACGCGCGCGAACGCGGGGAAGGTGAAGGCGGACCGGGGAGGCTTCGTTGAGCCGTTCCTGAACGAGAAGACCTACGCCGTCGTCGACGCGCTGGAGGCCATCGCCAAGGCGCACGAGAGCACGGCGGCGCGCGTGGCGCTGTCCTGGGTGCAGTCGCAGCCGGGCGTGGGCTCCACCATCATCGGCGCGCGGCGGCTCGCGCAGCTCGAGGACAACGTGAAGGCGGTCGACGTGAAGCTCACGGCGGAGGAGCGCGGCCGGCTGGACGCGCTGACGAAGCCCACGTTCGGGTTCCCGCAGAGCATGCAGCCCGTGTTCCCCGCCATCCACAACGGCGGCACGACGGTGAACGGGGTCTCCGCGCCGCCCTCCGGGTTCGTGATGGAGAAGGGCGAAAAGCCCTACTGAGCCCCGGGGATTGAGGGAGGCAGGGGGCGCCTTGCACCAGCGCCCCCTGCCGGCCGCTACCGCACGGTGAGGCTCAGGTTGTCGAACCAGATGTCACCCATGCCTCCGTCGGTCCCCTTCCCCAGACGGACCATGATCTGCCTTCCGATGGCGGGGCTCCCCGAAGGGACCGTGAAGCTGACACCCGCGGTTTCAAACCAGGTGTTTCCCACGGCGACGAGGTTCGTCTGGAGGGTCACCCAGGTGAACTGATTGCCATCCGTCCCGACGAAGCCGATCTGGTAGGGCACCACGCCGGTGTTGTCGCCGCCTCCGTGAGCCCAGCTCTTGAAGACATACGTCTTTCCAAGCTGGAACCGGTGTCCGGTGAGCAGCTGCCCCACCGTTTCGGACAAGCCCGCGGAGTAGTAGCCAAACACCTTCCCCAGGTTCTGGTTGGCGGGACGTGGGTACTCAAGATGATTCGCCCAGCCTCCATTGGGCCCCCAGTATCCCAGGGCGCCGTACTGGCTGGAGGTGTGGCTCTCCATCAGGGCATTGGCCAGGGGGATGACCGTGACCCCGGCCCCCAGCACGTGGGTGCGGTAGGTCGGATAGCTCGTCCGCGCGGTCAACACCGGGGGGCTGACCGTGGCGTCGATGTCCATCAGCCCGAAGTTGTGGTCCACCGGCGTCTCCCCCGTGTCCTGGACCGTCAGGTAGCGGGCCTGGAAGACGTAGTCGTGGGCGGGATCCTCGAACCAGTCCAACGCCCGGCCCACCATGAGGCTCTTGAGGGTTTCGTCCCGGGTGTTGTAGCCCCATTCGTCCGCCCAGATCTTCTTCCACCCCTGGTTGCGCTCGACCATCACCTGGCGAACATTCTCGATGCCAGGGATGTTGAGGTAGGGATCGTTGCCGCTCTGGGGTTCTTTCGGCCCATAGGGGTGGATGGAAATGGCGTCGAAGTACTCACCGCCGATGCGGTTGTAGATCCAGTCGATGTACTGACTGCATCCCGTGGCGCCCGTGCTGGGGCCGTTGCAGTCCAGCCCGCCCGTGGAGAGCACCACGTCCGGGCACCCCTCCTTCATCGCCACGTACCAGCGCTTCAGCCAGTCCGCGTACCGCTCGGCCTGCGCCTGCTGGCCATTGGAGCAATGGTCGTTCACCCAGGAGCAGCCATTCGGCTCGTTCCAGAACTCGTAGTAGCGCACGCGATTGCAGAAACGCGCGGACAGCTCACGGAAGAAGTACTCGAAATCCGCCGCGTACTGCTCGTCGGGAGGAGAGCGGTGAGGAAAGGTGGAACCCGCCGGAAGGGCCCAGTGCGGGGTGTTTCCGGTAAAGACAAATGGCAGCAGGCCTCTTTCAAGTGCCGCCGCGTATTGCGCCTCCGCGCCGGTCCAATCATACGGTTGCGTGCGCGAGTTGGGTTGGATGTCCTCCCAGCTGAAGCCGAGGTGCGTGGCCACCGCACCCGCTTCGGCCACCTTCTTCAAGCTTTCCCGATCCCATGCGTCGATCTGCGCCTGGTTTCCCTTGTAGAGCTCGATGCCGGGACGAATGCCAATCGCGCGGAGGTTGGGCCGCTGGGCAGGAGTACCGGGGGTCGTCGCCGTCGCCGTCACGGAGGCAGTGGCCGCAAGGGAGCCATCAATGCATTTCGCCGTCAGTTGATACGTCCCCGCATAGGGTGCGTCGACAAACACGCCGTTGACGGGGGGGTTCACCTCGTAGCCGTTGGGGCCGGTGACCTTCAAGAGGACATATTCCCTGGCGGCCAGATCGTTCGTGCCGTTCTTCAGGGCCCCCACCCGGAAGCGCTGGCCCTGGATGATGTTGGCGCTGGAGGCCCATCCCGTTGTGGCCGCGACCAGTTGGATGCGAGCCTGGAGGCTCGAAAAGTGCGGGCATTGCGCAAGCGCCTCCGGCGCCAGCAGCCCGAGTCCCACGGTGAGCAGCCTCCCGAATTGCCATGCGGCCCGTTGCCATTGTCCGCGCTTCATGTTGATGCCCTTCCAAACCGTCCCGCGTCCCATGAAAGACTCCCCCTCGGGTTGCGCCATCCCTGCTGGCGGCACCGCTCTACCAACGGGGCCACGGAGCCAGGGGTTAAGCGGGATTAAACGGGGTTAACCCCGGCGCCGGGGGCTGGAGCCTTCACGGTCCTGGGGCGAAGGCGCGATGCGGTACACTCCCACCTCCGCCAGCAACCACCCCCGGGAAGATGCCGTCGTGCCCTCCGACCCGCTCGAGATCTCCGACCTCATCGTCGACTACGACATCGCGACGCTCCGGCCAAGGCCGGTGTCCCGCTCGGCGGTGGTGGCGCGGCTCGAGGCGAACGGTCAGCGCTCGGCCGCGCGGCTCGTGCAAGGGCTCCCGGCTTCGAATGACACGCTCGACTCCGAGGCCTGCGGCGCGGCGCTCCTGCGCTCGCACATCGAGTTGCAGCGGCTGAGCGAGGAGTTCCTCCAGGCAGACCGCCTTCGCGCGGTGCTGGTGCCGCTGCTCCAGGCGCTGCGCGACTCCGGCGTGAAGCCCCCGCTGCGGGTCGTCGACGTGGGCTGCGGGCTTGGCTACGCCGTCCGCGCGCTCGCGGCGCATGGCCGGCTGGGGCGCGACGTGGAGCTTATCGGCTGCGACATGAACGTGACGCTGATTGAAGGCGCCCGGCGGCTCGCGGAAGAGGAGTCGCTCACCTGTGAGCTCAAGGTCGCCAATGCCTTCCAGCTCCAGCAGCCGGGGCACGTCTTCATCTCCACGGGGGTGATGCATCACTTTCGCGGCGACGACCTGAACGCGTTCTTCGCGGGCCAGCGCCCGGGGTACGCGTTCGTCCACTACGACATCCAGCGCTCGGTGGTTGCCCCCCTGGGTTCGTGGTTGTTCCACCAGGCCCGCATGCGGGAGCCCCTCGCGCGTCACGATGGCGTCGTCTCCGCGCGACGCGTGCACTCCACGCAGACGCTGCTGTCCGCCGCGCGCTCCGCGTCCGGGTTCACGTGCGCGTCCCTCGATGGCGCCCGCTCCTTCATCGGGGTCATCCTCCGCCCGATGACCGCCACGCTCGGCGCCCGTGCCGAGCTGTGGGAGCCACTCCTGCGCCGCCTGGGCCCGCTGCGCTCGAGGCTGGGGCCCACGCGATGAACGTGCTCGTCCCGTTGCTGCTCGGGTTGCTGTCCGTCACGGATGCGGCGTTCGCCGGGTTCCGGGTCGCCACGGGCCGGGATGCACGCATCTTCAAGGCCGACTTCTACCGGGCCGCCATCCGTCGCGGACTGCTGCGGGGCCTGTTTTCCGTCATGGGACTGGGAGTTGGGATCGCCGTGGCGTGCACGCTCGCGCCCCCGCTCTTCTCGCAACTGCTGGCCTGCGCGCAGGCGATGCTCTGGGTGCTCCTGCCGTACACGACCCTGACCTTGGTGGGGATGGGCGTCTGGGCGACGGCGGAGGCCGACGTGAGGACGCTCGCGAGCGTCGTGCTCCTGGGGCCGTTCACCTTGATCCGGCCCTGGGTCATCGTCGTCGCGGCCGTCGCGGGTGTCTCGCAGGCTCCGGGCCTCGCCGCCGCGCTCATCACCGTCACGGCTTGCGGCGTCCAACTGGCGCTCGAGCCCTGGCTGGACGTCGGCATGCGAGCGAGGCTGCCCGGAGAGCAACCTCACTCCCATTGAGCCCCCTTGCCCCGACAAGGATAGCGGCCGTCCCCCCGCCCGTTCGCCTGCCTGGCGGTCAGCGCCACGGGTTGTGAGGAGCCCTTAGCTTATCCGCGTTCTTCATACCCACGGAGACGCGGATGGCCAGGAAGATGAAGGCGGTACAGGTGCGGCAGGCGAAGGGCCCGCTCGAACTCGTCGAGCGTGACGTGCCGGAACCGGGTCCCGGGCAGGTGCGCCTCGCGGTGGAGGCCTGTGGCGTCTGTCACAGTGATGCCATCACCAAGGAGGGCTGGATGCCCGTCCAGTATCCACGGACCCCAGGCCATGAGGTGGTGGGCCGCATCGACCAGGTGGGCCCCGGGGTGACGGCGTGGAAGGTGGGCCAGCACGTCGGCGTGGGCTGGCACGGAGGCCACTGCGGTCAATGCACCGCCTGCCGGGAGGGCGACTTCGTCACGTGTGAAGTGCAGCAGGTGTGTGGCATCAGCTACGACGGCGGCTATGCGGAGTACATGGTCGCGCCCCAGGAGGCGCTCGCGCGGGTGCCCGAGGGCATGAGCTCCGTGGACGCCGCACCCCTGCTCTGCGCGGGTGTCACCACCTTCAATTCCTTGCGCCACATGGACGTGCGGCCGGGGGAGCTGGTGGCGGTGCAAGGCATTGGAGGGCTGGGGCACCTGGCCATCCAATATGCCCGCAAGTTGGGCTACCGGACCGTTGCCATCTCACGGGGGGCGGACAAACGACAGCTCGCGCTGGAGCTGGGCGCGCACGAGTACATCGACACGGAGCAGGGCCCGGTGGCCAAGGCCCTCCAGAAGCTCGGTGGGGCGCGCGTCATCATGATGACCGCATCGAGCAGCAGCCTGGCGGGCGAGCTGATTGGAGGCCTGGGACGCAATGGCACCCTGTTGCTGCTGGGCGCGGGCGCGGAGCCCATCCCCGTCAGCAGCATGCAACTGCTCTCGAAGCGGCAGCGCGTCCAGGGCTGGCCGAGCGGCGTGCCCCAGGACTCGCAGGACACCATGGCCTTCAGCGCGCTCGCCGACGTGCGCTCCCGCAACGAAGTGTTCCCGCTCGAGCGCGCCAATGACGCCTATGAGCGGATGATGGGCAACCACGCCCGCTTCCGGGTCGTGCTCAAGCTTCGGTGAGCCGTGCCCGCACGGAAGAGCGGGGGCGCGGGCTGCTCGCCCGGAGGCTCATCCACTTCCGTGCGGGACCTGTCCATCGACGCGCGGGCCGATGAGCACCGCCCTGCCCCGGCGGGACGCACCCAGCGCCACCGCCGCGAGGCGCAGCCCGACGTGGTGGTTCCAGCATCGGCATCGGCTTCGATTGGACCTACGAAGCGCCGAGACGCTTGCGCAGCCGCTCGGCCGCGAACTCCAGGAAGGCCACCGCCGCCCGGCTCTGGGGGCCCGGCAGGTGCACGAGGTGCACCGGGACCGGCTCCGGCTCGAACGGTTCAAGCACCACGCGCAGCTGCTTCTCCGCGAGCAATGAATCCACCTGGTAGGAGAGGACCCTCGCGAGCCCCACCCCCGCCAGCGCGGCCTCGATGGCCGCCTGGGCCGTGTTGACGCGCAGTCGCGGGTGCACGGCGACGCTGTGCTCCCGCTTTCCGCCGCTCGGGAAGGCCCACCGGTCCGCGATGGGGGTCGTGGTCGTGAACGCGATGCACGCATGGCGGGCCAGCGCCTCCGGCTCCTTCGGCACGCCCGCGCGCTTCAGGTACGCCGGGCTCGCGCAGATGACCGAGCGCACGTGCCCCACCCGGCGGGCCCGCAGCGCCGAATCGGAGAGCGCTCCGATCCGCACGCCCAGGTCGATGCCCTCCTCCGCAAGCGAGACCACGCGATCGAGCAGGGTGAGCCGCAGGTCCAGTTGGGGATGGGCCTGCAGGAACTCCGCCACCACGGGCATGAGGTGACGCTGGCCGAACAACACCGACGCCGTCACGGACAGCATGCCGCGCAGCTCCGTCCGGGCGTCAGAGGGCGCTTCGAGCAGATCGAATTCCGCCAGCGCACTGCGGCCGCGCTCGAGGTAGCGCTCACCCTCCCCCGTCAGCGAGACGGATCGGGTGGTCCTGTTCAGCAGGCGTGTGCCCAGTCGCATCTCCAACGCGGCCACGGCGCGGGTGACGCTCTGGGGGGACCGCGAGTGCGCGCGGGCGGCCTCGATGAAGCTCCCCAGGCTCGCGACGGACACATAGAGGCGCCATTCCTCGATCCGATCCATTGTTCCACTCCCTGGAATACTGTTACCACAAACGGGCCATTGTTGACGAAGCAGGGGGTTCGTACCTTGGGCTCAACCATGAAATCCCTCTCAAGCGATGTGGCCTTCTCCCCGGCGGTGAAGCGGGTGCAGAGCGAGCGCGGCTCCCGGACCGCGTACGCGCGGATGGAGCGTGCCGGTGGCTTCGAAACCGAGGTGACGGAGGACCTGCGTGAGTTCCTGGCGCAGGTGGACACGGGGTTCCTCGCCACCACCAATGCCGACGGGCAGCCCTACCTCCAGCACCGGGGTGGCCCCCGAGGCTTCATCCGGGCGCTCGGCCCGCACACGCTCGGGTTCGTCGACTTCGTGGGCAACCGTCAGTACATCTCCACGGGCAACCTGTCCGAGAACGATCGTGTCTGCCTCTTCCTCATCGACTATGCGCGCCAGCGCCGCGTCAAGGTCTGGGGCACGGCACGCGTGGTCCCCGCGACGCAGGAGCTGCTGGCCCAACTGGCCCCCTCCGAGGGCCGGGCGCGCCCCGAGCAGGTGATCCTCATCCAGGTGAGCGCCTGGGACGTGAACTGTCCGCAACACATTCCGCGGAAGCTCGACGCCTCCGAGGTGGCCCAGGCGATCCAGCGGCTGGAGCAGCGCATCGCGGAGCTGGAGGCCGAAAACCGCCGCCTCAAGGGGACGCCCCCGTAAGGCGGCAGGTGCCAGCGCCCGGAGGGTTGTCGAGCCGACAATGCCGGCTTCGAGTCAGGCAGTCGTCCTGCACGCCTGGCTGGAAACCGGCCGGGGCAGCGCACCGGCCTCGTACTTTTCCACGATTCAGCGCTAGACTCACTTTCCCGTTATTCGAGGGAAAGGACGGGTCCACGTGAAAGTGTTTCGTATCCCGATGCAATGGACAGCCGCGCTGTTGGCGATGCTGACCCAGTTGCCCGGCACCGCGGAAGCCTTCAGCTATTCGGCTTCCTACATGAACAACTGGGGCGGCTGTGCTTGCAGCAACAGCTCCCTGAGCTACACCGGCGATCAGATGGACATGTTCGACGCGGCGCTGGCGTCGCGCGGGCACAACCGGATGCACAAGTTCGCCAATGCGTCGGTCTGGGCGAGCGACTACATCGAAGACACGCTCGGCGGCCAGGACAACTTCTTCAGCGACGACTCGGACATCATCGCCTATTCGGGGCACGGCTCCGCGCCGAACTACTCCGCGGGCCAGGCGTTCACTGCGTCGGTGTGCAGCGCGGGGACCAGCTCCAGTTGCACGTTCAGCTCGCACGACTTCCGTCTGGGAGAGCAGGGCGGGTCCTACGCCTACCCTTATGCGGGCAGCACACGCTGGGCGCTGTGGTTCACCTGCTACAGCGTGCACACCCAACCGGATCAGCAGTGGGGGCCCGCGCTCTGGCAGGGGCTGGAGTACGTGATGGGCTACCGCGACACGTCGCTGGACAGCGAGACCACGGACGAGGTGCCGGAGGACTGGGTGGAGAAGGCCATCGGGGATTCGGACACGTTCAAGTCCGCCTGGTTCTGGGCCGTCGAGGACTGGTGGGCCAATGACACGGGCGAGCTGGTGTCCACCGGCCCGGAGTCGGAGACGGCCGCCTACCGCCGGGACAACCTGAACAAGAACTGGGCGCGTCGGGCCCCGTACGACTACGGCTACTGGATCGCCTGGTCCTGGCACGAAGGCTGAGCCCCCACCTGGAACCGAAAGAGAAAACCATGAGAACGAACATCTTCGTCGGACTGGTGCTCGCGGGCTTGAGTGGTGTCGGCTGTGCCGACAAGGCCCAGGACACCCCCGCCCCCGCGGTGACGACCACCCCCCAGACGGCCCAGGCTCCGCTCGAGCAGGAGACGCCGGATCAGGACACGCTCGCCACCCGGGCCTATGAGCGGGTGCGCCAGGACTTCGCGCAGGGTCGTGCCGCGAGCCTGAAGTTCCCCGTGTATGACCTGCAGCCGGTGGGCGATGCGACCGCCCGGGTCCAGCAGCGGGCCCTCTTCCTCGGCATCAACCAGGGCTACCTGCTGAAATCCGAGGACGGCGCGACGGTGAACGCGAACAGCTTGTCGCTGCGCGTGGATGCGCTCAGCGGCGCGGAGTTCTTCGTGGACAAGTCCCGCTTCCACGCGGGCGCCGGCGTGGCCACGCTGCCGCTCTCCGAGCCCGACTACATCGCGCGCGCCCGGACGCACGTGAAGGCCAAGCTGCCGGAGGCCGTGGGACACGAGCTGCGCACCTACCGCGTCCGTCGCTACCTGAACGACGCTTCCGGCCCCGGAGGCGTCCGCGCGGGCGTCACCGTGTACCAGGTGGCGGTGGCCTTCCATGAAGTGCTGGGAGAGCTGCCTGTCATTGGAGCCGGCGGCAAGGTGGCGGTGCACCTGACGCCGCAAGGCGAGGTCATCTCCCACGAGGCGACCCTGCGCGAGACCCTGAAGCCCTTCGCGGAGGTCTCCGGCGCGCAATTGCTGGCGCCCGACGAGGCCCGCAGGCAGGTGGAGGCGAAGCTGACCGCCCAGGGCCTCAAGCTGGGGGACTACAAGCTGACGCGGGCGGAGCTGGGCTACTACCGCCTGGGCCGCAACAGCGTGCAGTCCGTGCTGGTGCCCCACTACGCGTACTTCTACGAGCCCAACTCGCGAGAGGTCGTGGGCAAGAAGCGGCTGGAGGTCGTTCCGGCGGTCACCGACCGGGCGATCCTCGAACGGGTCCAGCAGGACGCGGCCTCCGAAGCCGCGCGCAAGACGGCGCTGCGGGCGCGCGCTGCTCCGCCCGACACGAAGTAGGTTCACGCGAAGGGGCGGATCACGGCGTTCACCGCGCCCTGCTCCGCCCTGACGCAAGGAGGTGGCCATGCGTGGGTCCCGGAGCATCCTGTCGTGGGCGGTGGGGGCGGCTGGCATGGCCGGACTGCTTGCCGCGTGCGGTCCTTCCGTGGCGAGTGAGCGCTATGTCGTGGAGGTCTGGGGCAGTCGCGAAGCGTTCGAGCGGTACACCGTCCAGGCGGAGGGGCTGCGCGATGAGGGCCGCGCCACGGCGGGCCCCCAGGACGTCCAGCGCTTCTCCCTGGAGGCGGAGGAGGGCCTGTTGGAGCGCGCCCCGGTGTCCTTCCAGAGCCTGGGTTCGGACGGGGCCGTGACCACGGTGAGCCTCCAGCCCTTCGTCTGTCGGGATCGCGCGGAGCAGTACGCACGGCTGCGAAAGGAAGGCTGGCGGTTCACGGAGCGGCATCAACTGCGGCTCACGGACGACGGCCGCCTCCAGCGCGACACCGACCTGGACCGGGAGCTGACATATGTGTGTGAAGCCTCACCTTCCTCGAGCGGGGACAGCGGGGAGGCCTGGAGCACGCCGCTCAGCACCCCGGGCGCCTGCGACGAACCCGCGCGCGAGGAGACCCGGGTGGTGCTCGAATCAGAGCGGGACGTCCGGCCCGCGCGCCTCTGCCATGCGACCTACCTGCGGCAGTACGGTGGCGCGGTGCACGTCGGGTTCTCGTTTCCGGATCCCGGCAGCGCGCTGCCGCTGACCGTGTCGCTCTGGCATTGCATGGATCCCGTCACGGCGGCCTATCCCGTCACGCTGGAGGTGGGGACGGGCTTTCCGGCCTCGGGCTGCCCCCGACTGCCGGGAGCCTCCGGGCTGTCGGGCGGAGAACCCGCATCCGCGCCCCTGCTGCGCGGAACGTGGCGCATCACCTCCGTCGACTTCAGCGACGGAGGCCATCTGGTGGGAGAGGTGGACGCGGTGTTCGGCGTCCCGGGTGGGAGCGGTGAGCTGCGATTGCACGGCCCCGTGGACCTGCCCCTGCTGCGCATTCCCCTCCCCGGAGGAAATGGACCATGAAGCGTTGGAGCCTGTACTGTCTGTCGTTGGCAGCCGCGGTCCTCGGCTGCGGTGGAAGCTCCGAGGATGGCTATGAGGTCCGCCTGGAGGTCGTCGGCCCACCGGAGGCCTTCTCCGGACGCACCGTCGAAATCCAGGGCGTCACGGCGCCCGCCGCGAGGGCCCGGACGGGGTCCCCGGGCCAGTGGACCACGGAGGTCATCGTCTGTACGCGGGAGCGCGCGGCCTTCCTGGGACAGGCGCTCCACGTGCGCATCCTGGAAGGCGACCAGGTGCGCGTGGACCGCCTGGTGGAGCGCGGCGCGTGTCGGGACAGCGCGACACCGGCCGGAGACCAGGAACACGACGTCGCCTATCTGGAGGCGGATGGAACGCTGGTGACGGACTTCGGCGAGGACCCTCGGACCGAAGCGGTGTGCCATCCACCGAACGCGCCCATCCCCTGCCCCCAACCCCGCTTCTGACCCGGCCGTCTCAAGCAGGCCGGGTCCGGCCCCCACGGGCGAGCCCTATTCCTTGAACATGCCGAGCACGTCCGAGGACGGCAGGGGCCGCGAGAACATCGGGAAGTCGTACTTGAGCGCGTTCTGGTGCGCTTCCGCCGAGGTGGCGGCGGTGCAGTCCGTGAGGGTGATGACGTCGTAGCCGTGCTCGTACGCGGTGCGCATCGTGGACTCCACACAGCAGTTCGTGAGGAAGCCGCCGATGATGACGGTCTTGATGCCCTTGCTGCGCAGGATGAAGTCCAGGTTGGTGCTGGCGAAGGTGTCCAGGCCGCGCTTGCCCTCGATGACGATGTCGCCCTTCTGCGGCGTCAGCGCGTCGATGATCTGCGCGCCCCAGCCGCCCTTCACGAACGCCTTGCCGTCGACCACGCCCTTGAGGATGCCGTACGGGTGCCGGGTCAGCTCGCCGTAGCCCTCCGCGAAGGAGATGGGCGCGTGCATCACCGTCACGCCCTTCGCGCGCGCGGTCCTCACCAGCGCCTGGGTGTTCTCCAGCATGTTCGTTTCGGCCATCACGCCCTTCACCGCCGGGTGCAGCACCCCTCCCTCGGTGGCGAACTCGTTCTGGTACTCGATGAGCAGCACGGCGGTGGTCGAAGGGTCGAGCGACATGGCGGACTCCAGAGGTTGGGCCTGACCATTCCTGGCAGGCCCGAGATGTTTGTCAGCCAGACAGACGCGGGGTCAAGCCAGACAGTGAGCGGCCCCGGGCGTCAGTACGCGACGGTCGCGGTGTGGGCGAAGTGGTCGGAGCCGTACTTCTCCAGGCGCTCGGCGGGACCGGTGCCGATGCCCTCCCGCACGTAGATCTGGTCGATGGGCACACCGTCGACGCCCGCCGTCCGCAGGTGGTTCATGCCGGGGATGTCCTGCGACAGGGGGCGGTTGAAGTCGCCCACCAGGACGACGGGCAGGCCCCGGCCGCGCAGGTCGGCGACCACCTCGAGCACGGCGGCGTTGTGCGTCCGCCAGCGCTCCTGGCGTTCGGGGTGCTCCCCGTTCCAGGCGCCGGAGATGTAGTGGGTGTTGACGAAGGCCAGCTTCGCGCCGGTCTCCTTGTGCTTCAGCACGACCCAGTTCACGAAGCGCGCGGGCGTCACCTCCGCCTCACCGCCGTGCGTGAGTCGGGAGCCGTCCCCCGTCTTCTCGAACTTGTTCCTGCGCCAGGAGATGGCGATGGAGTTTCGCGCGTCGAGCCGGTTCTCGCCGGGTCGGAAGTGATCATAGGACTCGAGCGCCCCGAGCTTCGTGTGGCCCTCGGAGGTGTCCACCTCCTGCCAGCCGATGACGTCCGCGAGCGGCTTGAACGTCGCCTGCCCGTGCAAGGTGTTGTGCGTCGCGACCGTGGTCGTCGTGACGGCGAGCGCCTCGGTCTGCTCCGAGGTGGTGGGCAGCAGCCCCAGGGAAAGCAGGAGGCTGACGACAGCCGATGACAGGAGCTTGAACATAGGTCCCACGATCCTTGCCCCAGACGCCTCCCCGCGCATCCAGCAAAAACCGACTAGCCGTTTAAAATTGTAAATGACGCGACAGCCCCTCCATGAAGGGCCTGCTAGACTCGCGGGATGTCTTCCCGCGCCATCGCCCCCGCCCTGCTCTGCGCCTCGGTCCTCTGGCCGCTGCGTGCGCTCGCGTGCATCAACTCGATGGACGGCAGCATCCCGGACTTCACCTCGACCTTTTGGGTCGATCTGGGCCTCTGGACCTTGGGTGCGGTGTTCCTGAATCGCACCGTCCTCGTCAGCGTGGGGGGCTCGACGGCCACGACGTCAGCGCCGCGCAAGGCCTTTCTCCTGCTCGCCAGCGCCGCGATCATCCTGATGCTGTCGACGTTCTACGCGGGCGCGCCGCTGCTCAGCTTCAGCGCGTACGACCTGAGCTATTGCTCGGTGAGTCCCGTGATGCTGTCGGCGCTGGTGGCCAGTCCCGCGCTCTTCTTCGGTCTGCAGGCCGCGTACTTCCATGGACCGGGGCGACGGATGTTCGGAGGCTGGAGACGGCTGGCGCTCGTGAGCCTGATGCTCACGTCGGTCCTGCTGGTGGTGGGGCTGGCAGTGGCCCGGCAGCTGTTCATCCTTCCGAACCTCTGCCAGAACCCCTCCTTTTTTGATCCGTACGGCTGATCCCGAGCCGCCCAGGAGCCCCGCTCGTGGCCCCGCGCTTCCTCTCACCCGCCTCCCTGGCCGGCGTCGCCATCCTGGTGGCCACGGCCGGCGGCGGCTTCGTGCTCTGGCGTGACGCCGACGTGCTGGCGCTGCGCCTGCCATCGCAGGTCCTCGCCCCCAGGCAACACGCGCCCGGGAGTCCACGGGAGGCCGTGGAGCACTTCCAGTGCAATCGCTGTCACGTGGTGCCGGGCCTCGAGCCCACGTCCGCGCGCCTGAGCGAGAACTGCGTGACGTGCCATCAGGCCATCGCCACCGGGCGACTCGACCTCTGGTACCGGAAGGCGGAGATCCAGCGGTGGAACGAGCACATCACGCACCTGGTGCGGACCCCGGACCTCGGCTCCCTGAGCCAGCGCGTCAAGCGCAGCTGGCTCACCTCCTGGCTCCAGGCGCCGCACGTGGTGAGGCCACTCTACGGCGCCACCATGCCCCGGATGAAGATTGGCCCGAGGGAGGCGGAGCTCATCGCGGACTTCCTCGCGGTGACCCAGGAGGAGTCGGAGGAGGCCGCGCGCGGTGACGCGGAGGCGGGCCGCGCGCTCTACGCGAAGCACGCCTGCGCGAGCTGTCATTACCGGGGCGACTCCCCGCTCGCGACCCTGCGCTACGGCTCGCCGGAGTTCCGCGGCCCCTCGGCCCGGAGGCGCGCCCCGGACCTGCGCCACGTGCGAAGTCGCATGTCGCTGGCGCAGCTGCGCAACTGGCTGAGCGATCCCCACCGCATCCTCCCCGACACGGAGATGCCCACCTTCCCGTTCACCCCGAAGGAGGTCGAGGACCTGGCGACCTTCCTGCGTGAACCCCTGCCGGAGGTGCCGGCCGAGCCGCGCCCGCGGTACCGGCCCCGCCTGCTCGAGCGCGAGGTGCACTACCCGGAGGTCGCGCGGAAGCTCTCAAGCCACCTCTGCTTCCACTGTCACTCCGACGCAAGGCGGCCCGGTGATCAGGGACCGGGCAACTCCGGAGGGTTCGGCTACGACGGCGCCTCGCTCGACCTGGCCACACGGGCCGGCCTCCTTCGCGGCATCAAGCGGGACGGTCGGTTCCTCGGGCTTCCGGATCGGCTGGAAGATGGCACGCCCCGGCTGGTCGCCGCCCTCCTCGCCCGCCACGGCGAGATGGACGGGCAGACCCACCCGGCGGTGCTGGGCATGCCCCTGGGATTGCCTCCCGTTCCCGAAGAGGAGATCGACCTGATCTCCACGTGGATCGAACAGGGCGCGCCCGAATAGGGAGCGCTCCCGGTGCGCTCGCCCTGGCTCAGCGGACGCGCGTCATGATGCCGCCCTGCTCCAGCAGTTCGAACAGCTCCAGCAGCGCGTCCGCGGAGAACACGTAGCCGTACTCGGCATGGGCCGCGTCGCGGATGTCCGCCACGGAGCGCCGGCCGTCGGCGTAGCTCGCGACCGCGTCGGCCAGTTGGTAGAAGCGCAGCTCGCTCTCCCCCCGCTCCCGAAGGGCCGTGGCCGCCGCGGCCATGGCGGCATTCACCGCGTCCACCCGGGGCTTGGACTCGGGGGGCGCGCGGCGCTCCAGGTCGTCGAACGAGGCAAGCTCCTGGCCCTTCACGCGACGCGGAACGAAGGCCCGCGCCCGGCGTTCGGCTTCGCTGGGCGCGGGCTCCTTCAGGGACACCCCGCGCGCCTTGCCCTCCGCCTCCACGCGGTCCAGGGCCTGGGACTCGGCGGACTCCAGCGTCCGGATCATCTTCTTCACCGGCTCGGCGGGTGCCCCCAGGGCCAGGCAGGAGCGCAGGGCGTCGCGCTCACGCTGGTAGCCGGCGCGCACCCCGGCGCGGGCCAGGCGGGCGAAGCCGGGCAGCTGCGCGGCGGGCGTCGCGGCCAGGTCGCGGCGGGCCCGGAACTCGTCGTCCGCCACGCGCTTCACGCCGTGCACCGCCACCAGGCGCGAAAGCTCCAGGGCGCCCGTGCCTTCGGCCCATGCGGCGACGGTGATGGAGGCGAGGCCCGCGAAGGCGGAGCGGTGCAACTGGGTGGGGTCCACGTTCTCCGGCCGGTCGCCGCTCGTGTGGTAGCCGTCGTCGGGCCACGTGGAGAAGCCGACGCCAGGGATGCCGTGGTCGTTGAAGAGCTGGTGATCCGAGCCCCGGCCATAGCGCTCCATGTGGGCGTCCATCGGGTCCTGCGAACCGGTGACCGAGCCGATGCGGAAGTCCTTCCTCGGCGGGTAGGCCACCCCGTTGAAGCGGTTCATGAAGGCCACCGTGGACTCGGACACGGCGTTCACGAAGCTGCCATTCCAGTCCGGGGTGTAGGAGACCTGGAAGCGCGAGTGGGCGCGGGTCATGCTGGCGCCGAGCATGTCGAAGTTGAACTGCGCCACCCGCCGCACCGGATCCGCGCCGTGGAGGGAGAACCACTCGCGGGTGCCCTCGAACTCCGGAAGCCACAGCACGCGCAGGGTGCGCACCGGCGGCGGCAGCACGCCCCGGCGGATGAGCGTGGTGTACGTGCGCACCAGCTCCAGCAGCGTGGCCGCCCCGGAGGCGTTGTCGTCGGCGCCGGGCTTGTAGTGGTCCAGGTGGGCGGTGAGGACGATCTCCTCCCCCGCGAGGGTGCCGGGGATGACGCCGCTGACGATGCTGAGGTGTCCCGTGGGCGCTTGCGTGGCGATGCTCACGTCCACCTTCACCGGGCCCTCCAGCAATTGGGCGCGCAGCTCGCGTCCCTGCCGGTCCGACACCATGAACAAGAAGGGCGCCGGCGCGCCGCCCTGGGGAATCAGGCTCCGGGGGATGGCGGCCCAGCCCACCTGATCCGGGAAGTCGCCGTCCATGCGGTGGGGGGCGTTCCAGGGAGGCGTCGAGTAGGACGCGACCACGCCCACGGCGCCCAGCTTCGCCACGGCGGTGCGCAGGGCCGGCACGGGGTGGCCCCGGGTGAGCACCACCTTGCCCTTCAGGTCCTTGCCTGCGTACTCCGCGTCCTGGGTGCCCGTGCCCACGTCGACCAGCTCCAGGCCCGTGCCCTCGAAGCTGCCGCTGCCGGTCGCCAGGGACATGGGCAGGTCGGCGTAGGACGTCACCCGGTAGCGGTGGGGACCGGCCACCCACAGCTCGCCGCGCGTGGCCCGCCACTGGGGACCGTCCTTCATCGCCTCCAGGCGCACGTCCTGGAGCCCCGCGGCCTCGGCGGCGGCCTTCGTCCATTCGGCAGCCTGGGCGTAGCCCTCCTGGGTGTCCCTCGCGAGGAGGGAGAGCCGCTGCACGCCGTCGTGGATGCGGTCGCCCGAGCTCTCCTGGATGAGGGCTCGCACCACGTCGTCCCGAAGCACCATTCCGGTGGTGGGCGAGATGGGCCCCAGCGGAGACGGAGCGACCTGGGCGGAGGCGCTGAGCGCGGCGAGCACCACGAGGGCGGCGAAGGGCAACGGGCGGCGGGGCATGGGTGTCTCGGGAGAAGTGGCGCTGCGTCGTACGTCGGAAGCCTGCCCTCATTGCGGAGTGAACCCGGGTATTCTTCCCGGCGGAGCGCTATCCTGGTTCACACCTCTTCCACGGTAATCCCCAGGAGCGCTCCATGCCCAAGAGCATCTTCAGAGCAGGATCGGGTCCTTCGCTTCCTCCGAAGCGCAAGCACGACGACATCACCCCGTCCCCTCTCCGTCCCGCGCAGGAAGGGCCCGCGCAGAAGAAGCAGCGCACCCAGGGGCCTGCCGCCGGGCCACAGCCCACCGTGCAGCGGCCCTCTACGGACCCCTCGATGCATGCCGCGTACGACAAGATGGCGCACGAGGAGATGCTGAAGAATCCCAAGTACAAGCAGCTGGCGGAGGATGCGGCCGCGGCCCAGGCCAGGCCCGTCAACGTCATCACGAAGAATCAGGTCCAGGGCGGCATGTTCTACTCGGGACAGGGGCAGGTCGGGTTGAAGCCAGACCTCACGGGGCCCAAGCGTGCCAGCGTCATGGCCTTCGAGCTGACCAACGTCGCCCAGCAGAAGAAGTTCAGCAAGGTGACGGGCGATGCCTTCCAGACCGAGGTCAACGCGGCGCTGGGGAAGACCGTCGTGGGCGGTAACCTGAACGCCCGGCGCGAGAACTTCGCCAAGAGCATGGAGCGCATCGAATTCAACGGCATCCAGCGCCATCACGACGTGATGAAGGATGGCATCCAGGGCCAGGGCTGGCCCAAGGAGATGGACCGGTTCGGCAAGCGTCTGGAGGGCGCGGACCCCAGCTTCGACAGCTACTGGGCGCGCCAGAATGTACCGGATGCCAAGACGGGCAAGAGCCACTCGGACGTGTACCGCGCCCAGTTCGACAACATCTCCGCCAAGGCCACGGAGCTCGTGGAGAAGAGCAGGCAGCAGCAGGGCGTGAAGTAACCGTGCCCATGGGGCCGCCTTACCGCGCCCATCGGCATCACTGTGACCACCTGGACAGGCAACGGAGCATCAGCGGGCGCGCTCAGCGGCTGGCGACAGCGCGGGCAGCGCGTCCAGGCCGCGGCTGCGCATCGAGCGCGCCGCGACTGCGGCCAACGCCACGAAGATCAGGATGATCGCGCGCGGAAACGCGTGGGTGCCGAACGCATCCTGCAGCACGCCGATCGCTGACGACCCGGCGACCCCACCGAAGCCGCCGGCCATCGTCATGGCGGCGCTGCAGCTCAGGAGCTGCGCACCGGTGAAGCGGTCGCCGATTGCCGCCAACGCCACCGTCGTCGTGCCGTAGGCGCAAGCGCCCCAGACGAACAGAAACAGGTACAGCAGCGGCGTCGGTGCGTCGATCACCCACGGCAACGCGCCGCCGCCGAGCACGGTGAGCAACGCGCAGACGACCATCACCGCGCGCCGGCCCCAGCGATCGGACGCCCAGCCGATCGGTGGCTGCAACACCACGTTTCCGACGTTGAGCACGCTGAGCCCGATGCCCATGATCGCGGTGCTCACGCCATGTGCCGCGCCGAACCTGGGCAGGAACGCCAGCGACGCGTGATCGAATGCGCCGAACGACGCGGCCGCGAGCAGCGCCGCCGGAATCAGTGGGATTGCCCCGAGCACAGGCGCGCGCGCCGTGCCGCAGAAGTCCGGCAGTCGCTTGCCGACAAGCAGCACGCCCAGCGCGCACGCGACGAACGCAGCGCCAAGCAGCGCGAAGCAGTGCGGCGAGCGAAAGTCGGCCAGCGACACCAGCAGCGGGCCGCAGGCAAAGCCCGCCGACAGGAACGACGTATAGATGCCGAACACCCGGCCGCGGCGACCCGACGGCGTGATCTGCGCGAGCCACGCCTTGTTGACGATGTAGAAGCCGCCGACCGACAGGCCCCACAGCAAGCGCGCCGCGATCCATAGGATGGGCTCGGGCACGAGCGCCATCGCCGCCATCGCCGCCAGTCCGAGCAAGCAGCTCGCGACGCCGATGCGCACCGCGCCGAACCGCTCGGCCGCCCACGGAATCACGAACGACGACGCGATCAGGCCAAGCGGGCTGCACGCCGCCGAGATGCCGATGACGCTGCTGGCCACGCCCTGGCGCGTCAGCAACACGCCGAGCAGCACGGGCGTGCCGCCCACCGCGACGGCGAACATGCCGACCAGGAACGAAATCGTGAAGATGCTCCGCCACGCGGCGGCGTCCGAAGGCGCTTGGCTCATGGCTCTAGTGCCGCGCGATCATGACCGGCAGCATCGCGCCGCCTTTGTAGAGACTCATGATCGGGCTCTGGTTGGCGCGCGACAGAAAGCCCACGACCTTGCCGCCGAAGATGAATGTATTGAGATCGGCAATCCTCGGCGCGATCTCGCCCGTGGTCGTATCCGGGCAGTGGATGACGTGGCCCTGGATGTACTCCTGGGCGACAAACGCGGAGGTAGACGCCGCGACATCGACGGCGCGCTGCCAGTCCGCATCAGGGGTCTTGTTGCCGATCACGATGCCATCGCCCCAGGTGGCGTTGGTCGGCTTGAGCAGGAATCGAGCTCGATTGCTCTTGAGGTAGTCGCACAGCTCCACCTCTTCGCCGTCCATCGAGATCGAGCGCCCGGGCGCCACGACCCGCGTCCAGGGCACGTGGCGCTGGAACAACTGGCGATCCGGCGCCGAGAAGTGATCGCCAAACCGCGGATCGCTCAGCAGCGCGAGAATCGATTTATCGGCGTAGATCCACTGACAGGCCAGCGGGTTCACGCTGACCACGTCGCCGGCGGCCACCGCGCGAAGATAGTGCTCGGCGTCAGGGCACTGGATGAGATCGCGCAGGTCCCATTTGTTGTAGACGAGGTCGATACGCGTCCCGCGATGCGTCACGCAGCCCGCGCCGCGCGAGAGCTCGCGCAGGTCGATGAACTCGCAGTGAATGCCGCGCTCGCTGAAGCCCCGGATCACCAGATCGGCTTCGCTGGTGAAGCGACCGTTGTAGTTGACGATGCGGACCTCGTTCGGGTCTCGGCCCTTGTCTGCGCGATACGCGTCCAAGAGCTCCGAGATGAACAGATTGCGCGTCTCGACGATCGGCTGGGGAACCAGCTCGACGGTGCGGCCCCACGCAGCCAGGATCGGATTGGGCTGAGAGCGCCACAGCCGCGTGGCCTGGCCGGACGCGAACAGGTTCGCGGGACAATCGGTATTGGTCTCGAGGATCAGATAGCGGCCATCCGGCGCGACCAGACCGTCGAAGCGGCAGATGCGCGTGAGCGGCCGGAAACCGGGCGCCGCGAGCAGATATTCTCTCACGGGCTCGTAGCTGCGATAGAGCTTCCGAACCTCGGGATCGTGGCGATACAGCTCAAGCACCTCGTCGAACACGCGAATGAAGCGCTCGCCAGCCGACTTCAGCTGCGCCGCCCAGCCCGCGTCGATGATCGTCGGGCGCAGGCACACCGGATACGGGTGATTGGCGTCGAACTGCAGGCCATCGGCGAGCGCCGCGCTGCGCAGCGCGCGTTGCGCCGTCGCGATGGACTCGCGCTCGGCGGCCGAGGCATGGATCAACAGCGCGTCGATCTCCGCGTCGTACGGACTCAGCGCCACACCGCCACGGTCTTGCTGATAGGGAGAAGCCACTTTGGACATCACCGACTCCATTGTTTACGACAGAACCCGGATCCCCGACGGCGTGCGTATCGTCGCGGTGTAGCGAAACTCATCGCCGTGCTTCACGTCAGGCGCGCCCGCGATCTCAAGCACTTCGTACAGCTGAGCGACCTGCGCGGCGTCCGGGTGCTCGAGCGTGAACGCCACCAGCGCACAGCCCATCTCGGTCTCCGGCGCGAGCGACGGGCGCTTGCCCTGCCGATCGATCAGCGACGGCGCGACGCCATGCATCGGCAGCGAGCCGTCCTGGGGCACGGAGAAGAAGTAGCTCGACGCGCCGACGTGAAATTCGCGCTTCTCGCCGAACACGCCGGGGTGCCTGTCCATCTCGCGATCAAAGTGGTCGGTGCGCGCCACCCAGCCGCGCAAGCGCTTGCCGTCGTCCCACGCCTTGCGCACCGCCGCGCGATCGTCGAGCCCGAACCACCTCTGGCCGGCGATCGCCGACGCCGCCTCGTCGATCGCGATCACCTCAAGATACGCGGACTCTCCCAACCGGAGCAGATGGTTGTGCGTGCTCATGTGGGTGTGCTTGCGGCCGAACGGAATGTCGATCCCCAGGCACGCCCGAATGTGGTCGACGCCTTCGGCAAGCGAGGGCGCGATGACGGACAGATGATCGAGTCGAGGCATGGATTCCCGGAAGTCATCCCTTGACCAACATCGGGTCGGTCGACTGAACGATGGCGGTGGAGAAGCGATTGTAGCCAAACAGGCGCACGAGGATCCGCCGGTTGTCCTTGATGATGTCGCGGCAGTGCAGCGCCTTGGTGTTGTTGATCAGGATCGCCTTACTGGGATCCAAGGTCACCCGCAGCTGCTCCGCATCCGCAATGCCGGCTTTCAACGCGTCGATCGCGTACCGCGAGCTCTCCGGCACACCGTCGCACGCCGAGAAGCGATAGGCGCTGAACCGGAACGCGTAGTCGCCGTGGTTGTTGTAGTCCACGATGGAGACATCACGACCATCCTCGTCGCCGGGCACGTAGGAGTTCGGCCGGGTGAATCGGTAGTGCTTCTTCGTCAGCGCGTCGACCACGGGCTCGCCGAGGGCTCTCAGCACCGGCGTGATCGGGATGACCTGGGTCGGCTCGTGCAGCGGATTCCACCGCGCCGTCAGGATCAAGGTCGAGGGCGCCGGCGAATGCCGGTCCGTCGCATGAAACGAGCAATAGTACGGTGGCTCGGTGTGCGCGCCGAGCGCGAGACCCGAGTGCGACGACAGCTCGACATTTTCGGGCGCTGGCTCCTCGTCGATCTTGTGCTGTCCGCCGCCCTTGAAGTTGCCGACGATTCGGACCATTTCATTGTAATCCAGATCGTACGCAAAGGGACGATTGCCGGCGAGGTTCAACAGGATCTGGCTGCGCGACGCGAGCACCCGGCAATCGAGATCGCGCTTCAAGTCCTCGAGCGACGGCCGAGCCTCGGGCACGCCATCACCGACCTCGACCATGCCCGCGACGATCAGCAGGGTGATGCGATTGTTGGCATAGCCATCAACCACGGCACGCTGCTCGGGGCCGAGCATGTCGCGCAGTACGCTCGCGCCGGCCTCGGCGCGCTCTCGGACACCCGCGGATTGCGGCCCGCCGACACTGGCCATCTGCACGGCCTGATGATGCAGATACTCCGCCTGCGGAGGAAGAAGTTTCAAGATCGAGACTTCGGCGTGAAGACACGCCGATTCTTCCTCGGGCCTCGCGACACGAGTCATTTCCGTCCTGTCCATTTTTCGGTTTAAAGCACGGAAATACTGTTTCGAGACGGCGGAGTCCAGTGTGATCGCAGAACGATGGGAGAAATGGAGGCCCATGGGCGGGGTGCGGCCCAGGGCCCAGCCAGAGTTGCTTCAGTTTCGTTGGAGTCCCTTCAATTGTGGGAGAACGACTCAACGATGCCGAAGTTGTCTAGGGCCGGGGGACGAACCGCGTAAGGGGTGGCCAAGCGGATCGCCCAGGTGATGACTGCGCCTCGGTGGCGGAGGGCTTGCGGCGCAGGGCCGGGGCGGATTGGTGAACACCCCTCCTCGCGAGCTGCTCAACGGGACGCGGGAGGCGCCGCGTCGTCGCCGAGCAGCAGCTGGCGGACGATGGGCACGGGTGGGTAGCCGTGGGAGACGACCGCGTCGTGGAAGCGCTGGAGGGTGAAGTCGCGTCCCCACTTCACCTTCGCTTCCTCGCGCAGCTCCATCAGCATCTTCTTGCCCAGCGCGTAGACGAGGTACGTCGGGTCCGACGTGCCACGGCGCGCCTCGCGCTCCGCGTTGATGCGCGTCATGTAGGCCTCCTTCTCGAAGAGGCTCACCGCCTGGTCGTACGTCATCCCGCGCGTGTGCAATGACAGACCCGCCACGTAGCGCGCCAGCCGCTGGAGGTAGAGCGCCAGCTGGTTCAACCGCAGCCGGTCCGCCTCCGGCCCCGTGCCGCCATAGCCCTCGTCCAGCATCATCTGCTCGGTGTACAGGCCCCAGCCCTCGCTGAAGGAGCCCGAGCCGAACAGCCTGCGCACCTTCGACGGGATGCGGTTGGTCCAGAGGAACTGCACGTAGTGCCCCGGGTACGCCTCGTGGATGGACACGAGGGGCAGCGCGTAGCGGTTGTAGAAGCTCATGTGCTGCTCGGTCTGCTCCGCGCTCCACGTCGGATCCGCGGGCGTCACGTAGTAGTACGCCTCCGTCGCCTTCGTCTCGAACGGGCCCGCCGTGCTCATGCTCGCGAACGACAGCGCGCGGCTGAAGGCCGGCGTCTCCGCCACCTTCGCGCGGACCTCGCTGGGCACGGTGATGATGCGGTGGTCGAGGAGGAACTGGCGGATGCCCTCCAGCGTCGCCGTCGTCGTGGCCACCAGCTCCGCCGAGGCCGGGTGCTCCTTGCCCAGCTCGCGGTACACGTCCATGGGCGCGCGGCCCGGGGCGATCCGCGCCGACACGGCGCGGAACTCGTCCTGCGTGCGCTTCATCTCCGAGCGGCCCCAGGCCAGCAGCGAGTCGATGCTGTCGGTGACGCCCTCCTCGTACTGGAGCTTCTTGCGGTACGTCTCCTCACCGATGGCGAAGGCCCCGTTCGAGCGGGGCAGCAGGTCCTCCTTCAGGAAGCGGGTGTACCCGTCGATGGCCGTCAGGCATCGGGCCTGCTCCTGCTTGAAGGCCTCCTGGAGCGCGGCGTCCTTCACCGACACGAAGGCCTCCGGCAGCGTCTGCGCGTAGAGCGCGCGCGTGCCCTTCACCTGCTCCAGGGCGATCTCCGTCCACAGCTTCGGCGGGTTCTGGAGGCTCTTCGGCGCCGAGGCGAAGATCTCCGGCACCACCGCCATGCGCTTCACCGCCGAGCGCATCCGCTCCTCCAGCGGCGCGAAGTCGCGGTTGATGAGCTGGAACACGGCCCCCGACGCGAAGCCCAGGTACGCGTTCGGGTTGCGCTCCCACGAGCGCACCGTCTCCAGCTCCAGGATGCGCGCCCGGAAGTGGTTCTCCAGGATGTCGTAGTCGGCCCGGTCCTCCGGCGGCAGTGAGGCGCGGTCCACCGCCGTGGGCAGGGCCGCGAGCCGCTCCTTCAGGTACGACAGGTGGGATGCCCGCTCCTCGGGCCGGAAGCCGCGCAGCTCGCCGTCATAGGTGTGGATGCCCGCGGACGTGGCGGACATCGGTGAGCGCCGGAAGTGTTCCTCCAGGTGCGCGTCCACGAAGGCGCGCAGCGCCACCTGGGAGGAGGAGAGCGCGGGCGTGGCGGACTGGGAGGCCGTGGCCTCCGCCTGGGCCGGTGGGCGCGAGGCGGTGCAACCGGGGGACAGCAACAACAACGCGGCGAGGACACTCGTGGGGCGCAGTGCGTTCATGGAGCCTCGGGGGAGAGGGACGCGGGAGCGTCGCTGAAGGCCCCTTGCCCGACAAGCGTCAGGCAGGGTTCCCGAAGCCCCTTGTGCGGGCCGTCGAGCGCCCGCGTTGGACAGGATCCGGTCTGTTTGACACCCTGCTCACACAAATGCCTTCCATCCCTCCGACGCCACCCGCCTCCCCCTGGTGGGTCGAGCGCGCCGAGCTCCTCCTGGC